>NZ_JBVHEP010000025.1:0-154814 GCF_055562795.1 Streptomyces sp. NPDC016851
CCCGCCGGGGGCCCGCCCCGCCCCCCGGGCGGGTTGGGGTTGGGGGGGGGGGGGGGGTGGTTTTGTGGGGGGGGGGGGGGGGGGCGCCCCGGGGGGGGGGGGGGGCCCCCCCCCCCCCCCCCCCCCCCACGCTGCAGATCACTGATCAGGAATCGGCGAGAGTGGTGTCGACTCCCGCGTAGGTCGCCCACAGCAGGCAGCACGCGTTGCTTCCGCCGCCGACGTTGTCGAGCTGGAAGAAGTAGTCCGACTCCTCGGGCAGGCCGTTGTACTCGCCCCGGCTCGCGTAGCTCGTGCCGTTGAAGCAGTTGGTGAACGTCTTCTCACCGTAGAAGTCGTTGGACGACAGCGCGTCGTAGTCCCACAGCTCGACCCCGGTGGTCTTGCTGCCGCCCTGCACGGAACAACCCTTGAAGATGATCTCCGAGTAGCTCTGGTCCGCCCAGTAGCGGGACTGCCCGTTGCTCCCGCCGCCGTCCGTCCACGAGTTGATGCTGCTCGACCAGTTGGCCCAGGCACCAGAGGACAACGCGAGGGTGAAGGCTGACGCCATGGCGACCACGGCGGCTGCGCGCTTGGAGGATCTGCCCGACATGCGGGAACTCCGAATCCCCCACCTGATACGGCCCCCCACGAGGCCTGTCCACATCAGGCGAGGCGTGGAAGCTATCGAACAGATGATCTTTCAGTCAATGTGACGTAAACATTTCGTGCCTCGCACCGCCGGTCTGAGCTGACGAGGTGCAAGGTGTGGACGACCTGCACGGATGCGGCGATCCGGGTGGTCGAGCACTGCGACAGCGAAGGGGCCGTCGAGCTCTGCGGGTGGTGTCGGCCTGCTCGACGAGCGTGCGGTTCTTCGCACGAGAGCGATTCAAGGCCTTACGACCTGTGGAAAGGGCCTCTCAGCGCACCCGGCCGGGAAGGCGGACCGTACAGCCGGAGCCTCGACACCTCTCGCCGGTCCGGCATCGCACTCGCAACGCCGACCGCACCCCGATCCGGCTCGGACGACGACAAGTGACAGGTGATCCAGACCTCCTGACCTACCAGCTCCGGCGAGACCGACCGCAGCATTTCGGCCTCTCTGTTTCACCAAAAGCCCGGCACCTGTGATAAGGGCCATTCGGGCGTGACCGTCCGATCAACGGTTCGTTACTCCGTGCGAGATCCCGAACGAGTGGTCGGGAGACGGAGTGACGGAGGGGCTCGATGGGGGCGAGTGCGTACACCAGGGAGCGGCTGGAGGAGGCGGCACGGGGGGCGCGGACGTTGTCGGAGGCGTTGGTGCGGTTGGGGGTGGATCCGAAGAGTTCGGCGCGGCGGTACGTGTATGAGCGGATGAAGAAGCTGGGGGTGGATGTCTCGCACTTCGAGCGGGAGGGGTTGAAGTGGACGAGAGACGTCCTTGAGCGAGCGGTCGCGGCGTCGACGAACATGGGCGAGGTCCTGCGGTACCTCGGGCTCGAGGTGGTGGGCGGGCATCACACGCACATCAGCCGCCGGATCAAGGCATACGGGATCGACACGTCGCACTTCCAGATGCCCACGAGGCGTGGGAAGCCCTGGCGTCCGCGGACCCCGGAGGCCTTCCTCGTCGAGCAGCCGGCCGATCGCGCCCGGCGTGTTCCGAGCGACCGCCTCAGGTGGGCGATGACGGCTTCCGGCGTAGCCGAGCGGTGCGCCCTGTGCGGCATGGAGGCGGTCTGGCGGGGACGCCCGCTTCCCCTGGAGGTCGATCACATCAACGGCAACTGGAGGGACAACCGGATCGAGAACCTGCGGTTCCTGTGCCCCAACTGCCATTCGACGACGGACAATTACCGAGGACGTGCCAAACGACGCGTGCGGGGGCCTGCCTCATGAGCAGCCGCCGGGCCCGGCCCACCCCCGAGGAACTGCGTGTCGCGGTCGCCGAGTCCGTCTCCATCGCCGAGGTGCTTCGCCGCCTGGACCGCGAGGGCAGTGGCACCCAGCGCGCGCATCTGCACCGGTGGATCGCCGAGGACCAGCTCACCACCGAGCACTTCCTTGGCCAGGCCCACCAGCGCGGGAAGTCCCGTCCGGCTCTGGCCAGACGTCCTGAGCACGTCCTGGTCAAGCACGACGGCGCGCGTCGGACCCGCACGGTTGTGCTGCGTCGGGCACTCCAGGAGATGGGCGTACCGGACGAGTGCGCGGACTGCGGGGTCGGCCCCGAGTGGCTCGGCAAGCCCATGACGCTGGAGGTGGATCACATCAACGGCGACTGGAGCGACGACCGGCTGGAGAACCTGCGGTTGTTGTGCCCCAACTGCCACGCCATCACGACGACCTGGTGTCGAGGCGGGCGGCGACGACATAATCTCGCCCAGTAGAGTAGAAATCTGTCGGGCGCCCGTACGCCAACGGCTGAGCGGCGATCTTTAGGTGGTCGTGTCTGTCGGTTCGAATCCGACCGGGCGTACACAGAGAACCAGCCCCGCGCCTTCGAGTCGAAGGCGCGGGGCTGATCACTCAGCCGAGTAGCTCCCGCACCACCGGCACCAGCGCCCTGAACGCCTTCCCCCGATGGCTGATCGCGTTCTTCTCCTGCGGCGTCAGCTGCGCGCAGGTCCGTGTCTCGCCCTCCGGCTGGAGGATCGGGTCGTAGCCGAAGCCGCCCGTACCCGTCGGCTCGTGGCGTAGGACGCCCCGCAGTTGGCCTTCCACCACCCGCTCCGTGCCGTCCGGCAGGGCCAGGGCCGCCGCGCAGGCGAAGTGGGCGCCGCGGTGTTCTTCGGCGATGTCGGAGAGCTGGGCGAGGAGGAGGTCCAGGTTGGCCTTGTCGTCGCCGTGGCGGCCGGACCAGCGGGCGGAGAAGATGCCGGGGGCGCCGTTGAGGACGTCGACGCAGAGGCCCGAGTCGTCGGCGACGGCCGGGAGGCCTGTCGCCGAGGCCAGGGCGTGGGCCTTCAGCAGGGCGTTCTCCGCGAAGGTGACGCCGGTTTCCTTGACGTCGGGGATGTCCGGGTAGGCGTCGGCCCCGACGAGTTCGTGGGGCAGCCCGGCTTCGGCGAGGATCGCGCGCAGTTCGGTGATCTTTCCGGCGTTGCGGGTGGCGAGGATCAGACGACTCATGGCCCCCAGTATTGCCGGGCCCGGGACGTGCGCGCCCCGTCAGGGGCGCGGGGAACTGCGCGGCCAGCCCCCACGGACCCGCACCAACCCACCGACAAGACCCGGCAGACGAGAAGCCCTGCCCAGCCAGCGCAGCGTTATGGCGTGCAGACCTTCGTCAGTTCGCCCGCCGCGTCCGTGACCGGGCTGATGTCGGGCGTCTCGTCGCCGTTCTTGACCGCCGTACGGACGTTGCCGACGGCCTTGTTGAGGTCGTCCACGGCCTTGTTGACGTCCGCGTTGTCGGTCTTGTCGCCGATCTTGGTGAGGTTCTTGTCGATGGAGTCGAGGGACTCGTCGAGCTGCGTCGGGTCGTTCGCGGCGTTGTCCACGGCCTGCTGGAGTTCCGTGACGCTGTCGGCGATGGCGTCGGCGGTCTGGACGCAGTCCAGTGCCTTGTCGACGGCGGCGCAGCCGGTGGTGAGTCCGGCGGTCAGCGCGACGGCCGCCAGGGTGGCGGCGACGGCGGCGGTGCGGCGTCGGCGGCGGCTCGCGGCCATGGAACGGTCCCTCTCGTCGGTCGGGCCGGGCGGCCCGTGTGGCTGGCCGGACGCACAGGGATGAGCCGTGCGCCCGTACTCCTTCAGACGCGAGTGTGCTCGGCACGGTTGCCCGTGCCGAGCACCTGTCTTGGCGCGCCCTTTACTTTTCGAGGACGGTATCAAGCGCCGTGCGCTGGTGGGCTGCGAGTTCGGTGCAGCCGGCGACGGCGAGGTCGAGGAGGGCGTTGAGTTCGTCGCGGGCGAAGGGTTCGGCTTCGGCGGTGCCCTGGACCTCGACGAAGCGGCCGTCGCCGGTGCAGACGACGTTCATGTCGGTGTCGGCCTTGACGTCTTCTTCGTAGCAGAGGTCGAGGAGGGGGACGCCGCCGACGATGCCGACGGAGACGGCGCTGACGGTGCCGGTGAGGGGCTGGCGGCCGGCCTTGATGAGCTTCTTGCGCTGGGCCCAGGCGACGGCGTCGGCCAGTGCCACGTAGGCGCCGGTGATGGCGGCGGTGCGGGTGCCGCCGTCGGCCTGGAGGACGTCGCAGTCGAGGACGATGGTGTTCTCTCCGAGGGCCTTGTAGTCGATGACGGCTCGGAGGGAGCGGCCGATGAGGCGGCTGATCTCGTGGGTGCGGCCGCCGATGCGGCCCCTGACGGACTCGCGGTCGCCGCGGGTGTTGGTGGAGCGGGGCAGCATGGAGTATTCGGCGGTGACCCAGCCTTCACCGCTGCCCTTGCGCCAGCGCGGGACGCCTTCGGTGACGGAGGCGGTGCAGAAGACCTTGGTGTCGCCGAAGGCGATGAGGACGGAGCCTTCGGCGTGCTTGCTCCAGCCGCGTTCGATGGTGATCGGGCGGAGTTGCTGGGGGGTGCGGCCGTCGATTCGAGACATGCCGCTGAGCCTATCCGTACATACGGAAGGGGCCCCTCCCGCGGTGGGGAGGGGCCCTCACGACTGACCTTCGGGGTCTGTCAGGGGGTGAAGCCCGGGATGATCCCCGCGCTTCACATCAGGTCTTCGATCTCCGCGGCGATGGGGTCGGCGTCGGTGCCGATGACGACCTGGATCGCGGTGCCCATCTTGACGACGCCGTGGGCGCCGGCGGCTTTCAGGGCGGCCTCGTCGACCTTGGCGGGGTCCACGACCTCGGTGCGGAGGCGGGTGATGCAGCCTTCGACCTCTTCGATGTTGTCGATGCCGCCGAGCCCGGCAACGATCTTCTCAGCCTTGGTGGCCATGTTCGTTCTCCCTGATCCGAACCGCTTTGTCGCAGTAACCCACAGTTGGCCCAACTTTGCGAGCGGTCATGTCGTGCGTGCCGAAGGATGGCGTCACGTCAGTGTGCGACCGTCCGTTCGACTGGTCTACACCACGAGCCTGCCTCTCGACAAAGGGACCGGGAATGAGTGCCGACAGCCCCGCTGGCGCCGAGGCCGCCGTGAGCCCTGTCCGTGCTCGCTGGAACCGGCTGTTCCAGGGGCTCCAGAAGATGGGCCGCAGTCTTCAGCTGCCGATCGCGGTGCTGCCGGCGGCGGGCATCCTCAACCGGCTGGGGCAGCCTGATGTGTTCGGGGACGAGGGGCTGGGGTGGACGAACGTCTCGAAGGTGATGGTGGGGGCGGGCGGGGCGCTGCTGGACAGTTCGCTGGGGTTGCCGCTGCTGTTCTGTGTGGGCGTTGCGATCGGGATGGTGAGGAAGTCGGACGGTTCGACGGCGCTGGCGGCGGTGGCGGGGTTCCTCGTCTACTTCACGGTGCTGCGGCAGTTCCCGGAGGACTGCCCCGAGGGGTCGGTGGCGGTGCCGAACGTGGGGTGCCAGGTGACCGACGGGGACCGGGCGGTGACGGCGTTCGCGTTCCAGAATCCGGGGGTGTTCGGCGGGATCGTGATGGGGTTGCTGGCCGCGTTCTTCTGGGCGCGGTTCCATCGGACGCGGCTGGTGGACTGGCTGGGGTTCTTCAACGGGCGGCGGCTGGTGCCGATCATCATGGCGTTCGTGGCGATCGCGTTCGCGGCGCTGTGTCTGTGGGTGTGGCCGCCGGTCGGTGACGCGCTGGAGAGTTTCAGCGACTGGATGGACGGCCTGGACGCCTGGGGCGCGGGTGTCTTCGGGGTGGCGAACCGGGCGCTGCTGGTGATCGGGCTGCACCAGTTCCTGAACGTGCCCATCTGGTTCCAGTTCGGTTCGTACACCAAGCCGGACGGCACGGTGGTGCACGGTGACATCAACATGTTCCTGGCGGGGGATCCGGACGCCGGGCAGTTCACCACGGGGTTCTTCCCGATCATGATGTTCGCGCTGCCGGCGGCGGCCCTGGCGATCACGCACTGTGCGAAGCCGCACCGGCGCAAGGAGATCGGCGGTCTGATGCTGTCGGTGGCGCTGACGTCGTTCGTCACGGGCATCACCGAGCCGATCGAGTACTCGTTCCTCTTCGTCGCGCCGGCGCTGTACGCGGTGCACGCGCTGCTGACGGGTGTGTCGATGGCGGTGACGTGGGGGCTGGGGGTGAAGGACGGGTTCAGCTTCTCGGCGGGGCTGATCGACTACGTCATCAACTGGAACCTGGCGAGCAGACCGTGGCTGATCGTCCCGGTCGGTCTGGGTTTCGCGCTCCTCTACTACGTGATCTTCCGGTTCGCGATCACGAAGTTCGACCTGAGGACTCCGGGGCGTGAGCCCGAGGAGGACGTCGAGGACAGCGCCAAGGGGTGATCGTCGCAGCGGGCGGAATTGGCGGGTTCCACTCGTTCGGCCTACCGTGCTACAACTGGTCTACACCACTCACCGGTGGAGGTCGCGCGGTGCCCTTGTGAACCGCGTTCCCCTTTTGAGACGCCGCCGTCCCCCGTCGAACTCTTCCTGGGCGGCGCCGTGCCCCATGGAGGAAGTTCATGTCCACAGCCACAGCCGCGCCCGCGAGCCCGAAGAAGGGGTCTGCGGTGATGGCGGTCCTGCAGCGTATCGGCCGCAGCCTCATGCTGCCCGTCGCCGTACTGCCGGCCGCCGCGCTCCTGGTCCGCCTCGGCAACACCGACATGCTCGGGCGGGAGTCGTTCCCGGAGTTCATCACCAAGATCGCGGGCTTCATGAGCGCGGGCGGCAACGCGATCCTCGACAACATGCCGCTGCTGTTCGCCGTGGGCATCGCGATCGGCTTCGCGAAGAAGTCGGACGGCTCGACGGCTCTCGCGGCCGTCGTCGGCTACCTGGTCTTCAAGAACGTGCTGGCCACGTTCACCGACCCGAATCTGCCCCAGGTGGCGACGGCCGTCGACGGCAAGGTCGTCATGACGGACGCGCCGGTGGACGCCAAGGTGCTCGGCGGTGTGGTGATGGGCCTCGTCGTCGCCCTGCTCTACCAGCGCTTCTACCGCACCAAGCTGCCCGACTGGGCGGGCTTCTTCGGCGGTCGCCGCCTGGTCCCGATCCTGTCCGCCTTCGCGGGCCTGGCCATCGGCATCGTCTTCGGCTACATATGGCCGGTCCTCGGCACGGCCCTGCACAACCTCGGCGAGTGGCTGGTGGGCTCCGGAGCCGTCGGCGCGGGCATCTTCGGCGTCGCCAACCGGGCGCTGATCCCGGTGGGCATGCACCACCTGCTGAACTCCTTCCCCTGGCTCCAGGCCGGCTCCTACGAGGGCAAGAGCGGCGACATCGCACGATTCCTGGCCGGTGACCCGAGTGCCGGGCAGTTCATGACCGGCTTCTTCCCGATCATGATGTTCGCCCTGCCCGCCGCCTGCCTCGCCATCGTGCACTGCGCCCGGCCCGAGCGCCGCAAGGTCGTCGGCGGCATGATGTTCTCGCTCGCGCTGACCTCCTTCGTCACCGGTGTCACCGAGCCGATCGAGTTCACGTTCATGTTCATCGCCCCGGTGCTGTACGCGATCCACGCCGTGCTCACGGGTGTCTCGATGGCGCTGACCTGGGCGCTGGGGATGAGGGACGGTTTCGGTTTCTCGGCCGGCGCGATCGACTTCCTCCTCAACCTGGGCATCGCGACCAACCCGTGGGGCCTGGCGCTGGTGGGCCTGTGCTTCGCGGCGGTCTACTACGTGGTCTTCCGCTTCGCGATCACGAAGTTCAACCTGCCGACGCCGGGACGCGAGTCCGACGAGGAACTCGCGGAGCTTCAGAAGGCGGAGGCGAAGTAGCCCGCACCCCCCGCACACGGTGAAGGCCCCGGAACCGCTTCGGTTCCGGGGCCTCTTCATGCTCAGGGGCTCAGATGCTCATACGTCGTACGTCTGCCGCGGCGCCGCGAGGTCCACCGGACCGTCGTACACCGCACGGGCGTCGGCCAGGTTGGCCTGCGGGTCCGTCCACGGCGGGATGTGCGTGAGGACCAGGCGCCGGGCACCTGCCCGGGCCGCCGTCTCGCCCGCCTCGCGGCCGTTGAGGTGCAGGTCGGGGATGTTCTCCTTGCCGTGCGTGAACGCCGCCTCGCACAGGAACAGGTCGGCGTCCCGGGCGAGTTCGTCCAGGGCGGGGCTCACGCCGGTGTCGCCGGAGTACGTCAGGACCTTGCCGTCGTGTTCGACGCGGATGCCGTACGCCTCCACGGGGTGGGCCACGCGCTCGGTGTGCACCGTGAACGGGCCGATCTCGAAGGTGGACGGCTTGACCGTGTGGAAGTCGAAGACCTCGCTCATGGAGGAGGCGGACGGGGTGTCCGCGTAGGCGGTGGTCAGCCGGTGTTCCGTGCCTTCCGGTCCGAAGACGGGGAGCGGATCGCAGCGGCCGCCGTCGTGGCGGTAGTAGCGCGCGACGAAGTACGCGCACATGTCGATGCAGTGGTCGGCGTGCAGGTGGCTGAGGAAGATCGCGTCGAGGTCGTAGAGACCGCAGTGGCGCTGCAACTCGCCCAGGGCACCGTTGCCCATGTCGAGAAGCAGCCGGAAGCCGTCGGCCTCGACGAGGTAGCTCGAGCAGGCCGATTCCGCGGACGGGAACGACCCCGAGCAGCCGACGACGGTGAGCTTCATGAAGCAGAAACCTCCGCTGGCGGGATAAGTCTGAGAGGGGCGTCGGGGGTCGTGCGGTGCGTCGAGCGTAAGGCGCAAAACCTCCGGTCGCTCCTCCGCCAAGGGCTGTTGTGGGCGAACTCACCTGTGGTGTCACCGGTTCGGCTGGCAGCGCCGGGGGTGATCCTCGGGAGAAGGGCGCGGGGGAGGGATGGCGCCGGTAACGTCTCAGTATGGACACGTCCTGGTGGCTGGCGCTCGCCGCGGTGGTACTGCTCGCGCTCGTCGCCACGCTCGTCGACGGCTGGGGGCGGCGGTCGTCGGCGCGGCGGGGCCGGGCGGCGGCCGGGAGAGCCGCGGTGGCGGGGCTGCCGCAGCCGGCGGAGATCTGGTGGGCGGACGTCCCCTACGAGGACGAGGCCCGCACGAAGGACCGGCCGTGCCTGGTCCTGGCGGTGCGCGGGGAGCGGGCGACCGTCGCGAAGATCACCACCCGGTTCCGGCACGAGCGCACCGGCGTGATCCCCCTCCCCCCGGGCTCGGTCGGCGACACCCAGGGCCGCGCGAGTTTCCTGGAGACGCACGAACTGCGGGAGGTCCCGGTGTGGGGCTTCCGGCGACGGATCGGGGTGGTGGACCCGGCGCTGTGGGACCAGGTGCGGTACCTGGCCGGCTAGGGCCGGGCTGCTCTGCGCGGCGTCCCTGCGGAAACGTGCCGCCGGACCTGGCGCGACGGCCGACCGCGACGACCGGGGCGCGGCGCCCGGCGGGTCGACCCGGCACAACAGCCGGGACCCGGGCGGGTGGCAGGGCGCGACGACCGGACTCAAGCAGGTCAGCCGCGCGCGACGACCGCGCCGCCTCGCGCCGCGACCCGAGCGGTGGTCCCGGCGTCGGCAGCCGCCCTCCGCGCAGCCATGGGAACAGCAGGTGCGGCACCAGCGCGGCAGCGGACGACCGCCCGACACCTGGCCGGCTGTCGGTCAGGGCTCCTGTCAGGCGTCCCCGCGGGGACATGCCGCAGAGCGGACGCGACGGCAAGGCACGGCGACCGCGCGCGAGCAGCCGAGCGCGAACAGCCGGTGCGACGACCGTGCCGCCCCGGGCCGGGGACCGGGCCGTCTGCCGCCACTTTCGCCCCGGCGGGGCCCCGGCCGCCAAGGGCGGTCCAGCAAGCCGGACCGGCCCAGACCGGGGACCGGCCCACGCCCGGAGTGCGGCCGTGACTGCGGCGTGGAAACGCAAAAGGGCCGGAGTTCTCACTCCGGCCCTGCTGCGTCTGGTCCTGTGGTGTGCCGTCGGGTCACGCCCAGAGCTGGCCCTGGAGCGTTTCGATGGCCTCCTCCGTCGTGGCCGCCGTGTAGACGCCCGTCGACAGGTACTTCCAGCCGCCGTCGGCGACGACGAAGACGATGTCGGCCGGCTCGCCGGCCTTGACGGCCTTCTTGCCGACGCCGATCGCGGCGTGCAGCGCGGCCCCCGTGGAGACGCCGGCGAAAATGCCCTCCTGCTGGAGCAGTTCGCGGGTGCGGGTGACCGCGTCCGCCGAGCCGACCGAGAAGCGGCTGGTGAGGACCGACGCGTCGTACAGCTCGGGGACGAAGCCCTCGTCGAGGTTGCGCAGGCCGTAGACCAGGTCGTCGTAGCGCGGTTCGGCCGCGACGATCTGGACGTCCGGCTTGTTCTCGCGCAGGAAACGGCCCACACCCATGAGCGTGCCGGTGGTTCCGAGGCCCGCCACGAAGTGGGTGACGGAGGGCAGGTCCGCGAGGATCTCGGGGCCCGTCGTCGCGTAGTGGGCGCCCGCGTTGTCCGGGTTGCCGTACTGGTAGAGCATCACCCAGTCCGGGTGCTCGGCCGAGAGTTCCTTGGCGACGCGCACGGCGGTGTTGGAGCCGCCCGCGGCCGGCGAGGAGATGATCTCGGCGCCCCACATGGCCAGCAGGTCGCGCCGTTCCCGCGAGGTGTTCTCCGGCATCACGCAGACGATGCGGTAGCCCTTGAGCTTCGCCGCCATCGCCAGGGAGATGCCGGTGTTGCCGGACGTCGGCTCCAGGATGGTGCAACCCGGGGTCAGGCGGCCGTCCTTCTCCGCCTGCTCGATCATGTGCAGGGCCGGGCGGTCCTTGACCGATCCGGTCGGGTTGCGGTCCTCCAGCTTCGCCCAGATACGGACGTCGGCGGACGGCGACAGCCGCGGCAGGCGCACCAGGGGGGTGTTGCCGACCGCGGCCAGGGGTGAGTCGTATCGCATCGGTGATCAGACCATGCCGCCGGCCACGGCCGGCAGGATCGTGACGTTGTCGCCGTCCGTCAGCTTGGTGTTGATGCCGTCGAGGAAGCGCACGTCCTCGTCGTTCAGGTAGACGTTGACGAAGCGGCGCAGCTGGTCGCCGTCCACGATGCGGGCCTGGATGCCGGTGTGCCGCGACTCGAGGTCGGCGAACAGCTCGGCGAGGGTGTCACCGCTGCCCTCCACCGCCTTCTGACCGTCGGTGTACTGGCGGAGGATGGTCGGGATGCGGACCTCGATGGCCATGGCTCAGGGCTCCTGTCGGGAGTAGTCAGTCGGGCGCGCGGCAGCGCAAGAACAGCGGGGTGGTGCGTGTGTGCAGCGCCGCGGCTCACGGCCGTACGGCGGCAGGGGTCGCGTCAACAGATGGCGCTGGCGAGCCTGCACAGGTCGACGTGCAGCCGCGCCACGAGCAGCGTGCCCGGCGTCTTGTCGCTCACGTCGTGGGAAACCATGCGCTCATCGTATCGATTCCCGGTCCGGGTTCTGGAATGTGATCCCACATCGCGGACGGTTTCCGGCCGGAGAGTGAGACCGCCCTGTTCAGCACGCCCTCAGCCCTTGTTCGCGCCCGCTCCGTACGCCTCGACGATCTCGACCTCCTCCTCCGTGACCTCGCCCTCGACGATCCGGAACGAGCGGAACTGGAACTCGCCGGCCCCGTCGCTGTCGGCCGTGGAGACGAGGACGTAGTGCGCACCGGGCTCGTTCGCGTACGAGATGTCGGTGCGGGAGGGGTAGGCCTCGGTCGCCGTGTGGGAGTGGTAGATCACCACCGGCTCCTCGTCACGGTCGTCCATCTCTCGGTAGAGCTTGAGCAGGTCGCCGGAGTCGAACTCGTAGAACGTGGGTGACATGGCCGCGTTGAGCATCGGGATGAAGCGCTCGGGGCGGTCCGAGCCCGCGGGGCCCGCGATCACGCCGCACGCCTCGTCGGGGTGGTCCTTGCGCGCGTGGGCGACGATCTGGTCGACGAGGACCTGGGTGATGGTCAGCATGCTCGTCAGGATAAGCAGAAGGGCCGTTCCGTACCGATGGCTGGTACGGAACGGCCCATATGCCGGACGCCCTGAGCGGCAGCCGCAGGGGGTGCCACGAGTACTCCCTGCGGCTGGACGTCCTGCCTGGTTCGTGGCCGGTCTTCCTGGAGCTCAGCCGACCTTCTCGAACTCCGCGTCGCGGCGCTCGGCGATCTGCGGGTTGCGGCTCTTGAGGATCGCCCAGCCGATGCCGAGGGCGACGGCCCAGCCGGCCGCGACGTACAGGCAGACCCGCGCGTCCTTGTCGTACGCGATCATGCAGGTCACGCCGATGAGGAAGAGGAGCGCGACCCAGCTGAAGAGCGCTCCGCCGGGGGCGGGGAAGGACGAGGCGCGCAGCCGGCCCGCGTCGACCGCGGCGCGGTAGCGGATGTGGCTGACGAGGATCATCATCCAGGTCCAGATGCCGGCCGCGGTGGCGACGGAGGTGACGTAGAGGAACGCCTTCTCCGGGACGACGTAGTTCAGGACGACGCCGATGCCCATGAGCGCCACGGAGACGGTGATGCCGACGGCGGGCGTCTTGCGGGCGTTGAGCTTGCCGAAGGCCTGCGGGGCCTCGCTGTTGGAGGCGAGGTCGCGCAGCATCCGGCCGGTGGAGTACATGCCCGAGTTGCAGGACGACAGGGCCGCGGTGAGCACCACGAAGTTGACGATGCCCGCGGCGAGCGGGATGCCGATCTCGCCGAAGGCGTGGACGAACGGGCTCTCACCGGCGGAGAACTCGGTCCACTTGACGACGGAGAGGATCACCAGCAGCGCGCCGACGTAGAAGACGATGATGCGCCAGGGCAGGGTGTTGATGGCCTTGGGCAGGGTCTTCTCGGGGTTCTCGGACTCGCCCGCGGTGACGCCGACGAGCTCGACGGCGAGGTAGGCGAACATGACGCCCTGGAGCGTCATCAGGCTGGAGCCGATGCCGTTCGGGAAGAAGCCGTCGTGCGACCAGAGGTTGGAGACGGTGGCGGTGTCACCGGCGTCGGAGAAGCCGAGGGTGAGCACGCCGAGACCGATGACGATCATGCCGATGATGGCGGTGACCTTGATCATCGAGAACCAGAACTCGACCTCGCCGAAGATCTTGACGGAGATCAGGTTGACGCCGAAGAGCACCACGAGGAATACCAGGGCGCTGACCCACTGCGGGATCTCCGGGAACCAGAAGTGGATGTAGATCGCGGCGGCCGTGAGCTCGGCCATGCCGGTGACCACCCACATGAGCCAGTACGTCCAGCCCGTGACGAACCCGAAGAACGGGCCGAGGAACTCGCGGGCGTACTCGGCGAAGGAGCCGGAGACGGGCCGGTAGAGGAGCAGCTCGCCCAGCGCCCGCATGATGAAGAAGATGACGACGCCCGCGAGGGCGTACATGAGGATGATGCTGGGACCGGCCTTGGCGATGTTCGCGCCGGCACCCATGAACAGGCCGACGCCGATGGCGCCGCCGATGGCGATCATCTGGACCTGGCGGCTACCGAGGCCGCGCTCGTACCCCTCTTCGGGCACGCTTTCCGTGTCGACCTGCGCAGAGGTCATGTGTGGTGCGCCTTTCTCCATGCCGATCCGGACCTTCGTCGGTCTCGGATCGGGTCTCGATCCCCCCGGATTGCTGGAGTGGTGCCTGGCCGGCGGTTGCCGGCTCGGTGGCGCACCCGGCCGGACATTCGGGTGGTGTCGGCCGGGCGATCGTGAAGATTTATCACGGTCGCAACACTGATCACTCGGGTGGATTGTGACGCACCGCACAGGGAAAACGGACAAAGCGCAGCCCAACGCGGCATAGAAGGCGGGCGCGGTGACGGGATCGTTATCCGGATTTGAGTGTCCTCTGAGCGAACACCGATCGGTCATCCGGCGGTCACAGAACCGGCACGGATCAGGGCATAAGGGTTCCGACCAGCGTCTCCTGGAGTCCACCCAGCCACAGGTAGGCCATCACCATCGGCTTGCGCGGGTCCTCGTCCGGGAGGCGGTAGAGGAGGTCGGTGTCCTCCTCCTCGGCGATCTCCAGCCGCGAGCCGATCGCCAGCCGCAGGTCGTTCAGCGCCGACAGCCACCGCTGGGACTCCTCCACCGACAGCTTCAGCACCGCGCCGCCCTCGCCGGCCGAGGCCGAGGAGAGCGCGTCCAGGGAGCGGATCACCGCGAGGGCGTTGTCCCGCTTGCCGGCCCGCAGGTCGTTCTCCGTGTAGCGGCGGAACTCGGCGGAGTACGCCCGCTGCTCCTCGGCGTCCCGGGGCGAGGCGGGCTCCTCGGGGTCGCTGTAGGCGTCCGGGAAGAGGCGCCTGAGCACCGGGTCGGCGGGCGGCTCGCTCGGGCCTTCCGCGAACAGCTCGGCGAGCGGGTCGTCGGTGGGGTCCTCCGCGGGGCCCGGGCCGATGAGCTCCAGGAGCTGGACGGCCAGCGACCGGATGATGGAGATCTCGACGTCGTCGAGGGCGACGGCAGCACCGCCGCCGGGGAGCGGTTCGAAGGTTCCGGGCATGAACGCCTTTTCGCTGCTGGGCGGGGAGCTGGCTACTTGCGGTCCTGCTGGAGGGTGGCCCACAGGCCGTAGCCGTGCATGGCCTGCACGTCGCGTTCCATCTCCTCGCGGCTGCCGCTGGAGACGACCGCCCGGCCCTTGTGGTGGACGTCGAGCATGAGCTTGGTGGCCTTGTCCTTGGAGTAGCCGAAGTACGTCTGGAAGACGTACGTCACATAGCTCATGAGGTTGACCGGGTCGTTGTGGACGATGGTGACCCAGGGGAGGTCCGGCTCCGGTACGGCGAAGACCTCCTCCGCCGACTCGGTCCGTTCGATCTCCAGGGGCGCGGGTGACGTCACACTGCCCATGCTGCCACCCGAGGGGGGTAGTCGCACAAATGGGCCTGGAAGACGGGGGCCTTGCTGCAAATCGTCAAACTGACGAAATGGGGGTACGCTCTCACACCATGGACACAGCGGACCTTGGGCTGCCGGTGGATGTTCCCTCGACGGCGCTCTTCACGGACCAGTACGAGCTGACGATGCTGCGGGCCGCCTTGGAGGCGGGCACGGCCGAGCGGCGGAGCGTGTTCGAGGTCTTCACCCGGCGCCTGCCGAACGGGCGCCGCTACGGCGTCGTGGCGGGCACCGGGCGGGTGCTGGACGCGGTGGAGAACTTCCGCTTCGACGCGGGCGTCCTGGACTTCCTGCGCGAGCGGGAGATCGTCGGCGGCCAGACCCTCGAGTGGCTCGCCGGCTATCGCTTCAGCGGGGACATCTGGGGCTACCCCGAGGGCGAGGTGTACTTCCCCGGCTCGCCGATCATGCGGGTCGAGGGCACCTTCGCCGAGTGTGTGCTGCTGGAGACCGTGATCCTGTCGATCCTCAACCACGACTCGGCGATCGCCGCGGCCGCCTCGCGCATGGCGTCGGCCGCCGGGGACCGGCCGCTGATCGAGATGGGCGCCCGGCGCACGCACGAGCTGGCGGCGGTGGCGGCGTCCCGCGCCGCCTACGTGGGCGGCTTCGCGACGACCTCGGACCTGGCCGCCGGGTTCCGCTACGGCATCCCCACCGTCGGCACCTCCGCCCACGCCTTCACCCTGCTCCACGACAGCGAGCGGGACGCCTTCCAGGCCCAGGTGAACACGCTGGGGCGGGGCACGACGCTGCTGGTGGACACGTACGACGTCGCCGAGGCGGTCCGCACCGCCGTGGAGGTCGCCGGACCCGGGCTCGGGGCCGTGCGGATCGACTCCGGCGACCTGCTGCTGGTGGCGCACCGGGTGCGGCAGCAGCTGGACGAACTGGGTGCGACCGGCACGAAGATCATCGTGACCTCGGACCTCGACGAGTACGCGATCGCCTCGCTGGCGGCGGCGCCCGTGGACGCGTACGGCGTCGGTACGCAGCTGGTGACCGGGTCCGGGCACCCGACGTCCTCGATGGTCTACAAGCTGGTCGCACGGGCCGAGTCGGCGGATCCGGACGCGCCGCTGGTGCCGGTGGCGAAGAAGTCCAGCGGGGGCAAGACGTCCGTGGGCGGCCGCAAATGGGCCGCGCGGCGACTGGACTCCTACGGCGTCGCCGAGGCCGAGGTGATCGGCACCGGGCCGGTACCGGCGGAGCTCGCGGACCGGCAGCTGCTGGTGGAGCTGGTCAAGGGCGGCGAGGTCGTCGCCCGGGAGCCGCTGGACGCGGCGCGTGACCGGCACGCGGCGGCGCGCGGGGGGCTCCCGATGTCGGCGACGCAGCTCTCGCGCGGGGAACCGGTCATTCCGACGGAGTACGCGCACGGAGCCTCGGGTAGCTAATTGCGGTGTGCCGCGATGCGCCGAGCCGTGCCCCCTCCCGTCTCCTCCGCCATGTCAATAGGCTCGGAAGTTCACCGGCCGGGCTTGCCGACCTCATAGCCGAAGGACACCGACCATGCGCCGCGCCTTGATCGTCGTAGACGTGCAGAACGACTTCTGCGAGGGGGGCAGCCTCGCGGTGGCCGGCGGTGCCGACGTGGCTGCCGCCGTCACCGAGCTGATCGGCCAGGCGGCCGGGTCCGGCTACCAGCACGTCGTGGCCACCCGCGACCACCACATCGCCCCCGGCGGCCACTTCTCCACCAACCCCGACTTCGTCCGCTCCTGGCCCGCGCACTGCGTCGCCGGCACGGAGGGTGTCGGCTTCCACCCGAACTTCGCCCCCGCCGTCGCGTCCGGCTCCATCGACGCGGTCTTCGACAAGGGGTCGTACGCGGCGGCGTACAGCGGCTTCGAGGGCGCGGACGAGAACGGCACGCCCCTGGCCGACTGGCTCCGCTCCCGCCAGGTCACCGAGGTCGACGTGGTCGGCATCGCCACGGACCACTGCGTGCGCGCCACGGCCCTGGACGCCGCGAAGGAGGGCTTCCGCACCCATGTCCTGCTCGACCTCACGGCGGGCGTGGCCCAGGAGACCACCGAGCGGGCCCTGGAGGAGCTGCGCGAGGCGGGCGTGGAGCTTTCCGGCAAGCCGGTCGTCCATTGACCCGGTAGCCCGGTAGCACGGTCGCCCGGTAGCGGTAGCGGCAGCGCCCGAGGTCAGGTCTGGGCCGTCGGGCGGCGCAGCAGGGCTCTGATCGGGCGCCACAGTTCGAAGGCGAGGTCCGGGCTCCCCACGACACCGTTGTCAGGGGCCGTGCGCCATATCAGGCCGTCGGGGTGGTGCAGGACGGCTGTGATCTCGTCGGGGGACGGCGGGGCGGCGTTGCCGCGCAGGTAGACGGAGCGCATGCCGAGGTTGCGGAGCCTGGTCAGGGCTCGGGCGCGGTTCGCCGCGTGGACGAGTACGCGGACGGAGCCGGGGCCGTCGGCGGCGGGGCTGGGCAGGTTCAGCGCCACCACCACGGTGCCGTTCGGCAGCTTGCAGAAGCCTCCTGCGGCCATGCGGTCATACCCCCGTGTCGGTCGGTGTGTCGGTCGGTGTCAATAAGAGAACCACAGGACGCACCTAAACACGGATCGGCGGCGACCCGCCAGGGGGTCACCGCCGATCACGCTCTGACCTGGGAAAACGAGTTTTACTTCGCCGCGGGGCCCACTTCGAGCTCGATCGTCGAGCCGTCCTTGGCCTCCTTGATGATCTTGATCTTGGTGTTGGTGTCAGTGATCTTGACGCCGCCGGTCTTGTTCGACTCGTCGTAGTAGGTGTTCACCCGGTCGTTGAAGACCGACACCCCCTTCGACGACGGGATGCGCGTCGCGACGTCCGCGTTGTGAAGCGTGACGCCGTCCGTGCGGTACCGGCTGAACGGCGAGTCGTAGGCCTGGATGCGGTTGCGCATCAGCGTGCCGTCGGTCCACTTCAGCGCCTTCGGGTGCGAGTCGACCGGCAGCAGCAGACCCGTGCCCGGGTGGACGCTGGTGTTGTTGTCCGCCTGGGAGGTGTCCCACTTCCAGATCAACAGGCCGTTCTGGTACGGGTAGTGCTCCACCCAGTCCGGACGGGTCTTGGAGAAGCCGAAGTTGTACGGGCCGACCTTCAGCGTCTTGTCGTACGACACGTACTGCCGGTTCTCGGCGATGTAGTACTGCGCGTAGTCCTCGGTGAAGGATCCACCGATCCGGGTGAAGCCGTTCGCCTTCCAAGCCGCGTCCATAGTTTCGGCGTTGTCGGAGAAGACGGGGCTGCCGTCGGCGGTCACCGTCACCGAGTCGGCCGCGAAGCCCTTCTTCGACACACCGCTGTCCGTCGCGTAGCGGAAACGAAGGTCGATCTTCTTGCCCGCGTAGGCGTCGAGCGGGTAAACGAGCTTCTGGTACGAGTCGGCCGTACCGTCCAGCGCGGGGTTGTCGCTGCCGTCGCGGCTGATCGGCTTGCCGTTCGCCGTACCGTCTATCGCCGTCCAGTTGGCGCCGCCGTCGGTCGACACCTCGGTGTAGACGAAGTCGTACTTCTTCTCGGTGTCCCACCAGCCGTCGAGGCTGAGGGTCGCCGAGGACTTGCCCGTGAGATCCACGGAGCGGGCGAGCGTGTTCTTCAGGTTGTTACCGCTTCCGCTCCACCACTGGGTGGCGCCCTGGGCCGGGGTGACGAGCTCGGTGGTCACCCGCTTCTTGGGCAGGTCGACCACGAGGGCCTGCTTGTGCTTGGTGTTGTACTCGGCCAAGCCAAGCTTGTGCCAGGAGTCGACCCCGGCCTTGGCCTTGTCGTAGTTCAGCCAGCCGAGCTGGAGCTTGTCCCAGGCGGTCATGTCGCCCGGCAGGTCACCGATCTCCTTCTTGCCGGTGCCGAGCCAGGAGCCCGATGACATCAGCGTCCAGAAGCCGGTGGAGTTCTCGCCGTCGCCGGTGGTGTCGTAGTGGTCCGGCAGACCGAGGTCGTGGCCGTACTCGTGCGCGTAGACGCCGAGTCCGCCGTTCTCCGGCTGCACGGTGTAGTCGCCGACCCAGATGCCGGTGTCGCCGATCTTCGCGCCGCCGAGCTTGTTGTTCTCGGGGCCGGTGGCGCCGGCGTCGGTGCCGAAGGCGTACCAGCGGTGGGCCCAGATGGCGTCCTCGCCCTGCGCGCCGCCGCCCGCGGACTCGTCCTCGCCGGCGTGCACGACCTGGAAGTGGTCGATGTAGCCGTCCGACTCGTTGAAGTCGCCGTCGCCGTCGCCGTCGTAGCGGTCCCACTGGTCGTACTGCTTGACGTCCGCCTTGATCTCGGCGTCGGTCTTCCCAGCCGCCTTCTGCTGGGAGACCCACGCGTTCAGACCGTCGCTGACGACGTTCCACACGCTCGGGCAGTTGGTGTCACCGCACGCGTTGTTGCCGTAACGGGCCTCGTTGTAGGGGACCTTGACCCAGTCGGAGACCTCGCCCTCGACCGAGTAGCGCCCGGAGGACTGCTTCTCGTAGTACGTCTTGACCGAGTCGACGCCTTTGCCGGAGCCGAAGTAGAGGTTCTCGAAGTACTTCTGGTCGTAGTCCGCCCGCCAGGCCGTGGAGTTGTCCTTCTTGCGGTCCGGCTTGGCTATCTGGTTGTGCAGCGGGCCGGGCGTGCCGCCGAACTCACTGGTCTTGTCGCCGAACTCGACCAGGATGGTGAAGATCTTGTCGGTCTTCTCACGGCCGAGCTCGACGTACTTGCTGTCGCCCTTCTTGCTCTTGAGCTGGACGACCTTCGAGCCTTCGCGCTTCGTGATCTTGGACTTCCCCGATATGACCTGCTCCAGGGCCTCCTGACGCTGCGCCTCCTGGGTCTTGGTCATAGGACCGTCGAGGTCGTGCTCGCCGTGGTGGCGGTCCGCCGGGTCGTGCCGGTCCACGGTGGTGGACCTGGGAGCGGAAGCGTCGTCGGCCTGGGCCACGCCGTATGCGGAGGCGGTGGCCGTGGCCGCCGCGAGCGCCACGCCTATGGCGGCGGCTCTGAACGTCCAGGGTCTACTGGTCACTTGAGATCCTCCCCCGCGTTCGAGCGCGCGGAAGGAAGGGGTCCTGGTCGTGGAAGGTCCGCGCGCGCGTGATCAACGCGTGTAGTCAAGTGACGACATTTGACTAGAGGTTTAGAAGAAAAGACAGACCTTGACTTGGACAGGTCAATTGCACTATGCGGAGTCGACGTTCATTTAACGGACAACCGATCCGTTGCCCGGCAGGCGATGCCCGCCGCCCCGCAGGCACGTGCCACCGTCCGGTGGGCGCGCGCATATGTCCACTACCTGGACGCCATGACTCCGTGCGCCCCCTGTGCTCCGGCCCTGTTGATTAGGTCACGCTTACCGCTCGTTCCAGTCGGGCACCCTGCCGGTTAGAGTCGCTTGGCGGAACGCCCGGAAGCCGGCGGAATGCCAGGCCGACACCCCCGTGGACCCCCACTTTCGAGGACATGATGGCCATGCCCCGTCCGACTGCCGCACAGCTCGCCTACGGTTCCTGCACCGTGATCCTCTCGACCCTCGCCATGCTGCTGCTGTCACAGACGAGTTCGGGCGTGGGGATCGCGATCATCGCCGTCGCGGCGCTCGCCCTCGGGCTGCTGGTCGCCATGACGGTGCCGCTGCCCGGGAAGCGCCCGGCCGCGGTGGAACAGCCCGCGCCCGAGGAACCCGTACGGGCCCAGGTCGCCGCACCGGCTCCGGAGCCGGTGCGGGAGCGGGCGGTCTCCTGACCACCCACTGCCCCTTACTTACCTCCGGTTGATACCTCTGTGCCTCAATTGGTGCTGACCACGACCGTTTTGGCCGCCTTGTCGTGCAGGCCCTGCTTGTAGGGCCGGTCGAAGAAGCTCCAGCCGCCCGAGATCGCGGTCCAGACGCAGGCGCAGCAGAAGGCGAACGGGATCCACAGCACCGCCGCGCGCATCAACGCGTTCTGTGCGGAGGGCGTGGCGCCGTCGTCGAGGTTGGCCACGCGCATGTGCAGCAGCTTCTTGCCGAGGGTCTGGCCGGTCCGCGCGGTCAGGAGGGTGTCGTAGGCGATGTAGAGGACGGCGGCGACCCCCGACTGCCAGAAGGACTTGCCGACCTCGATGCGGTCGCTGTCCACGTCGTACTCGTTGACGTCGAAGCCCCAGGTGAGCAGCCAGACGACGACACCCACCAGGATCATGTCGATGATGCGGGCGAGCGTGCGCTTGCCGCTGTCGGCGAGCGGGGGCATGCCGGCGAGGGGGTCGGTGGGGTAGGAGCCGCCGCCGTAGGGGGAACCGCCGTAGGGGCCGCCGCCGGGAGGTCCTTCATAAGGGCCTTGGCCGCCGGGCGGTGGCTCGTAGGGGCCTTGGCCGCCGCCGGGCGGTGGCTCATAGGGGCCGCCTTGGCCGCCGCCGGGCGGGGTACCGCCGGGGCCGCCGCCCGGGTAGCGCGGGTCGTAGGGCGAGCCCGCGCCCTCGCCGGGCTGCTCGCCCGGAGGCCGCTTCCTGAACGGATCGTCTTCCGGGGGCTGCTGACCGGAGCCGGGGGGCGGTTCACTGCTCATGGCCCGAGTCGACCGCGAACCCCCCGGCTCCGCATCCGGCAGACGGCCGTCCGAGGTACGGATTCACCTGATGCCCCGGCAGTACTCGGCGATCCCGTGCCGGACGTAGCCGTGCTGCTCAGCCGGCCACGAACGTGTGCGCGGCCTTGTCGTGCCAGCACTGGCGCCACGGCTTGTCGAACAGGCACCAGGCGATGCCGATGATCCCGACGACGAGGAGTCCGGGCACGCTGTAGACCAGCCAGCGGCGCAGGGCCGCGCCGAACTCCGGGGTGTCGTGGCCCTCGATGTCCCGCACGTCGAGACCCATCAGCTTCTTGCCGAGGGTGCGGCCCCACTTGGCGGTGGGCAGCACCTCGGAGACGACGCCGACGAGCAGCAGGACGGCCAGGACGATGCCGAGGTAGGCCGACGTGGTGCCGTCGAGCAGCCAGACCGTGACGGTCTCGCCGGAGAGCTTGGCCTCCTCGATCTTCTCGTTGACGTGGTCGACCGCCTTGATGCCGAGCGGTACGGCGGCCCCGGCGGTGAGGCCGGCGAGAACGAGGGTGTCCAGCAGCCGGGCGGCCAGCCGCTTGCCGAGCCCCGCGGGGCGGGCCGACGCCTGGCGCCGCGCGGCCGCCTGGAAGATGTCCTCGGTCGGCGGCTTCCAGGGCGCGACGGGCTGCTCGTCGCCGCCCGCTCCGGCGAGCCGGTGCACCTGCTGCGCCCAGGAGGACTGGCCGCCGCCGGGGCCGGCGCTGAGGGGCGTGGCGGAGGCGGCGGGGCCTGGCTGGGGCCCGCCGGACTGCGGGGGGACGGTGGGCGCCGCCTGGGGCCCGGACAGCGCCGTCGGGGCGGCCGCGGAGGCCTGGACGCCGGGGTCTGCCTGCGCTGCGGCCCGGGCGGCGGCGGCCTTCCCGGCGGCGAAGCCGGGGCGGTTCGAGCCGTCACCGGCGGCGCCCGCACCGCCCTGCGCGCCGAAGGCGGGTCCCGCCGGGCCCCCGGCCGGACCGGCCTGGGCCCCGAAACCGGGCCCGGGCGCCGCTCCCTGAGGGCCGAAGCCAGGGCCTGCCGGGGTGCCCCCGGATCCGGTCGGCCCGCCCGGCGCACCGAACCCGGAGCCCGCCGGGCCGCTGCCCGAACCGCCGGAAGACGAAGCTGCAGCCGAGGCCGGGCCCTGACGCGGTGGCACCGCGCGGAACGTCATCGTGCCGTCGTCGGGGGCATCGGCGGAGGCCGCTCCCTGGGCCTTCCCCGGCGGACGGCGGAAGACGAACGTGCTGCCGGCGGCCGCGGCGTTCGCCTCCTGGTCGGCGGGAGACGGTGGTTCGCCCTGCCGGGCGGACTCTCCGGCCGGCTGCCGGTCGGCGTGCGACACCCTCGGGTCAGCACCCTGCTGAGCCGCACCCTGCTGGGCCGCACCCTGCTGGGCCGCACCCTGCTGAGCCGCTCCCTGCGCGCCCTGCGGTGCGCCCCACGCGACACGGCGGTCCTGGTCGCCGCCGAAGCCCGACTGACGGGAGCGGTCGGCGCCCCAGGCGGTCGCGGGTTCGGGACGGCTGCCGTGCTGGGCGTCGGCAGGGGACGGCTCGTCGGCCGGATCCTCGTCGAAGAAGTGCGGGCCGGTCTCCTCGACCGAGGCCGAGCCGGGGCCGGATCCGGAGCCCGAGCCCGAGCCGGAGGCCGCGGCGCCGGGCGGCGGCGCGAGCGTCTCGCCGTCCTTGGGTGCGGGACGGCTGGTGCCCGGTACCCAGGAGGCACCGTTCCAGTACCGGACATATCCAGGAATGGACGGGTCCGGGTAATAACCTTCGCGGGGCCTGTCGTCACCGGGGGCCGGGGTTGGGGCGCTCATCTCCGTCGTCCCGTATCTGCTCGAGGGCCAAATGGGGGCCTCCACATCTATCAGACGTGCGCAAGCCCCACCGCCGCTCCCACCGGACCCACCCCTTTCGAGCACCGATGTGCTACGCATCGCGCGGCCCGGTGCCTCCCCCTGCGAAAAAACTTCCGGCAACGCGCGTAATGCCGCCGCCCCCGCGCGCTCTCTCCTGCTGACCGGCCCTCACGGGCCCCGTGCAGAGAAGGGAACACCGCCATGCGCACCGTGGTGGAACGCGAACTGGAGCTGAAACTCGTCCTGTCACCGCAGCGCCGGATCCCGGTGCCGGCCCGGCTCGGGTACGTCACCGACGATCCGTACGCCGTCCACGTCACCTTCCACATCGACTCCGCGCACCCGGTGCACTGGACGTTCGCCCGGGACCTGCTGGTGGAGGGCGTGTTCCGGCCGTGCGGGCGGGGCGATGTGCGGGTGTGGCCGACGAAGGCCGAGGGGCGCAGCGTCGTGCTGGTGGCGCTGACTTCACCCGACGGGGACGCCCTGCTGGAGGCGCCCGCCGCCCCGGTGTCGGCCTGGCTGGAGCGCACGCTGCGGGTGGTCCCGCCGGGGACGGAGGGTGAGCAGCTCGGTCTGGACGACGAGCTGGCCGAGCTGCTCGCGCAGTGAGGACGCGCGACCCTCAGAACAGCTTGCCCGGGTTGAGGATGTTCAGCGGGTCGAAGGCCTGTTTGACGGCCCGCTGCATCTCCATCCCGACGGGGCCGATCTCGCGCGCCAGCCACTCCTTCTTCAGCACGCCGACGCCGTGCTCTCCGGTGATGGTGCCGCCGAGTTCCAGGCCGAGGGCCATGATCTCGTCGAAGGACTCGCGGGCGCGCCGTGACTCGTCGGGGTCGGCCTGGTCGAAACACACCGTCGGGTGGGTGTTGCCGTCCCCCGCATGGGCGACGACCCCGATGGTGAGCCGGTACTTCTCGGCGATCCGGTCGACCCCGTCGAGCATCTCGGCGAGCCGGGAGCGGGGCACGCACACGTCGTCGATCATCGTGACGCCCTTGACGGCCTCCAGCGCGGTGAGCGACAACCGGCGCGCCTGGAGGAGCAGTTCGGACTCGGCCGCGTCGTCGGCCGGGACGACCTGGGTGGCTCCGGCGGCCTCGCACAGCGCGCCGACGGCGGCGAGGTCGGCGGCCGGGTCGGTGGTGTCGAAGGCGGCCAGGAGCAGGGCCTCGGTGGTCTCCGGGAGGCCCATCTGCGCCAGGTCGTTGACGGCCTTGACCGTCGTACGGTCCATGAGTTCGAGGAGTGACGGGACGTGGCCGCCCTCCATGATGCGGCACACGGCGTCGCAGGCGGCGGCCCCGGAGGCGAACTCGGCGGCCAGCACGAGTTGCTCGGGCGGCTTGGGACGCAGGCCGAGCACGGCCCGTACGACGATGCCGAGCGAGCCCTCGGAGCCGACGAACAGCCGGGTCAGGTCGTACCCGGCGACGCCCTTGGCGGTGCGGCGGCCGGTGGACATGAGGCGCCCGTCGGCCAGCACGACGTCCAGTCCGAGGACGTACTCGGCGGTGACTCCGTACTTCACACAGCACAGGCCGCCCGAGGCCGTACCGATGTTGCCGCCGATGGTGCACATCTCCCAGCTGGAGGGGTCCGGCGGGTAGTACAGGCCGTGTTCGCCGACGGCCCGGGACAGGGCGGCGTTGATCACGCCGGGCTCGACGACGGCGACGCGGTCGACCGGGTTGATCTCCAGGACGCGGTCCATCTTGGTCAGGGAGAGCACGATGCAGCCGTCGGAGGCGTTCGCGGCGCCGGACAGTCCGGTGCGGGCGCCCTGTGGGACGACCGGGACGCGCAGGGCGGTGGCGGTGCGCATCACGTGCTGGACCTGCTCCACCGTGCGGGGCAGGACGACCACGGCCGGGGCGCCGGCCGGGCAGAAGCTCGCCATGTCGTGGGCGTAGGAGGCCGTGACGTCGGGGTCGGTGAGGACCGCCTCGGCGGGCAGGCCGCCGAGCAGGAGGTCGACGAGGTTGCCGGTCACTGCGGTGTCCGCGCCTTCGGAGCTGGGCGCTTCGATACGGCTCATGATCACAGGTTCGCACCCGGGGCCATCGGTGTGAACCCGTCGGCGGCACCCTTCGCCTGCCCGGGTGTGGTCGTCGTACTGACGCACAGTGAGCGCCATGGAGAACCAGCAGAAGCCCCCCGAGGGCCGCTTCCGCACCCGGCGGGTGGTGCTCGGCTGCGCCGCGGGGTGCGCCGTGCTCGGCGGGGTGCTGGTGCTGCTGCCGTGGGAGCGGCCCGCCGAGCCCGCTCCGCCGTCGCCGGAGGCGGTGGCCATGGCGGCGGTCGGTGCCGGGGTGCCGGCGGCGCTGCCCGACCTGGCGGAGCTGATCGACGAGCGGGAGCAGCGGGTGCGGACGCGTCCGGGGGACGCGGCGTCCTGGGCGGTGCTCGGGGCGGCGTACGTGGAACAGGGGCGGCGGCTGGCCGACCCGGCGTACTACCCGCGCGCGGAGAAGGCGTTGCGGACGTCGCTGAAGGTACGGCCGCGGCGCAACACCCGGGCCCTGGCCGGACTGGCCGCGCTGGCCAACGCGCGCCGGGACTTCCCCGCCGCGCGCCGCTGGGGCGAGGCGGCGCTGACGCTGGAGCCCCGGCGGTGGACGACGTATCCGCTGCTCATCGACGCCTACACCGGGCTCGGTGAGCACGCGGCGGCCGAGCGGGCGCTGGACCGGCTGACGGAGCTGCGCTCGGGACCCGCCGTGCTGGCGCGGGCCGCGGCCGTCTACCGCGACCGGGGCCGGCGGGAGGACGCGGCGGCCTCGCTGGCGGACGCGGCGGCGGGCGCACGGGCACCGGCCGAGCGGGCGGCCTATCTGGAGCGGGCCGGGCAACTGGCCTGGGAACGCGGGGACCTTCAGGACGCGCTACGGCATTTCCAGGAGGCGGTGCGCCTCGACCCGGACCAGCGGGCGGCGCAGGCCGGACAGGGCCGGGCGCTGGCCGCCCTGGGCCGGACGACGGAGGCGCTGAACGCCTACCGGGTGGCCCTCGCCAAGCAGCCCTGTCCCCGGTACGCCCTGGAGCTGGGCGAGTTGTACGAGTCGCTGGGGATGCCGGAGGCGGCCCGGGTGCAGTACGACCTGCTGCGGGAGCGGGTCCGGGTCGCCGCGGCGGGCGGGGCCGACGAGGAGCTGGTGCTGGGCCGGTTCGAGGCGGACCACGGCGATCCGCGGGAGGCGGTACGGCGGTTGCGGGCCGAGTGGCGCCGCCAGCCGGGGACCGAGGTCGCCGACGCGCTGGGCTGGGCGCTGCACCGGGCGGGTCGGCACGAGGAGGCCCTGCGGTTCGCGGTGGGGGCGACGGAGGGCGACCACGGGGGCGCGGTGCGCAGCGCGGCGTACGCCTATCACCGCGGCATGATCGAGCGGGAGCTGGAGCGGTACGGGGCCGCGCGACGCCACCTGGCGGAGGCCCTGCGGATCAACCCGCACTTCTCACCGCTGCATGCGCCTGCGGCGCGGGCGGCGTCGGAGGCGCTGGGGGAGCCGCCGGACGAGGTGCCTCGGCTGGAGGAGGAATGAGGGCGTGCGGGTGCCCCGTGACACCCGCACGAACTCACAGGGACGATCGGGTCACAGGTTGCCGCGGCGCTCCTGCTCGCGCTCGATCGCCTCGAACAGGGCCTTGAAGTTGCCCTTGCCGAAGCCCATCGAGCCGTGGCGCTCGATGATCTCGAAGAAGACGGTCGGGCGGTCCTGGACCGGCTTGGTGAAGATCTGCAGCAGGTAGCCGTCCTCGTCGCGGTCGGCGAGGATCTTCAGCTCGCGCAGGGTGTCGATCGGCACGCGCGTCTCGCCGACCCACTCCCCCAGCGTGTCGTAGTACGAGTCGGGCGTGTTGAGGAACTCCACGCCGGCCGCGCGCATGGTGCGGACCGTCTGGACGATGTCGTTGGTGTTGAGCGCGATGTGCTGGACGCCCGCGCCGCCGTAGAACTCCAGGTACTCGTCGATCTGGGACTTCTTCTTGGCGATGGCCGGCTCGTTGATCGGGAACTTGACCTTGAGCGTGCCGTCGGCGACGACCTTCGACATCAGCGCGCTGTACTCGGTGGCGATGTCGTCGCCCACGAACTCCTTCATGTTCGTGAAGCCCATCACCTTGTTGTAGAAGCCGACCCACTCGTTCATGCGGCCGAGTTCGACGTTGCCGACGCAGTGGTCGATGGCCTGGAAGGTGCGCTGCGCGGGCGGCTCGACCATCGGCTTGGCCGCGACGAAGCCGGGCAGGTACGGGCCGTCGTAGCCGGAGCGCTCGACGAGGGTGTGGCGGGTCTCGCCGTAGGTGGCGATCGCGGCCAGGACGACCGTGCCGTGCTCGTCCTTCAGCTCGTACGGCTCGGCCACCGAGCGGGCACCGTGTTCGAGGGCGTAGGCGTACGCGGCGCGCGCGTCCGGGACCTCGATGGCGAGGTCGACGACGCCGTCGCCGTGCTCGGCCACGTGCCGGGCGAGGAAGTGGCCCCAGTCGCTGGACGGCTTGATGACCGAGGTGAGGACGAAGCGGGCGGAGCCGTTCTCCAGGACGTAGGCAGCGGTCTCGCGGCTGCCGTTCTCCGGTCCGGAGTAGGCGACCAGCTTCATGCCGAAGGCGGTGGAGTAGTAGTGCGCCGCCTGCTTGGCGTTGCCCACGGCGAAGACGACCGCGTCCATTCCCTTGACCGGGAAGGGGTCGGCCTGCCGGGCGGTGTCGGGAGTGTGGTGTGTGGTCTGCGTCATAGCCGCAGGGTCTCCCCGCTCGGCAAGGTGCGCAATAGTTTGCGTCTCCGCTGGGCAATCTGTTCAGCAATACGGCCGTGTCGACGGCGCTTCTGTACAGGATGACCATGCCGGGAGGCTGCTGTGGCGATCGATCATCTGGACGGCCGGATCATCCTGCTGCTGGCGCGGGAGCCGCGGATCGGAGTGCTGGAGATGTCCCGGCGGCTGGGCGTCGCCCGCGGCACCGTGCAGGCGCGGCTGGACCGGCTTCAGTCGAACGGAGTCATCCGCGGCTTCGGCCCGGAAGTGGACCCGGCGGCACTCGGCTACCCGGTCACGGCGTTCGCGACGCTCCAGATCCGGCAGGGCCAAGGCGCCGACGTACGGGCCCACTTGGCGACCGTGCCCGAGGTGCTGGAGCTGCACACCACCACCGGCAGCGGGGACATGCTGTGCCGGCTGGTGGCCCGCTCGAACGCCGATCTCCAGCGTGTGATCGACCGGGTCGTCGGTTTTGATGGCATCGTCCGGGCCTCCACGGCGATCGTCATGGAGAACCCCGTTCCGCTGCGGATCATCCCGCTGGTGGAGCAGGCCGCGGAGGAGACCTGAATCGTGGGGTGAGCGCGTGTGAACTTCTGGGAGTACGTGGCGGGGCGGCACCAGCAACTGCTCACGGACGCCTACCAGCACGCGAGCGCCGTCTTCCAGTGCATGGTCGTCGCGACCGTGCTCGGGGTCCTGATCGGCGTCGCCACCTACCGCAGCGAGTGGGCCGGGAACCTCGCGACCACGGCCACCGCCACCGTCCTGACCGTCCCGGCGCTCGCCCTGATCGGCCTGCTCATCCCGGTCGTGGGCCTGGGCGTGGCGCCGACGGTGATCGCGTTGACGCTGTACGGGCTGCTGCCGGTCGTGCGCAACGCGATCGTCGGGCTGCGCGGGGTCGACCCGGCGCTGGTGGACGCGGCCACGGGCATCGGGATGTCCCGCCCGGCCCGGCTGCTGCGGATCGAGCTGCCGCTGGCCTGGCCGCCGATCCTGACCGGCATCCGGGTCGCGACCCAGATGCTGATGGGCATCGCGGCCATCGCGGCGTACGCCTCGGGCCCCGGTCTCGGCAACGTCATCTTCCGCGGCCTCGCCTCGCTGGGCAGCGCCAACGCGCTCAACCAGGTCCTCGCGGGCACGCTCGGCATCATCGTCCTGGCGCTGCTGTTCGACGCCGCGTACGTCCTGATCGGGCGGCTGACCATTCCCAGGGGGATCCGTGCCTGAGACCGACGGCCACGGGGCCTCCATCGAGCTGGAGAGCCTGACCAAGCGGTACCCCGGCAGTGCGCAGCCGGCCGTGGACAACGTGAGCATGGAGATCAAGGCGGGCGAGGTCGTCGTCCTCGTCGGCCCCTCGGGCTGCGGCAAGTCGACCCTGCTCAAGATGATCAACAGGTTGATCGAGCCGACCGGCGGCCGTATCCGCATGGGCGGCGAGGACGTCACCGACATCGACCCGGTCGGGCTGCGCCGCAAGGTCGGCTACGCGATCCAGTCCGCCGGGCTCTTCCCGCACATGACGGTCGCGCAGAACATCGCGCTCGTCCCGAGGATGATCGGCTGGCCGAAGGCCCGGATCAGGGCGCGCACCGAGGAACTGCTCGACCTGGTCGGCCTCGACCCCGGCGAGTTCCAGGGCCGCTACCCGCGCCGGCTCTCCGGCGGCCAGCAGCAGCGCGTGGGCGTGGCCCGGGCCCTCGCCGCCGATCCCCCGGTGCTGCTGATGGACGAGCCGTTCGGGGCAGTGGACCCGATCACCCGCGACCATCTCCAGGACGAGCTGATCCGGCTCCAGCACGAGCTGCACAAGACGATCGTCTTCGTCACGCACGACTTCGACGAGGCCATCAAGATCGGCGACCGGATCGCCGTGCTGCGCGAGCGGTCCCACATCGCGCAGTTCGACACCCCGGAGGCGATCCTCACCAACCCGGCGGACGACTTCGTGTCCGGGTTCGTGGGCGCCGGGGCGGCGCTGAAGCGGCTCAACCTGACCCGCGTACGGGACGTGGAGATCACCGACTATCCGACGGTGACGATCGACGACCCGTTGCAGCAGATCTTCAACCGGCTGCGGGCCGGCGGCACCAACGAGGTCCTGCTGCTCGACCGGCGCGGCCGCCCCTACAAGTGGCTCCGGCGCGGCGACCTGATGCGGGCCCGGGGCTCGCTGGCCCGCGCCGGGACGCTGGTGCACGACACGGTCACCCGGGACGCGACCCTGCGGGACGCGCTGGAGGCGGTGCTCACCGACAACACCGGGCGCGTCGCGGTGACGGGACGGCACGGTGAGTACACCGGCGTCGTCGACATGGAGACACTCCTCAACTCCGTGCACGACATGCTGGAGGCCGACCGGCTGGACGCGCTGGAGAACCAGCACGAACTGGAGGAGCTGCGGGCGGCGCAGACGCACGCGGAGCAGGAGGGCGGCGGCGGGGACGTCACCGGCGTGGGCGGCCTGGGAGGGACACGGTGACCGCTCCGGGGCAGGTGCGCACCGCCCCCGGACCGGCGGGCGAGGAGGAGGCCGAGGCGCCCCGGGCGGCACCCGGCCCGCCGCCCCGGCGCGTCGGCTGGCAGAAGCTGACCGTGCTGCCCGCCGTCCTGGTCGCCGTGCTGCTCGCCACCTGGCTCTGGTTCCGGCAGGCCGACCTGGACGCGCTGACCCGCAACGCCCTGTCGGACGGCCAGGTCTCCAAGGCCCTGTGGCAGCACATCCAGCTGACCGCGATCTCCACGTTCTTCGTGCTGGTCATCGCGATCCCGCTGGGCATCCTGCTGACCCGCCCGGCGTTCCGCAGGGCCACTCCGGTGGCGATGGCGTTCGCCAACATGGGCCAGGCGACGCCCGCGATCGGCCTGCTGGCGCTGCTCGTCATCTGGCTGGGCATCGGCCGCAGGGCCGCCCTGATCGGCATCATCGCCTACGCCGTGCTGCCCGTGCTGTCGAACACGATCGCCGGCCTGAAGGCGAACGACCCGACGCTGCTGGAGGCGGCCCGGGGCATCGGCATGTCACCGGCGGGAGTGCTGACCCGGGTGGAACTCCCCCTCGCGGTCCCGCTGATCCTCGCGGGCGTCCGCACGGCCCTCGTCCTGAACGTCGGCACGGCGACCCTGGCCGTCTTCGGCGGGGGCGGCGGACTGGGCGTGCTGATCACGACGGGGATCACCAACCAGCGGATGCCGGTGCTGGTGCTGGGCTCGGTCCTCACGGTGGTGCTGGCGCTGCTGGTGGACTGGCTGGCCTCGCTGGCGGAAGTGCTCCTGCGGCCCCGGGGGCTCCAGCCATGAGGCGGCCGATGTGCCTGGCGGGAGCAGCGGGACTGCTGGTCGCGGGGTGCGGCCTGACCAGCGGCTCCCCCATGGCGGACGACGTGCGGCCCGGGTCGGTCGGGCGGGGCGAGGCGTTGAAGGGCGCGAGCCTGACGGTGACGTCCAAGTCGTTCACCGAGGGGCTGATCCTCGGCGCGATCATGGGCATCGCCCTGGAGGCGGCCGGGGCGGAGGTACTCGACCGCACGGGCATCCAGGGATCCATCGGCAGCCGCGAGGCCGTCCGCAAGGGGGACGCCGACGCCGGGTACGAGTACACGGGCACGGCCTGGATCACGTACCTGGGCAACAGCAAGCCGGTCACGGATCCGCGCGCCCAGTGGGAGGCGGTGAGGAAGGCCGACGCGGCGAACGGGCTGGCCTGGCTGCGGCCGTCGTCCCTGAACAACACGTACGCGCTGGCGATGAACCAGGAGAACGCGAAGAAGTACGGCACGAAGACCCTGTCGGACGTGGCGAAGCTGGCGAAGTCCGACCCGGGGGCGGTGAAGCTGTGCGTGGAGGTCGAGTTCGCGAACCGGGCGGACGGGTTGCCGGGCATGCAGCGGGCGTACGGGCTGAAGCTGCCGGCGCGGAACGTCACGCAGATGGACACGGGGATCATCTACACCCAGACGTCGAAGGGGAGTTGCCCGTACGGCGAGGTGTTCACCACCGACGGGCGCATCGACTCCATGAACCTGGCGGTCATGGCGGACGACAGGAAGTTCTTCCCCAACTACAACGCCGCGCCGATGATCAACGCCAAGACGTTGAAGGAGTGGCCGGCGATCGCGGACGTCCTGGACCCGGTGACGGCACGGCTGGACAACACGGTGGCACGGAGGCTGAACGCGAAGGTGGATGTGGAGGGGGAGGATCCGCATCAGGTGGCGCTGGACTGGATGGTGGAGGAGGGGTTGGTCAGGGAGGGGTGACCCGGACCGATGAAGAGAGTTGCAAAGAAACCCTTGCAAGGATTCCTTTGCAAGGATAGCTTTGCACCGTGACCGAACCCCAGAACCCACACGTGCGGCAACTCGACGCCCGATCCCTACGAGGACTCGCGCACCCCTTGCGGATGCAGCTGCTCGACGCCCTGCGCTTCGGCGGCCCGGCCACCGCCTCGCAACTGGCTGCGAAGCTGGGCGAGTCCAGCGGCGCCACCAGCTACCACCTGCGCCAACTCGCGGAGTACGGCTTCATCGAGGACGCCCCCGAGCACGGCAAGGGGCGCGAGCGGTGGTGGAAGGCGGCTCACTACGGCCTCCGTTTCGACGACGCCCTGCTCACCGACTCGGACCCGGCCGTGCGCGGCGCGGCGGACATGTACCTCCACGAGGTCGCCACCACGCAGACCCGGGATCTGTCGACGTGGCTGGGCAACCGCGACTCATGGCCCGAGGAGTGGAGCCGCGTCTGGGACATGAGCAGTTGGACGCTGCGACTGACGCCCGAACTGACTCAAGAGCTCGTCGAGAAGATGCACGCGCTGCTCGACACCTACCGCGACCGCGAGGCCACCGAGGACACCCCCGGCGCCGAGCAGGTCCGCCTCCACACCCACGCCTTCCCGATCAGGACGGACTGAGATGCACCCCGACATCCACCTCGCCCTGCACCACGCCCGCGCCACCGAACTCCGTGCCGAAACCGGAGGCCGGGGCCCCACCGCCCGGAACAGCCATGGCCTCCGTACCCGCCTCGGCTGGACCCTGGTGGAGGTCGGGTTAAGGCTCGCCGCCCGGCCGGGGACGGCAGCCGCCGCCCACTAACAGCTGGGTACGGAGCCCTTCCCCGTCTCCAGGGCCACCAGGGAACTCACCGTGCTCTTCAGCGTGGTCACCGGGATCAGCCGCAGGCCCTTCGGCAGTTCGGCACGCGCGTCCGCGCACTCCGCCTTCGGGACGAGAAACACGGTCGCCCCGTCCCGCTTGGCGGCCTGGGTCTTGAGGGCGACGCCGCCCACCGCACCGACCGTGCCGTCGGCGGCGATCGTGCCGGTGCCGGCGATGACACGGCCCCCGGTGAGATCACCACCCGTGCCGTCGCCGTCGAGCTTGTCGATGATCCCCAGGGAGAACAGCAGCCCGGCACTGGGCCCGCCCACGTCCGCGAGCCGCAGGCCGACCTTGACGTCCTTGTCGTCGAGGCCGAGGTAGTTCAGTGCGGCCTGCGTCGCCGCGTCCTGGGACTCCTTCATCTGCTTCTCGTTGTGCCGCTCGATCTCCTGGACCGAGTCGCCGCTCGGGTAGATCGCGTCGCGCGGCATGACCGCCCGGTCCGTGCGGAACCAGTTGTCGATGACGTCCGGGAGCGAGACCCGGGTGTCCGGCGAGGTCGCCACGATGGTCGTCATACGCAGCTGACCAGGCGTGTCCCGGGTCGGCGCACCCTTGATAGTGATCACCGGGGCACCCTTGTCCTCCCCGAGCACGTTCGTCGTCTGCCCGGGCTGCGCCACCGAGAACGGCAGCGGCGCGAACACCGCCGTGGCGAGCAGGGCCACGACGGGCAGGGCGCAGACGGCGATGGCCTGGGGACGCGTGAGACGAGAGAACACGGGATCAATCTAACTCGGGCACGGAATGGGGCCGGTCCCAGGTCGCCCGGGGCCCGGCAGGAGGGATCCGCACACGTCAGCGCAGCGCGTCCGCACACGCAGCACAGCGCCGCCGCACACGTCAGCGCAGCGCGTCCGCGACCTCTCGTGCCGCCTCGACGACCCTGTCCCCCACCCGCTTCGGCACCACGTCCGCCAGCATCACCACGCCCACGCTGCCCTCGACGCCCGTCACGCCCAGCAGCGGCGCCGCCGCCCCGCACGCGCCGGCCTCCAGCTCCCCGTGGGTCAGGGTGAAGCCCGGGTCCGTCATGGGGTGCTGCCGGGCCGCGAGGATCGCCTTGCCCGCGGCGCCCCGGTCCAGGGGGTGGCGGAATCCTGCCCGGTAGGCGACGTGGTAGTCCGTCCAGGTCGGCTCCACCACGGCCACGGCGAGGGCGTCCGCCCCGTCCACCAGGGTCAGGTGCGCCGTCGCGCCGATGTCCTCGGCCAGCGACCGCAGCGCCGGCATCGCGGCCTCTCGTACCAGGGGGTGGACCTGCCGGCCCAGACGCAGCACGCCGAGCCCGACCCGGGCACGTCCGCCCAGGTCACGGCGTATGAGCGCGTGCTGTTCCAGCGTGGCGAGCAACCGGTACACCACGGTCCGGTTGACGCCCAGTTTGAGGGAGAGCTCGGTCACGGTCATTCCGTGGTCCGTGTCGGCGAGCAGCTTGAGGACACGTAGTCCTCTGTCGAGCGTCTGGGAGGTCTCCGCGGTCACGACGCCCACTCCTTAGTGGTGAGGTCGACGGCCCCCTGGTCGGCGGATGCGTCACCGAGTCCCGTCGGCGACGCGCTTCAGAGGCCGCCGATCGGCCGGCGGCCCGGCCTGTCCGGGCCGCGTCGCTTCACGGCTGCGCTCCGCGGCGGCGCTGCCACGGGGCGTATGCGTAGCCGGACAGTAGCGAAGGGAGTTCGCTGAGCGGAAGGCTCCGTCCAGAATCCGGGCACGGCTCAAGACCGACTAGCGCCTTTTGTCCTCATACGTACGACTCGGGGGTCACTTCATGCGCGTGGCCCACTCCTGCACCTTGGCGATCCGCTGCCGTAGCTGCCCCGCCGTCGCCTCCGCCGCCGGAGGCCCCCCGCACACGCGCCGCAGCTCCGTGTGGATCACGCCGTGCGGCTTGCCGCTCTGGTGGACGTACGCGCCGACCATCGTGTTGAGCTGCCGCCGCAGCTCCATCATCTCCTTGTGCGAGACGACCGGCCGCCGCTCGGCGGGCACTTCGAGCAGGTCGGCTTCCTCGTCCGGCTTCTTGCGGCTGTGCGCGATCTGCCGGGCCTGCCGCTTCTGCAGCAGCAGCTGGACTTGGTCCGGCTCCAGCAGCCCGGGGATGCCGAGGTAGTCCTGCTCCTCCTCGCTGCCCGGGTGGGCCTGCATGCCGAACTCGGCGCCGTTGTACATGACCCGGTCGAAGACCGCGTCGGACTCCAGCGCCTCGAAGGGCAGCATGTCCTGCTCGCCGGTGTCCTCGTCCTGCTCCTTGTTCGCCTCCTCCATCTCCTTCTCGGATTCGGCGTACGGGTCCTCCTCGCCCTCCTTCTTGGGCTTGTCGAGGACGTGGTCGCGTTCGCGCTCCATCTCGTTGGCGAAAGAGAGCAGGTCCGGCACGGTCGGCAGGAACACCGAGGCCGTCTCGCCGCGCCGCCGGGACCGTACGAAACGGCCGACGGCCTGAGCGAAGAACAGCGGAGTGGAGATGGTGGTGGCGTACACCCCGACGGCGAGCCGCGGCACGTCGACACCCTCGGACACCATCCGCACCGCGACCATCCACCGGTCGTTGTTCGCGCTGAACTCGTCGATCCGCTCGGAGGCGCCGGAGTCGTCGGACAGCACGAGGGTCGCCTTGCTGCCCGTGATCTCGCGGATCAGCTTGGCGTACGCGCGCGCCGAGTCCTGGTCGGAGGCGATGACGAGCGCACCGGCGTCCGGGATGGCCTTGCGCACTTCGGTCAGCCGCTGGTCGGCGGCGCGCAGCACGGCCGGCATCCACTCGCCGCGCGGATCGAGGGCGGTCCGCCAGGCCTGGCTGATGGCGTCCTTGGTCATGGGCTCGCCGAGCCGCGCGGCGACCTCGTCCCCGGCCTTGGTGCGCCAGCGCATGTTGCCGCTGTAGGAGAGGAAGATGACGGGCCGGACGACGTTGTCGGCGAGGGCGTTGCCGTAACCGTAGGTGTAGTCGGCGGCGGACCGCCGGATCCCGTCGTTCCCCTCCTCGTACGTCACGAAGGGGATGGGGTTGGTGTCGGACCGGAAGGGCGTACCGGTCAGGGCCAGTCGGCGGGTGGCGGGCTCGAAGGCCTCCAGACAGGCCTCGCCCCAGGACTTGCTGTCACCGGCGTGATGGATCTCGTCGAGGATGACCAGCGTCTTGCGCTGCTCCACCCGGTTCCGGTGGAGCATCGGCCGCACGCCGACGCCCGCGTACGTCACGGCGACCCCGTGGTACTCCCGGCCGAGCGGCCCGGCGCTGTACTCCGGGTCGAGCTTGATGCCTATCCGGGCCGCGGCCTCCGCCCACTGCTTCTTCAGGTGCTCGGTCGGGGCCACCACGGTGACCTGCTGGACGACGTGGTGGTGCAGCAGCCAGGACGCCAGCGTCAGCGCGAAGGTCGTCTTGCCGGCGCCGGGGGTGGCGACCGCCAGGAAGTCCCGCGGCTGCTCCTGGATGTACTTCTCCATCGCGCCCTGCTGCCAGGCGCGCAGCTTGCTGGCGGTACCCCAGGGGGCGCGGCCGGGGAACGCCGGGGACAGGTGGTGCGAGGCAGAGCTGGTGCCGGCGGTGGTAGTCACGGTCTCCGTTGGGGGTCGGGCGGCTCGTTCGAGGGAGCCTGACGGCTCGGCTACGTATGACAACCGGGCCACCCTACCGGCGCCCTGCCACTGCTCATGCGCGGACAAGCCCGGGTCATGCCAGGGTGGGATTCACGTCACAGCCCGGCAGGGCTCCTCACCGCTCCCGCAGCCGCGTGGTCACCCAGGCCCCCACCAGCGCGACCACCGCCATCGGCAGGAACACCGCGGCGAAGGCGGCCGGGTGGGAGGCGGTGGCGGTGGTGGCGGTGTGGGTGACCGTGCCTCCGCCGAGGGCGGCGAAGGCGGCGCCGCCGGCGGAGAGCAGGACGACGTTGGACAGGCCGTCGGAGATCTGGAGGGCGGCGGAGTTCGTGCCGGCCTCCGTGGGGGCGGAGAGCTTGAGCAGGAGCACGCTCGTGGAGGAGATGACGAGGCCCATGCCGAAGCAGCCGAAGGCCCAGGCGACGGCCAGGGTCCACACGGGCACGGAATCGAGCAGCACACTCGGCGCTGCGGCGATGGCCGCCGCCACCAGCAGCATGCCGAAGGTCGTCAACCGCTCCCGGTACGGCTCGAATCGCGGCCGCGACTGCACCCACGAGCCCAGCGCCCACGTCCCGCCGCCCGCGGCGAGCGAGAACCCGGCCAGGGTCGGACTGAGCCCGCGCTGGGTCACCAGCATCAGCGGCACGAAGGATTCCGCGGCGATGAACGACCCCGCGGCGACGCCGCGCAGCAGCACGACGGAGGGCAGCCCGCGAGCGGCCCGGTAGGTGCCGCGCGGGAGCAGCCCGAGCACGGCGGGCACCAGCAGGGCCAGTCCGGCGGCGCCCGGCAGGAGCGAGAGCGGGCGCAAGTCCTGTGCGGCGTACTGGAGGAGGCCGGCGCCGAGGGAGATGGCCAGCGCCAGGCGGATGCGGCGGCGGTTGAGGGAAGGGGGCCGGCCGGGAGAAGGCTCCGAGTCCGGCGGCGGCACCGGTCCGGACGCGCGGCGCCGTATCTGCGGCAGCGCGAGCGCGAGCGGGAAGACGACGAGTACGGGTATCCCGAGGAACACCCACCGCCACCCGAGCTGCTCGGTCACCGTGCCGGCGGCGAGCGGGCCGACGATCGACGGCAGGATCCAGCCCGCGGCGAACGCGGCCATGATGGCCGGCCGCAGCCGCTCCGGATACGCCCGTCCGACGACGACGTACAGCGCGACGATCACCAGCCCGCCGCCGAGCCCCTGCACGGCCCGCCCCAGGATGAACACCCACATCGCCCCGGCCGTCCCCGACAGCAGCAGCCCGGCCCCGAAGGAGGCGATGCCCGTCGTCAACGGCCCGAGGGGCCCGCGCCGGTCCGACCACTGCCCGGAGAGCACCATCCCGAACAGACTCGTCGTGAAGTACCCGGAGAACGCGAACGCGTACAGCGGCACCCCGTCCAGCTCCCGCGCCGCGACGGGCATCGCCGTACCGACCGCCGTCGCCTCGAAGGCGATGAGCAGCACCACGGAGACGATCCCGAAGCTCAGCGCCCGGTACTCCCGCCCCAGCACGGTCTCGTCCGGCGCGGGGACGGAGGTCAGGCCATCGGCTTCCACGGCATCTGCGACATCTGTGACATCGGCGTCACGCGGCTTCGGGGCGGTCATGACCGTCAGAGTAAGGGCCACGCGGCACTTTGACCCCTGTCCCGAGATGGTCCCCGCGTGGGACCTTGGTCGTACGCCTCCTTGTTCACGCCGAAGCTTGGCTGGAAGCTCACCCCGGAAGCGGCAAAGGCCGCTGCGAGGAGGAGAGAGCGATGACGGAACGAACGGGCAGAGTGATCTGCGACATCACGATCACGGCCGACGGCTACTCCGCCGGGCTCGACCAGACCGAGGAGCGCCCGTTCGGCGACGACGGCGGCGACGGCACGGGCGACAAGCTGCACGCCTGGATGTTCGACACCCCCGACGAGAACCGCGCCGAGGTCGACCAGTTGGCCGCCGCCGGAGCATTCGTCATGGGCCGCAACATGTTCGGCCCCGTGCGCGACGCGTGGGACCGGCAGTGGAACGGCTGGTGGGGCGACAATCCGCCGTTCCACGCGCCGGTGTTCGTGCTCACCCACCACCCGCGCGAGCCACAGCCGATGGACGGCGGCACCACGTACCACTTCGTCACCGACGGAATCGCGTCGGCACTGGCGCGGGCCCGCGCGGCGGCCGGCGACGGCGACGTCCTGATCCTCGGCGGCGCGACCACGATCAACCAGTACCTCGCCGCCGGCCTTGTCGACGAACTGCGGCTGCACATCGTGCCGTTCACACTGGGCGCGGGCACGCGGCTGTTCGAGGGCGTCCCGCCGCTGAAGCTGGAGCAGGTGAGGTCGCGGCCGGCGAGCCTGGTCACGCACCTGACCTACCGCGTACTGCCCTGAGCCGCGGGTCACCTCTAGCCGGCGTCGGGAAGCGCTCCCGGCGCGGTCTGCTCGTCTGCCTTTCGCCGCGCCCGGCGCGCGTTCTCCGCGCGTACGGCGTCCAGCCACCGCCAGAGGCCGACCTCCTCGATCCTCAGCCCGGGGCAGGCGATCCGATGCGGCACCCGGCACACCGCACCGGGCGCGGGCTCGTCCTCGCGGCTGTTCCACGCCGTCCCGTCGGAGTCCACGTACCAGCGGTGCCAGGCGGGCACCATGTGCGCGGGCACCGGCATGTCCGGTTCCAGGAGGACATGCCAGCCGTAGTAGGTGACACGCCGGTCCCCGACGAGCCCGCAGTTGGGGCAGACGGGCGGAGCGGGCGGTTCGGGGCCGGTGGCGCCTTCCATCGCGGCCTGGGCCCGGTCGGTCTTCTCCCACGGCCGCGGGGCGTCCGGTGGCCGCTGCCGGTGTCCGTCGGGGTCGGGTAACGGGATGATGCTCGACTCGTCTGTATCCCCCATGGCGCGAGCATGTGCGCGGGCTGAGGACCGGGAAAGGGCGCGTTCAGGGCGCAACGGGGCAATCCGCCGGGCATCAGGGCTCGGTGCACAGCTCGGGGCGTGGCTTCGGGAAGTCGCGCACAACCCTCAGTGCCTCTTGCGTGTCCAGAACATGACCGGTAGCCGACGTTCCGGTCTCGCCCACTGTTTCGACGAGGAGAACCATCGTGCACCTCCGCCCCTCGGCAGCCGTCCTGGCCGCTGCCGTGATCGCCGTCGCCGGTCCCGCTGTCGCCGCACCCCAGGCGCAGGCCGAGGAGGGCGCGCCCGAGCTGGTCGTGTCGGCCCTGCCTTCCGCGACTCCCCAGCCCGGCGAGGTGTACGACAAGTCCGTCACCCTCACCAACAAGGGCACGGCCGCCGTGGACGGAGTCGCCTTCCGGGTCCGCCTCACGCGCGGGCTGGACTTCCCCGAGCAGGTGCAGGGCTGCACCTACTCGACCGTCGAGGACCAGGTGCGGCAGGCCCTCTGCGAGCTCGACACGGTCATCGAGCCCGGTGCCTCCGTCACCACCCCGGTCCGGTTCAAGGCGCTGGACAGCGCCCTGATGGAGGCCGTCGAGTACGGCACGAGCGCGACCGGTGAGGCCCCGGGCGAGGGGTACGACGACAGCTACCGGCGGCTCACGCTGACCGCGGACAACACCGCCGACCTCGTCGCGGTCGGCGAGGACACCGAGGCGCTGGCCGGCGAGGAGCAGTCGGTCACGGTGGCCCTGCGCAACGACGGCCCCGGCTGGGTGCAGAACCAGGAGAGCGACGACCTTCCGGGCCTGCTGGTGCAGATCCCGCCGGGCACCGTCGCCGTCGGCGTGCCGAAGGACTGCGCGCCGTTCGGGATCGACGGGCCGAGCGGACCGCAGGGGACCACGGGCAAGCCGAAGTACGTCTGCTGGCCGCAGGACGGGACCCTCGACGTGGGCCAGTCCCTGGCGTACACCTTCACGCTGAAGATCGCGGAGTCGGCGCAGGACCCCGAGGGCGAGGTCAAGGCGTCGTCCGTCTACGACATCGCCCCCGCGTACGACAAGAACCGCGCCAACAACACCGCCCTGATCCGCATCGACCTGCCGAGCGACAACGAGCCCGGGCCGAGCCCCTCGGACGGCGCCGACGGGGGCTCCGGCAACGGCGGAAACGGCAACGGCGGGAACGGCAACGACCCGGAGGGCCAGGCCGCCGGCGGCACGGGCGCCACGGCCTCCCCCTCGGCGTCGGCCTCGACCGGCAGCACGACGGGTGGTTCCAGCGGCACCACCACCGGCGGCTCCACCGGCGGCAACCTCGCCGCCACGGGCTCCGACGGCACCCCGCTCCTCGCCGGTGCGGCGGCCGCCGCCGCGGTGATCGGTGGCGGCCTGGTCTTCGTCGTACGCCGTCGCCGCGGCGCCGCCGGGTCCGCCTGACGGCAGCGCCGTCAGAGCACCCCGCCCGCCTCGTCCCGGAACGCGTCCGTCCAGTAGTGGCGGCCCGAGCCGCCGGGTGTGACGCCCGTCGGGTCGACCGCCGAGAGGACCTGGAGCATCGTCATGGCCAGCTGGTCGTACGTGTCGGTCGTCAGCTCGTGGTCCGACTGGGCGTCGATCGCCCGCTCGCGGTGCAGGAGCCAGAGGGTGAAGGCCAGGGTCGAGACGTCCGTGTTCAGCGGGGACAGCGTGGCGTCGGGCTCGCTCCAGTTCAGGACCGCGCCCGTCGCACCGTCGACGACCAGGCTGTTGTCCTCGACGAGATGGCCGAGGCGTATCAGGCGATGGGCTCCGAAGGGGAGCTCCGCGGGGCGGTCCGAGTCGGCGTAGTACTCCGCGAGCGTCGCCAGAGGGACATCCGTGTCCAGGGAGAAGACGTGGGCCTCCTCCGGGAGGCCCACCTCGCGCAGGAAGCGGCGGGTCGGCTCGTGCGTGAGCGTCGCGGGGAAGTCGACGTCCTCGAAGCGGGCCACCTTGCCGGCGCCGAACTCCTGGTCCAGGAGGCGGTGCGGGAGGTCCAGGGACAGGCCGGACGCGCCGCCCCGGCCCGCGACCAGGGACAGCGGGCGGATCAGCGCCGCCATCTTCCAGAACGGGGCCGGCTCGCCGTCCGCCCCGTCCCGGAACACCGCCAGCAGGTGCTGGGAGGCCTCCGCCACCGCCTTGGGGCCGAAGCGGCCCGCGTGGGAGGCGAACTGGCCGCGCAGGCCCGCCAGTTCGTCCGTCGCCTCGGCGAAGCGCACCAGCGTCCGCAGCGAGGGCGCCAGGGGGCGGCGGTCCATCAGGTCGGGGCGGTCGTGCAGGAAGTACGTCGTCGAGATCTCGCCCGTCGCGCCGTCCAGCAGGACCGACTCCGTCTCCAGGCCTCCCGGGCCGAGCAGCCCGCCTATCACGAGCTGCTCGCGCAGCTTTGCCGACAGCCGGTCCGACGGATCGCCCGTCGAATCCGCCACCGTGCGCAGACCCTCCCGGTCCAGCTCGGCGAAGCTCAGCACACCGCTGTCGCAGGGCAGTCCGGGACCGGTCAGCCAGTGCCGCGTCGACGCGTGCGTCACCCACGGATCCAGCTCGGACTCGGTCAGAGTGATCACCGCGGAACCGGCGTCGGTCGTACTCATGGGCTCCCCCGCATGCGCTTGCTCACCGTCCCCTGGCGGGGCACGGCAGACCGCCCGGCCAGGCCCGGCAGCCGTCCCCCACTGCCCAGAACAGTACGCCCCACCACTGACAACGCCCCGGAACAGCGACGCGCGCCCCGGCGACCGCACGCGTCCACCTCACAGGACGCTCAGAGCACCCTCGCGCGTTGCCTTTCCGCCAGGATCGCCTCCACGGTCTGTCCCACCGTCAGCTCCGAGGTGTCCAGCCACAGGCCGATGCGCGGCGTCTGCGTGCGCAGCGCATCGTCCAGCATGCCGACGGTCCAGGCGGCGCCGTATCCCGTCTTCGGCCGCTCCGCCTCCCGCGCGGCCACCGCCTCGGCCCGCGGCGCGAGGACGACCACGTACAGCGGCCGGGTGCGCACCAGACCGGTGTACGTCCTCAGGTCCTCGCCCAGGACCACGTCCTGCACGACCGCCGTGAACCCGGCCTCGGCGTACGCGTCCGCCGTCGCCGCCGACAGACGGTGCCTGAGCCGGAGTTGGGCCTCGGCCTCGTCCCCGGCGCCCGGGACGTACTCCTCCCGGCCGGAGACGATCATGCGCCGGAACACGTCACCGCGGACGTGCGCGGCGCGCGGCAGGGTCTCCGCCAGCGCCTGGGCGACCGTCGACTTGCCGGCCGCCATCACTCCGGTGACCAGGACGACCCCATCCAGTACGGGCATCAGGACCGTTCCGTGACCACCGCGGCCTGCGGCCGGATCGGCAGCCGGTTCACGGGGCGGCCCGTGGCCGCCCGTACGGCGGACGCGATGGCCGCCGGGGAGGTCACCACCGGCACCGCGCTGACCGCCTTGGCCCCGAAGGGGGCGACGACGTCCCGCTCCTCGACCAGCCGGACGATGCGGATGTCGGGCGCGTCGAGCGCCGTCGGGAGGGCGTAACCGGTCAGGTCCGGGTGTCGGATCAGGCCGCGCGGGGTGCGCAGGTTCTCGGTCAGCGCGATGCCCACGCCCTGGGTGACGCCCGCCTCGATCCGGGCGGCCAGCTGGGCCGGGTTCAGGACCCGCCCCACGTCCTGGGCGACGGCCAGTTCCACGACCCGTACGGAACCGAGCTCGATGTCGACGTCCACCACCGCGCGGATCGCGCAGAAGGACATGCCTACGAACGCGTCGCCCTGGCCGGCCTCGTTCAGCGGCTCGGTCGGGTGCGGGCGGCACTGGGCGGTGGCCCACAGTTCCTTGCCGTCCAGCGCCTCGGTGACGGTCGTCGACAGGACGCCGTCGTACGACGTGATCTTGCCGTCGGTGATCTGGAGCAGCTCCGTGGACATGCCGAACTTGTGGGCGAGCGGCTGCAGGAGCTGCGTGCGGACCATCTTGGCCGCGCGCTCCACCGCGCCTCCCGACACCCAGGTGTGCCGGCCGCGGCAGCCCGCGCCCGCCGGGGGCTGGTCGGTGTCGACCGGCGCCACGTGCACCTCGTCTATGCCGAGCGTCTCCTGCACGATCTGCCGGGCCAGGGTCGTGAAGCCCTGGCCGGTCTCGACGGCCGCGCACAGCACCGTGGCCACACCGTCGTGGACCTTCACGGTCGCCGTGGAGACCTCGTCCGCGCCCTCCGCGCCGAGCATGTGCACCATGCCCACGCCGTAGCCCACGCCCCGGCGCACCGCGCTCGGTTCGCCCGCGCCCTCGGGGCCGCCGGGCAGCAGCCACTCCTCCTCGGGCGTGTCCTTGGGCAGCGGCGGGAGCGGGAAGTCGCGTACGGCCTGGAGCAGTTCCGCGACGGGGGCCGGGCAGGTCACGGTCTGGCCGGTCGGCAGCACGTCGCCCGTCGCCATGGCGTTGCGCAGCCGCACCTCGGCCGGGTCGATGCAGAGCTTCTTGGCGATCTTGTCCATCTGCGCCTCGTAGGCGGCGCAGACCTGCATGGCGCCTTCGCCGCGTACGTGCCCGGACGGGGGGTTGTTGGTGCGGACGGCCCAGCCCTCGATGAAGGCGTTCGGGACGACGTACGGGCCGCAGGCGAACGCGACGGCGGCGGCCAGGGCGTCGGCGGAGGTGTCGGCGTAGGCGCCCGCGTCGAGCAGGATCTGCGCCTCCACCTTCACGAGTCTGCCCTCGGCGTCGGCGTGGTGGCGGTAGCGCAGCAGGGTGGGGTGCCGGTGGGTGTGCCCGAGGAAGGACTCCTCGCGCGTGGCCGCGAGTTTCACCGGGCAGCCGGTGCGCAGCGCCAGCAGGCCGAGCGGGAGCTGGAAGCCCTGGTCCTCGCGGTCGGCCGTGGCGCCGGGGACGCCGGTGACGACGACCTTGACCCGCTCGGCTTCCAGGCCGAAGGCGGCGGCGGCCCTGTCGCGGTCGGCGTGCGGGTCGGTGGAGGCGAGGTACAGCTCCACGCCGCCGTCCGGGCGCGGTACGGCCAGGCCCGCCTCGGCGCCGATGGGCGCGGGGTCCTGGCGGCCGATGCGGTACAGGCCCTCGACGACGATCTCGCCGGCCGCCTCCGGGTCGCCGTGGCGCAGCGGGATGTGCCGGATCAGGTTCCCGTCGGGGTGCAACGGCTCGGCTTCGAAGGCCTGTTCCGGGTCGGTCACCGGGTCGAGCACCTCGTACTCGACGATGACGGCGGCGGCGGCCATCCGCGCGGTGTCCGGGTGGTCGGCGGCGACGGCGGCGATGGGCTCGCCGTGGTGGCGTACGACCTCGGAGGCGAAGACCGGGCGGTCGGCCGTGCCGCGGCCGTGCAACGGAAGCCCGGGGACGTCCTCATGGGTGACGACGGCGCGTACGCCGGGCATCTCGCGCGCGTGGGAGGTGTCGATGGACACGATGCGCGCGTGCGGGTGCGGTGAGCGCAGCACGGCCGCCCACAGCAGGCCCTCGGCCCACAGGTCGGCGGCGTACGGGAAGGTGCCCTCCGTCTTGGCGCGGGCGTCGGCGGGCGGGAGGGAGGCGCCCAGGCCGTGCGGCAGCGGTTCGGGGGCGGGGGCGGCCTCCGCGGCCTGTGCGGCCTGAGCGGTGGCTGCTTCGTTGCTCACGCGGGGCCTCCGTCCTGGCCGTAGGGCTGGTCATGGGGGTCTGGAGTGTGCGGGTCCGGGGCGTGCGGGTTCGGGGCGTGCTGTTCAGGGGCCGAGCCGAAGGCCGACGCGTGGACGCCGCCGGCGCCCGGGCCCGCCTGGTGCGGGATACGGGCCTCGTCCGGGTCGCCGTCGGCGGGCGCGCTGTGCGCCTGGCGTTCGGCGACGACCTCCTTCACGGCGTCCACCACGCCCCGGTAGCCGGAGCAGCGGCACAGGTTGCCGCACAGCGCCTGGCGGGTCTCCAGCTCGCTGGGCGCCGGGTTGCCCTCCAGGAGGTCGTGCAGGGTCATCGCCATGCCGGGTACGCAGAAGCCGCACTGCACGGCGCCGCAGCGCGCGAGCGCCCGCTGCACGTCCGAGGGCCGGCCGTCCTCGGCGAGGCCCTCGACGGTACGGACCTCACTGCCCGCGGCGGTCACGGCCGGGACCAGGCAGGACGCCACCAGCCGCCCGTCGACCTGGACGTTGCACGCGCCGCACTCGCCCTGCGAGCAGCCGTCCTTGGCCCCCGCGAGTCCGAGCCGCTCGCGCAGCACGTACAACAGGGACTCGCCGATCCACGCGTCGGTGACGGGGCGTTCGGTGCCGTTGACGCGCAGGACGAAGGAGGCGAGGGGGTGTTCCTCCTGCGGGGCGGTGGAGGGCGCGTCCTGAGACGCCTCGCCCTCGGTGTCACCCGAGTCGTGCGAGTCGCCGGACGGGTCCTGCGGTGCCGGGTCGTCCGGGGTCTCGCCGTCGGCGGACTCCGGCCCGGCGTCCGGGTCCGCCTCGGCCGGGAGGGGCCCGGCGGACGGCTCGGCGGGGGCGTCAGCGCCCTCTGCGGCCCCTGGGACGTTCTCGGCGGCCTCGATGGCCTCACCGTGGCCGGGAGCGTCCTGTGAGGCTTCCTGGGCGGTCCGCGGGTGCGCGGCGGCGTCCGCGTGCGGCTCGTCGTGCGCGGGCTCGCCGCGGGTCTCCCCGGGAGCCTCGGGGTACGGCTGGGGGGACTCGGACCGTTCGGGGCCGTTCGCGTCCGGCCCGGGGCGGTGCTGGGCCGGCTCACCGTCAGGGCCCGAGTGCCGCGGCGCGTGTCCGGGGGGGCCGGAGGGCTCAGGGCCGTGGTGGTCGGTGAAGGTGTGCGGCTGCGGGCGGTGTTCGGTGAAGTCAGACGACTCGGAGCCGTGGTCCGTGAAGTCGGACGACTCTGAGCCGTGGTCCGTGAAGGCGGACCGGGCCGACTCGTGGCCGGTCGTTCCGTGCGACTCCGGGCCGTGTCCGGGTGGGCCGGAGAGCTCCGGGCCTTGGCCGGGCACGCCGTGCGGGTCCGACCCCTCGTGCTCCGTGAAGCCGTGCGGGTCCGGGCCGTGGCCGGGCGCGCCGTGCGACTCCGCGCCGTGATCGGCGTAGGCCGGCTGCTCCGGGCGGTGATCGGCGAACGCGGACGGCTGCGAGCCGCGGTCCGCGAAGGCGGACTGTTCCGCCCCCTGGCCCGGCACACCGTGCGACTCCGGGCCGTGCTCCGTGAAGCCGTGCGGGTCCGGGCCGTGGTCCGGCACGCCGTGCGGCTCCGCGCCGTGATCGGCGTAAGCCGGCTGCTCCGGGCGGTGACCGGCGAAGGCGGACGGGTCCGAGCCGTGGTCGGCGAACTCCGGCTGCTCCGGCGCGCGGCCGCCGCGGTCGGAGGGCTGGGATGCGTGACCGGCGCCGGACATGTCCGGCCCATGGCCGCCCGCCCCGGACGACTCCGGTCCGTGGCCGCTCAACGCGGTCGATGCCTGCGCGTGACCGCCGAACTCCGACGGCTCCTGCCCGTGATCAGCGAACCCGGACGCCTCCTGCCCGTGACCGCCGAACCCCGATGCCTCGTGCCCGTGACCGGCGAATCCGGACACCTCAGGCGTCTGCCCGGCATCCTCCGGCCGCTGCGGCGCGTGACCGGTGCCGTCGGCCGCTCCCGGGGCGTGGCCGGAAGTCGGGTCCGCCTCCTGCGGCATGGGCCCGGCGGGCTGCTGGTCCGGGGCATGGGGACTCCGCGCGCCCGGGTCCGGTGCGTACTCGGAAGCCGGTCCCGCGACCCCCGGCTGCCCGTGCTCGTGCTCGTGCGGATAGCCGGGCCCGGCCTGCTCCTGCCCCGCCGTGTCCTGCGGGACCTGCTGGCCCCACGGCCTGCCCGCCGCCTGGGTCGCCCACGGGGCGGGCGCACCGCCCGGCAGCGTCGGCGGTGGGGTGCCGCCCCACTGTTCGACCAGCGAGGACGTGGTGAACTCGCCCGACTCGTCCGGAAGGTCGCCCCCGGCGACGGGGATGGACCACTGTCCGGTCACGTCATGGCCGGGCGCGGTCTCCGCCCCCGCGGCGTCCTCGAAGTTCCACTGCCCGGTGGCTCCGGGGTTGTACGTGAAGCGGTCGTCCGCGCCGTGCCGCCCCGCCTGCGCGTCGGAGCCGTAGGGCGTGCCGGATCCGTACGGCGCCTGCGAGCCGTACGACTGCTCCCCCGTGTCGTGTCCGGGCTGCTGGTGGCCGCCCTGCTCGTGGCCCTGCTGGTGGGCTGCGTGCGGCTCGTGCCACTGGGCGCCGTCGACGGGCGCGCCGGGCACCGGCCACGCGCCGGGGGCCGCCGGGTCGGTTCCGGCGGTCGTGGCGGGGTCGACCGTTATCTGCGGCGGTACGTAGCCGTGGCCGGGCGCGGCGAGGGGGCTGTCGGCGGCCAGCAGGGCGTCGACGCCCCCCTCGGGGAGTTCGACGAAGGCGGTGGCGCCGTCGTCGTACTCGCCCTGGGGCAGCGGGTCCCAGCGGCTCCCGCCCCGGGGCGTGCCCTCTCCGTGCTGGTCGTCGGTCACGACAGCGCCCTCCCCAGTGCTCGTCGGGCCAGCGCGGCGACGGTGCGCCGCAGGTGCAGTACGGCGGGCGGGAGCTGCGGTACGGAGCCGTCCTCGGCCGGGGCCGCGTCGGGGATGCAGGCCGCGGCGACGTACTCCCCGAAGGCGCTCAGCGCCTCCGGCACGAGCGCGCGGTTGTTGTCCCAGTCGATGAGCCGGCCGACCCACTGCTCGGCCTCCAGGGGCCGCAGCGGCATCGGCGCTATGGCGCCCACCGCGCAGCGCACACCCCGGCGCGCGGGGTCCAGGACCAGGGCCACCGACGCCACCGCGCGCCCCGGGCCGGTCCGGCCGGTGGCCTTCAGGAAGACCTGCGGGGCGTGCAGCAGCGGCACGCGCACGTAGCCGATGAGCTCACCGGCGCGCAGCATGTCCATCCCGGCCAGCAGGTGCGACACCGGGATCTCCCGGCGGGCCCCGCCCGGGCCCGCGATGATCAGGGTCGCCTCCAGGGCGGCCAGCACCGGCAGCGCGTCCCCGGTGGGGGCGGCCGAGGCGATGTTGCCGCCCAGGGTGCCCGCGTTGCGGATGTGCGGCGGGCCCGCGGCGCGCGCGGCGGCGGCGAGCGCCGGGATCAGGGCCGCGAAGTCGGGGCGGCCCATGCGCGCGTGCGTGAGGCCCGCGCCGAGCAGCGCGTGTCCGTCCAGGTACTGCCAGCCGCGGATCTCGCTGATCTTGCCGAGTCCCACCAGCGCGGCGGGCCTGAGCTGTCCGGAGTTGACGGCGGCCATCAGGTCGGTGCCGCCCGCGACGGGCACGGCGGCGGGCACGGCGGTGAGTGCCGCGACGGCCTCGTCCAGCGTCGTGGGCAGCGTGACGGCCTGCGCCGCCTGCGGTGCGTGCGTGGTCAAACCGGCTGCCCCTTCCCGCTGCCCCACCTGGTCCCACCTGTGCTGCCGTACGGTACGTGCTGACAGGGCGGACGTGGCAACTCTGGCACATCTTGGCGAGAGCCGAAGACACGGGTCCGCTAGGAGGCATTCGCCCACCTCACCGGCGAGATGGTCCGTTTTCGCACCGGTTCACCAGTGCGTGGCGATTGGCACTTTCGGTGACCCTTGTGCGCTTTTTCCGTGGCTTGTTCGAGCTGTTCGGTAGCGGCGGCCGGTCCTATCGGTGGGGCGGCGGGCCGTCGATCGGGCGGCCCAGCACCCCCGGGCGCCGCTGCCAGGGCAGCGGGCCGGCGGGTGGCCGGTAGGCGACACCGAGGGCGTCGAGCCGCCGGTAGTGGGCGGCCATACGGCGCTCGAAGCCGGCGAAGTCCCGTTCCGGCGGGGCGGGCAGGGCGCTCCACGCGACCTCGGCGAAGGCCGCGAGCCGGGGGAACGCCTGGTAGTCCACGCGCGCGGGGTCCTCCATCACCTCGGTCCACACGTTCGCCTGGGTGCCGAGCACGTGCCGGGCCTCCTCGGGCGTCAACTCCGGCGGCACGGGCTCGAACCGGTAGACGTCCTCGAGGGTGCGCACCCACCCGATCGGTACCGGCTCGTCGGGGCCCGGATCCTGACGGTGGTCCAGATACACCTGCTGCTCGGGGCACATGACGACGTCGTGGCCGGCCCGGGCGGCGGCGATGCCCCCGGCGTAGCCGCGCCAGGAGGACACGGCCGCGCCCTTCGCCAGCCCGCCCTCCAGGATCTCGTCCCAGCCGATCAGCCGGCGCCCGCGTGCGGCCAGCCACGCGTCGAAGTGCCCGATGAACCAGGACTGGAGCTCGTCCTCGTCCGCGAGACCGAGTTGCCTGATGCGCGCCTGGGCGGTCGCGGACCGGCGCCACTGGTCCTTGGGGCATTCGTCGCCGCCGACGTGGACGAACTCCGACGGGAACAGCTCCAGTACTTCCTCGAAGACGCCCTCGTAGAAGCGCAGGGTGTTGTCAGTGGGGGCGAGTACGTTCGGGTTGATTCCCCAGGTGTCCCAGACGGAGAGGGCGGTGGTGTCGATGACGTCGGTGTTGCCGAGTTCCGGGTACGCGGCGATGGCGGCCTGCGAGTGGCCGGGTACGTCGATTTCGGGGACGACGGTGATATGCCGCTCGGCGGCGTAGGCGACGATCTCCCGGATGTCGTCCTGGGTGTAGTAGCCGCCGTGCGGCTTCTCCTCCCACAGGGGTGAGGCCCGGTGGCCGGTTTTCGTCCGCGCCCGCCAGGAGCCGATCTCGGTCAGCCGTGGATGCCGTTGGATCTGGATGCGCCAGCCCTGGTCGTCCGTCAGGTGGAAGTGGAAGACGTTGAGTTTGTGCGCCGCCATGAGATCGAGACAGCGCAGGACACCTTCTTTGGGCATGAAGTGCCGGGCCACGTCGAGCATCAGGCCGCGCCAGCGGAATCGGGGGGCGTCGTGGATGGTGACGGCGGGCACCTCCCACTCCTGCCTGCGGGTCACCGGCGCGCGGCGGAAGGCCTCGGGGCCGAGCAGTTGCCGGAAGGTCTGGGCGCCCCAGAACAGGCCCGCCGGGCCCGCTCCTTCGATGAGGACGCGGTCGGTGCCGACCGTGAGGCGGTACGCCTCGGGTCCGCCGAGGTCGGGCAGGATCCGCAGCCGGACGCGGTGTGCGTCGCCGGTGTGCGGGCCCAGTGGCAGGCCGGTCGCGGCGCCGACGGTCGCGCGCAGCCACCGCGCGACCGGCTCGGTGCCGGGGTCCGCCTCGATGCCGGTGCGCGTGTCGAGGAGGAAGCGCTGTCCGTCCCCGGCCTCGACGCGCAGGGGCGCCGGGATCACGTCCGTGTTGGGAGGGGTCACGTCAGTCCTTCACCGCTCCGCCCAGTCCGGAGACCAGGCGGCGCTGTACGAGTACGAAGAAGACCAGCACCGGAATCGTCATCACCGTCGATGCCGCCATCACCCCGCCCCAGTCCGGGTCGTCGGGCTTGTAGAAGACCAGCAGCGCCATCGGCAGCGTCGACTGCGAAGTGTCACTGATGATGAACGACTTGGCGAAGAGGAAGTCGTTCCAGGCGGAGATGAAGGAAAACACGCTGGTGGCCACGAGCCCCGGCAGGACCAGCGGGAAAAGGATCTGCCACAGGAATCGCGCCCGGCTCGCCCCGTCGATGTACGCGGCCTCCTCCAGTGCCTCCGGAACGGCTTTCACGAACCCCCGCAGCATCCAGATCGCGAACGGCAGCGAGAAGGCGATGTGGGGCAGGATCAGTGAGCCCAGTGTGTTCAGCTGACCGAAGTCCCGCATGAGGAAGAAGAGGGGGATGGTCAGGGCTTCCACGGGCACCATCTGGGCCACCAGAAACATGATCAGCAAGGTGGTCCGGAGGCGGAACCGGAATCGTGTCACGGCGGTCGCGGCGAGAAACGCGATCAGCGCGGAGGCGATCACGACACAACCCGCGACGACAAGGCTGTTGAGGAAGTAACGGCCGAATTCCTGCTGCCCGAAGACCCGCCGGAAGGAGTCGACAGAAGGCGCGAGAGTCCACGGTCTGGGCTCGCTCGACTCGATCTCCCCGGCCGGTTTGAAGGCGCTGAGCACCATCCAGTAGAGGGGGAAGGCGACGACGACCGCGACCAGCAGGGCCGAGGCCTCGGCGGCCAGCCGTCCCGGGCGGCGCACACGGACGCGCGGCGGATTCACAGTTCCTCCCCTTGGCGGCGCAGCAGCCGCAGGTACACCAGCGTCACGGCGAGCAGGATCAGCAGCATCACGACGCCGATCGCCGAGCCGAGGCTGTACTGCGAGGACGCGAACGCCTGCTGGTAGGCGTAGACGTTGAGGACCAGGTTCTGGCCGGCGATTCCGCCGCCGCCCGTCATGACGTAGATCTGGGTGAAGACCTTGAAGTCCCAGATGACCGACTGGATGGTGACGACGACCAGGATGGGCCGGAGCATCGGGGCGAGCACGGAGCGCCAGATGCGCCACTGCGAGGCGCCGTCGAGGGAGGCGGCCTCCAGGACCTCGGCGGGCACGGCGCGAATCCCCGCGTAGACGGTCACCATGACGAACGGGAAGGAACACCACACCACTTCGAGCAGGACGAGGAAGAAGGCGCTGAGACGCCCGTACGTCCAGGAGTGGTCGCCGAGGCCCAGCACGCGGTTGACCGGGCTGAAGTCCGGGTCGAAGAGGAACAGCCACACCGTGGAGCCGGTCACGGCCGGGGTCGCCCACGCACCCAGGGCGGCCAGCATCAGCGCGAGCCGCGGTACGGCCCGGACGCGGGTGAGCAGCACGGCGAGGGCGCATCCGGCCGCGAGCGTGCAGACGACACAGGCGGCCGCGAACAGCACCGTGGCGAGGAGCACCTGCCAGAACTGCGGATCCCCGAACAGCTCGGTGTAGTTCGAGAACCCCCGGAACACCGTCGGTTCCCCGCCGCTGACCTGGGCCTGCGTGTACTCGAAGAACGAGATCAGCCCGAGCTGATAAATGGGGTAGACGAGCAGCCCGCCGAGCACGACGAGCGCGGGGGCGAGATAGAGCCAGGGCGTCCAGCCGCCGGACACGAGCGGCGACTTGCCGACCGAGTTGACTCCAGCCGTCTTGACCTGGTTGGACACCGTGCTGTCGTGCACCCGGCTCGCCTGTCTCACCTGGCTCACCCGGCTCACCCGGCTCACCCGGTGGAGCCGAACGCGGTGTTCATCTTCTTCGCGGCGGCCTCGGACGCCGCGGCCACGCTCTTCTTGCCGCTGATGATCTCCTGGAACATCGTGGGCAGGACGAGCGAGGAGTCGATCTCGGCCCAGGCGGGTGAGGCGGGGACGAACTTCGTGCCCGCCGAGAGGGTCTGCACGAAGGGCTTCACGAAGGGTTCCTTCTCCGCGACCTGCCGCCGCACGTCCGTGAAGGTCGGCAGGAAGCCCATCGCGTCGAAGAGTTCGGTCTGGGTCTTCTTCGAGGCGAGCTGCCGCATCAGCTGGACCGCGAGCGTGCGGTGGGACGTGCTCTTCAGGACGCCGATGTTGTTGCCACCGGCGAAGGCCGGTGCGATCGAGCCGGATGTCACCCCCGGCAGCGGGACGACCGCGTACTTGCCCTTGACCTTCCCGGCCTCGACGGCGGTGTGGCTGAAGTCGCCGCCGATCGCCATGCCGGCCTTGCCCGCGGCGAACGCCGAGATCGTGTCGTTGCCGCCCATGCCCGCGCACTTGGCCGCCGGGCAGTTGTCGTCCCCGAAGAGGGACGTGTACGCCTTGATGCCCTTCCGCGCCTGGGGGCTGTCGATGCCGGAGGCGTACGAACCGCCCTTGCCGTTCGCCAGTTCACCGCCGTTGGCCCAGACGAAGGGCATCGCGCCGTAGGTGTAGGCGCCGCCGACCACCAGCCCGTACAGCTCGGGCTTCGCGGCGCGTATCTCGCGGGCGGTGGAGGCCAGTTCGTCCATCGTCTTCGGGACGGACAGGCCGAGCTCCTCGAACACGTCCGTGCGGTAGTACAGCGCGCGGACGCCGACGTAGAAGGGGGCGCCGTAGACCTTGCCGTCGACCGTCACCGACTGCTTGGCCGTCGGGTCGCTGTCCTTCGCCTCGCTCCAGTCACCGAACTCCTTCGTGACGTCGAGGAGTCCGCCGTCCTTCACATAGCCGGCCGTGTCGGTGTTGCCGTACTCCATGACGTCGGGAGCGGAGGCTGGGTCGTTGAAGGCGGCCTTGACGCGCTGGGCGCGGGTGTCGATCGGGATGTACTCGACATCGACCTCGGTGCCCTCGTGGGCCTTCTCGAAGGCGGCGACGACGGAGTCGACGGCCTTCTCCTTGGGGGTGTTGCCGACCTCCTGGAAGAGCCACACGCGCAGCGTGCCGGTCTTCTCGTCCTTGTCGGAGGAGGAGTTCGTGGCGGTCTGGGGCGCGCAGGCGGTGGCCAGGAGGGCGGCGAGCGCCGTGAGCGCGGCACATCGGACGGACAGCTTCATGGAGTGCTCCTCCGAAGGAGTGTTGCAACATGCGCAATGAAGGTTTCGCTGTGCACAACACCTCGGAGGCTAGGGACTGCATGAACACGCCCACAAGAGGTCTCAACCACTCTGTGACCAGCAGACGCATCCTGCGCAACGCCCGGACAGCACAAAAGCCTCCAGGGCGCGCAAAACGCACCCTGGAGGCTTTACGCCACGCGGGCCGGGCCTACTTGTCGCCCTTGCCCTTGTCGTCGTCCCCGGAGCTCATGGACTCGTAGATCTCCTTGCACATGGGGCACACCGGGTACTTCTTCGGGTCGCGGCCCGGCACCCAGACCTTGCCGCACAGCGCCACGACGGGGGTGCCGTCGAGGGCGCTCGCCATGATCTTGTCCTTCTGGACGTAGTGGGCGAAGCGCTCGTGGTCACCGTCACCGTGAGAGGTCTGCGGCGTCGGCTCTACGAGGGTCCCCGTACCAGTCCCGCGCTCGGGCTCGAGAGTGCTCATAGGCCCAAGGGTACTGAAGGTCACAGCCATCAGTTGAGCGAAGGGTCGTCCGGGTACGTCGCCACCATCGCCAGCTCGTTGCGCTGGCGGCGCAGCACCTCGCGCCAGAGCCTCTCCGGGGACGGCGAGGAGACGTCACCGGGCTCCGACTCGACGACGTACCACGCGCCGTCCACCAGCTCGTCCTCCAGCTGGCCGGGGCCCCAGCCGGCGTATCCGGCGAAGATCCGCAGGGAGCCGAGGGCGGAGGCCAGCAGCTCCGGCGGGGCCTCCAGATCGACCAGACCGATCGCGCCGTGCACCCGGCGCCAGCCCAGCGGGGCGGTCTCCCCGGACGCGCCGCCGGGGACGACGGCGACCCCGAGGGCCGAGTCCAGCGACACCGGGCCGCCCTGGAACACGACGCCGGGCTCGCCGGCGAGATCGCCCCAGCCCTCCAGGATGTCGTCCACGTCCACCGGGGTGGGGCGGTTGAGGACGACACCGAGAGAGCCCTCCTCGTCGTGGTCGAGGAGCAGCACCACCGCGTGGTCGAAGTTCGGGTCCGCCAGGGCGGGCGTGGCCACGAGCAACCGCCCTGTGAGCGAGGACACCTCGGTCATGCCAGACATGATCCCGCATCTTCCCGCCCCGTGGGGAGCCAATGCGGGGACGCGAGTGAACGCAGCTCAGGGGCGCACCGATGCGTCCCACGCGCACGGACGTGACCGTGACCCCACGTGCCCGGCACGGAACCGTTCGTGTTGTGACAGAGCTATGACGTGGCTGGGTCTGACTCAGGCTTACGGAAGGGGGGTGCAGGGCGATTACCCTTTCCCCCTGGCCCCTGCCCGACTCCACGGAACGCGAGATTCATGACCGTCAACGACGATGTCCTGCTTGTCCACGGCGGAACCCCGCTGGAGGGCGAGATCCGTGTCCGCGGTGCGAAGAACCTCGTACCGAAGGCAATGGTGGCAGCGCTGCTGGGCAGCGCCCCGAGCCGCCTCCGCAATGTTCCGGACATCCGTGACGTACGGGTCGTACGGGGCCTGTTGCAGCTGCACGGTGTGACGGTCCGTCCGGGGGACGAACCCGGCGAACTGGTGATGGATCCGACGCGCGTGGAGAGCGCGAACGTCGCTGACATCGATGCCCACGCCGGTTCGAGCCGTATCCCGATCCTCTTCTGCGGTCCGCTGCTGCACCGCCTCGGCCACGCGTTCATCCCGGGCCTCGGCGGCTGCGACATCGGCGGCCGGCCCATCGACTTCCACTTCGACGTGCTGCGGCAGTTCGGCGCGCGGATCGAGAAGCGGGCGGACGGGCAGTACCTGGAGGCGCCGCAGCGGCTGCGGGGCACGAAGATCCGGCTGCCGTACCCGTCCGTCGGCGCGACCGAGCAGGTCCTGCTGACGGCGGTGCTCGCCGAAGGCGTCACCGAGCTCTCGAACGCGGCTGTCGAGCCGGAGATCGAGGACCTGATCTGCGTCCTTCAGAAGATGGGCGCCATCATCGCGATGGACACCGACCGGACCATCCGCGTCACCGGTGTCGACAAACTCGGCGGCTACACCCACCACGCCCTCTCCGACCGCCTGGAGGCCGCCTCCTGGGCGTCCGCCGCGCTGGCGACCGAGGGCAACATCTACATCCGGGGCGCCCAGCAGCGCTCGATGATGACGTTCCTGAACACCTACCGGAAGGTGGGCGGGGCCTTCGAGATCGACGACGAGGGCATCCGCTTCTGGCACCCCGGCGGCCAGCTGAAGTCCATCGCGCTGGAGACGGACGTCCACCCGGGCTTCCAGACCGACTGGCAGCAGCCGCTGGTGGTCGCCCTGACCCAGGCCACGGGCCTGTCCATCATCCACGAGACGGTCTACGAGTCCCGCCTCGGCTTCACGTCCGCCCTGAACCAGATGGGCGCGCACATCCAGCTCTACCGCGAGTGCCTGGGCGGCTCGAACTGCCGCTTCGGCCAGCGCAACTTCCTGCACTCGGCCGTCGTCTCCGGCCCCACCAAGCTCCAGGGCGCCGATCTGGTCATCCCCGACCTCCGCGGCGGCTTCTCGTACCTCATCGCGGCGCTGGCGGCCCAGGGCACGTCCCGCGTCCACGGCATCGGCCTCATCAACCGCGGCTACGAGAACTTCATGGAGAAGCTCGTGGAGCTCGGTGCGAAGGTCGAGCTGCCGGGCAAGGCGCTCGGGTAGCGACGCAAGCAGTGACGCCAAAGGGGCGGCCACCCGGTTCGGGTGGCCGCCCCTTTGATGTCACTCACTGTGGTTCGTACACCGTCGGCGTACGAACGGCAGGGTTACTTGCCCTTGGCGGCTTCCTTGAGCTTGGAGCCCGCGGAGACCTTCACGCTGTAGCCGGCCGGAATCTGGATGGGCTCGCCGGTCTGCGGGTTGCGGGCGGTGCGAGCGGCACGGTGGGTGCGCTCGAAGGTCAGGAAGCCGGGGATGGTGACCTTCTCGTCCCCCTTGGAGACGATGTCGCCGACCACGTCGGCGAACGCGGCCAGAACGGCGTCGGCGTCCTTGCGGGTCACCTCGGCGCGGTCGGCCAGCGCGGCCACCAGCTCACTGCGGTTCATGTTGTTACTCCCGTGTTCATCTTGCCGTTGAGGCGTCAGATCGAAGCCGATGCTGCCAGGGTCCTCCGTGAGTCCCCGGACCCGGGTCCGTCGTCAGACCCTCGCGCCCAGGGACGCATCCTGCCTCTACCTGCGGCGGGAAAGCCAATCCGGCACCCGCAGGAGTCGTGAGAACACCCTTGGGAGTCACACGAAAAGAGGGCCTGAGCCTGGCCGACACGATAGAGGGCGGCCCAAGGGGTGGGGTTCCCCGACGCGCCGTTGCCAGGCCAGTCGTGGCAATCCTCACAGCGGCCGCAGGGCTGTCGCCCTACGGCTGCGAGGTCGTCGCCGCCGCGCCGACCGCCTTCGCGGCCTCCCGCACCGCCCCGGCGACCGCGCCCGCGACCTTGTCGTTGAAGACGCTCGGGATGATGTAGTTCGGGTTCAGCTCGTCCTCGGTCACCACGTCCGCGAGGGCCTTCGCCGCCGCGAGCATCATCTCGGTGTTGACCGTACGCGACTGGGCGTCCAGCAGGCCGCGGAAGACACCCGGGAAGACCAGCACGTTGTTGATCTGGTTCGGGAAGTCGGAACGGCCGGTGGCCACAACGGCCGCGGTCTGACGGGCGATTGCCGGGTCGACCTCGGGGTCCGGGTTCGCGAGCGCGAACACGATGCCACCCTCGGCCATGGCGGCCACGTCGTCGCCGTCGAGGACGTTCGGGGCCGAGACGCCGATGAAGACGTCCGCGCCGCGCACGGCCTCCTTGAGCGTCCCGGTCAGGCCTTCGGGGTTGGTGTTGTCGGCGATCCAGCGCAGCGCCGAGTCCGGGGCGGCGTCCACCAGGTCCTCGCGGCCGGCGTGCACGACGCCGTGGATGTCGGCGACGACGGCGTTCTTGACGCCCGCGGCGATCAGCAGCTTCAGGATGGCCGTACCGGCCGCGCCGGCACCGGACATGACGACGCGGATGTTCTCGATCGCCTTGCCCGTGACACGCAGGGCGTTCGTGAGGGCGGCGAGGACGACGATCGCGGTGCCGTGCTGGTCGTCGTGGAAGACGGGGATGTCGAGGGCCTCGCGCAGCCGGGCCTCGATCTCGAAGCAGCGGGGGGCGGAGATGTCCTCCAGGTTGATGCCCGCGAAGCCCGGGGCGATCGCCTTGACGATCTCGACGATCGCGTCGGTGTCCTGGGTGTCCAGGCAGATCGGCCAGGCGTCGATGCCGGCGAACCGCTTGAAGAGGGCCGCCTTGCCCTCCATCACGGGCAGCGCCGCCTTCGGGCCGATGTTGCCCAGACCCAGCACGGCCGAGCCGTCCGTCACGACCGCAACGGAGTTGCGCTTGATGGTGAGGCGGCGGGCGTCCTCGGGGTTCTCGGCGATCGCCATGCAGACGCGGGCGACACCCGGCGTGTAGACCATGGACAGGTCGTCACGGTTGCGGATGGGGTGCTTCGACGCCATCTCGATCTTGCCGCCGAGGTGCATGAGGAAGGTCCGGTCCGAGACCTTGCCCAGCGTGACGCCCTCGATGCCGCGGAGTTCCTCGACGATCTCGTCCGCGTGCGCGGTCGACGAGGCCGCGATGGTGACGTCGATACGAAGCTTCTCGTGACCGGATGCGGTGACGTCGAGGCCGGTCACCGAGCCTCCGGAGGACTCCACGGCGGTGGTGAGCTGCGAGACGGCGGTTCCGCTCGCGGGCACCTCCAGCCGGACCGTCATCGAGTAGGAGACGCTGGGCGCCGTTGCCATGGCCGACTTCCTCTGCTTTCACTGACCCTGAGTTGTGCCGTCCGATCGTCGCACCTACCGCTGAGTAGCAGGTAGCCACCCTCGATTGCGAACGTTTTGTTCGCGGAACAGGCCAGCAAAAAGAGACCCACGTCACGATGGACGCGGGTCTCTTCGGAAGAAGGTGGCACCGACCCGCCATGCTCGCCTCGCGGCAAGTGGTCGCTCGTAGCGACGATGGTTGGGCCCGGGGGCTTGGATCGGGCCGGTGCCACATCCAGGCTAACAAACAGATCCCGTAAGGCCATTCCCGTACCGGGAGTTCATTTCGCCGGCAACTGGGTAGCGGGGCGCGGTCCCGCCGGACGGACCGGAATCAGTCCCTGAGCAGGTCCGGTACCCCCGCCGCGTCGGGCTCGTCCCGGTCCGCCGAGACGACCGTGAGCTGCTGGGTGGCCCGCGTGAGTGCGACGTAGAGCACACGCAGGCCGGCCGGGGACTCGTCGGCGATCTCCGCCGGGGAGACCACGACCGTCGCGTCGTACTCCAGGCCCTTCGCCTCCAGGCTGCCGAGAGCCACGACCCGGTCGCCGAGCCCGGCGAGCCAGCGCCGGGCCTCCTCGCGGCGCTGCATGGCGACGACCACGCCGACCGTGCCGTCGACGCGCTCCAGCAGCCGGGCCGCCTCGGCACGGACGGTTTCGGCCAACGTGCCGTCCACGACCGTGAAGCGCGGCTCGACGCCGGTGGAGCGGACCGCCTTCGGGGACGCGGAGCCCGGCATGGCGAGGGCCAGCACCTTCGAGGCGAGCTCGGCGATCTCAGCCGGGTTGCGGTAGTTCACGGTGAGCTCGAAGCGGCGGCGCGGGCGGGTGCCGAGGGCCTCGTCGCGGGCCTCGGCCGCCTCGTCCGGGTCGGACCAGGACGACTGGGCCGGGTCGCCGACGACCGTCCAGGTGGCGTGCCGGCCGCGGCGGCCGACCATGCGCCACTGCATCGGGGTGAGGTCCTGGGCCTCGTCGACGATGACGTGCGCGTACTCGGTGCGCTCCTGCGCGAGGCGCTCGGCGCGCTCGCGCTGCGACTCCTCGCGCACCGGCATCAGCTCCTCCAGGCCGGTGAGCTGGTCGAGCGGGTCGAGTTCGCGCCTCTTCCGGGGGCGGGGCGGGGCGCCGAGGACGGCCTGGAGCTCGTCGAGCATCGCGATGTCGTGCACCGAGTGGCCGTCGCGCCTGAGGGAGCGGGCGACCTTGCGGATCTCGCCGGGGTTGAGGATCCGCCGGGCCCAGCGGCCGAGGCGCCGCTCGTCGGCCATGGCGTCCAGGACGGCCGCCGGGGTCAGCTCGGGCCACCACGCGTCGAGGAACGCGATGAAGGCGTCCTCGGAGGTGATGTCCTCGTCGAAGGAGGAGCGCAGCTCGGCGGCGAGCTCCGGGTCGGTGTGCCGGCCCGCCGCGCCGGACTGCTCCCACAGGGCGTCCAGGAGGAGCTTGCGGGCGCGCGGACGCAGCAGGTTGACGGGGGCGGTGCCGCCGAGGGCGGCGCGCCGGATATCCGCGAGCTGCTCGGCCTCCAGTTCCAGGCGGCGGCCGAAGGCCACCACGCGCAGCCGGGCCGGTGAATCGTTCAGCTCCAGGGCTCCGCGCGCGGCCTTGCGCAGGACCTTGAGCATGCGGGACGAGCCCTTGGCGCGGGCCACGGCCGGCGAGTCGTAGAGCGTGGCCTCGGCGCCGTCGACGAGGGAGCCGATGGCGCGGATGGCGACCTGGCCCTCCTCGCCGAGGGAGGGCAGCACGCCCTCGGTGTAGGCGACGAGCAGCGGGGTCGGCGAGACGATCAGGATGCCGCCCGCGTACCGGCGCCGGTCCTGGTAGAGGAGGTAGGCCGCGCGGTGCAGGGCGACGGCGGTCTTGCCGGTGCCCGGGCCGCCCTCGACGTACGTCACGGAGGCGGCGGGGGCGCGGATGACCAGGTCCTGCTCGGCCTGGATGGAGGCGACGATGTCGCGCATGGTGTGGCTGCGGGCCTGGCCGAGCGCGGCCATCAGGGCGCCGTCGCCGATGACGGGCAGTTCGTGACCGTCGAGGAAGGCCGTCAGCTCGGGGCGCATCAGGTCGTCCTCGACGCCGAGCACCCTGCGGCCCTTGGAGCGGATGACCCGGCGGCGGACGACGCGGCCGGGGTCCACGGGCGTCGACCGGTAGAAGGGGGCGGCGGCCGGGGCCCGCCAGTCGATGACCAGCGGGGCGTAGTCCTGGTCGAGGACGCCGATGCGGCCGATGTGCAGCGTCTCGGCGATGTCGGCGGTGTTGTCCTCGCGGATCGCGCCCTCGGCGGGTTCGACGGCGGTGTACGCGCCGTCGGGGCCCTTCTTGCCGTCCTTGCCGCGCAGCAGGTCGATGCGGCCGAAGAGGAAGTCCTCGAACTCGTTGTTCAGCCGACTGAGGTGTATGCCGGCCCGGAAGACCTGGGCGTCCCGCTCGGCGAGCGCGCCGGGCGTGCCGACCTGGCCGCGCTGGGCCGCGTCGTTCATGAGGAACTCGGCCTCGTGGATCTTTTCCTCGAGACGCCGGTACACCCGGTCCAGGTGTTCCTGTTCGACGCTGATCTCTCTGTCTCTCAGGGAGTCGAGCGCGGTTTCCTGTGGAGCCTGAGCGGCCACCGGGCCCCCTTCTGACGTGCTGGGCAGCCGTCCACCGTACGCGAAGGGGACCCGGTAAGGCTACGCGTCGACCTCGACCAGCCGCTTGCCGTCGAAGGTCACTACCTCGAAGTGGTCGATCTCGTTCGGCTCGAAGGCGGCGCCGCCCTGGACGTACAGGGGCTCCTTGGCCTTCTCGGACTTGGCGTCCGGGAGACCGTAGCCCCATTCCGGGACGGACCAGGAGGCCAGGGTCTCCCGCTCGCCGTTCTTGCCCACCGCGACGACGGCGCACTTGAGCGGGCCCTTGACGTTCTTCAGTTCCAGGACCATTCCGGTGCCCCAGTCCTTCTTCTGGACTGCGACGGTCGCGGAGACCTTGGTGTTCGGGTCGGTGGCCGTGATCTTGTCGGAGATGCCGTCGAAGGCTTCCTTGGCGGGGCTCGCGGCGAGCGGGCGGTTCTCGGCGCCGCCGCCGTCACCGCCGCTGTTCGTCGCGACCGCGACGAAGGGGCCGCCGATGATCAGCGCGCCGGCCGCGGCCACCATGTAGAAGCTGCGGCGGCGCTTCTGGGCGCGGCGGTCGGCGACCTCGTCGACCAGCTTCTCCACCAGGCGCGGGCGGGGCTTCGCGGACAGCGACTCGCCGATCGCGGGTGTGCCCGAGCCGGGCAGGTCGGCGAGGGCGGCGAGCATGGGCTCCATGCCGGCCAGCTCGTCGAGCTGCTGGGCGCACCATTCACAGGTCGCGAGGTGGGCTTCGAAGGCGGTCGCTTCGGCGTCGTCGAGGATGCCGAGAGCGTAGGCGCCGACGGTCTCGTGCTCGTTCGGCACCGGAGATTCCTGCATGGGTCCAGACATACCCATGCCTCCCGTACCGAACCCCTGGTTACCCCCGTAAACACTCATCACGCCGTCACCCCCCGCTCCTCCAGTGCCAGCTTCATCGAACGCAGGGCGTAGAACACCCTGGAGCGGACGGTGCCGCTGGGTATGCCCAGGGTTTCGGCCGCCTCATTGACCGTACGCCCCTTGAAATACGTCTCGACGAGCACCTCCCGGTGGGCGGGGGTCAGGTCGTCGAGTGCGTCCGAGAGAGTCATCAGCCACAGCGCCTTGTCGATCTCGTCCTCCGCGGGGATGACCTCCAGCGGCGACGGGTCGACCTCCTGCGGCCGGGCCTGCCGGCTGCGGTGGCCGTCGATGACGATGCGCCGGGCGACCGTCACCAGCCAGGGGCGTACCGATCCGGTCGCTCGATTGAGCTGTCCGGCGTTCTTCCAGGCACGGATGAGCGTCTCCTGCACGACGTCCTCGGCGCGCTGCCGGTCTCCGGCGACCAGGCGCAGGACATAGGCGAGCAGGGGTCCGGCGTGTTCGCGATAGAGCGCACGCATCAGCTCCTCGTCGGGTTCCGAGGGCTGGGACATGCGATGTCGGGCCCTCGGTGCACGTTCATTGGCCACGACGGAATCCTTGCGCACGCCCACCTCCGGTGTCCGGGGGTTCCCCCAGTCGGTCGCTCCACAAGCCGTACGGATGCGAGGCGTTGGGTGTTCAAAGAGGCGTGACAGATTTCTTCGAAGTGACGTGACGAGCGGGACATGGGAGCACATTCCCACCCCGCGTTCTTTACATTTCCGCCACACCGACGCGATCAAGCCAGGCTTTCCCTACGGGTCCGTAGGTAAACGGCATGTAATCGAAATCACTTCGACAGCACGTCCGCAGAAGTCGCATTTAGGACAGGGAAATTGGGTGCAGCGACCACTCAACGCCTTTGCCGCGGAGGGCAAAAGGGACTTAAGGCCGTGTGAGTGCCGCGCGGCGGCGGTGCCGGGCGACCCGTTCGCGGTTCCCGCAGACCTCGCTGGAGCACCAGCGCCTCCTGCGCCCCCGGGAGGTGTCGAGGTACACGATCGGGCAGTTGTCGCCCTCGCACTGGCGCAGGGCAGCGCGGGCGACGGGGTCGGTCAGCAGGTCCACGGCGTCCCGGGCGACGGCCGCGAGCAGGGCGGGGCAGCCGGGCGGGCCGTCCAACCGCCGTACGAGTTCGCCGTCTCCACCGCGGACCGCGCGCGGGGCGGGGGGCGCCGTACGGGCGAGGTCGTTGACGCGCGCCAGCGCGAAGTCGTACGCCCGGGCTCCGGACCCCGGCCAGCCCCGCACCAACCGGTCGATCTGGCCGCGCAGTTCGCGGAAGGCGACCAGCCAGGCGGCGTCGGCGTGGGCGAGGGCGGTGTCCGCCGGGACCAGCCCGGAGCCGGTGATCCAGGCGCGGAGCACGTCCACGGAGTCGAGCCGTTCCTCCGGATGCGTGGTGGAGAGCAGGTCGAGGCAGATCCGCCCGGCATCGAAGCGCAGCTCGTACGGGGCCGTGGCCGTACCCAGTGCCATGTGCCTGTCACCGCCTATAGGGGTGCACCCCGGTCGCGAGAGCTCGGTGAGGTGCCAGTGAGAGGGCTGGGAAACCGTTCCCTCTTACAGTGCCTGCCCACTCCGGCGCCGGGAACCCCTCGCACCGGCCGCTCGCGGGTCGGCGTGGCGGTATCCCGCTCAACCCGCGGACGCTCTCATGCGTCCGCGTACTTCGTCTCCGCCGCCGGGTCCAGGGCGAGGCGGTAGCCCCGTTTGACCACCGTCTGGATCAGTTTCGGGGTGCCGAGGGCCGTGCGGAGACGGGCCATGGCCGTCTCGACCGCGTGCTCGTCGCGGCCGGAGCCGGGCAGGGCGCGCAGGAGTTCGGCGCGCGCGACCACCCAGCCGGGGCGGCGGGAGAGGGCGCGGAGCAGGGACATGCCGGCGGGCGGCACGGGCTTGAGGTCGCCGTCGACCAGGACGGCGTGCCCGCGGATCTCCACCCGGTGCCCGGCGATCGGCAGCGCGCGTGCCCGGCCGGGCAGTTCCTTGCACAGGAGCTGGACGAGGGGGCCGAGCCGGAAGCGTTCGGGCTGGACCGTGTCGATGCCGCGGGACTGCAACGGCAGGGCGGTGACCGGGCCGACGCAGGCCGGCAGTACGTCGTGGCTCATGGCCTCCAGTACCTCCGGGAGCATCCCGCGCTCCTCCGCACGGGAGAGCAGGGAGGCCGCGGCCGGGGCGCTGGTGAAGGTCAGCGCGTCCACGCCCCGGGACACCGTGGCGTCCAGCAGGCGGTCCACCGGGGCGATGTCCTCCGGCGGCATCCACCGGTAGACGGGCACGCCCACGACCTCGGCCCCGCCCTCGCGCAGCGCCTCCACGAACCCGGGCAGCGGCTCACCGTGCAGCTGGATCGCGATGCGCTGCCCGTCGACGCCCTCCTCCAGCAGCCGGTCGAGCACCTCGGCCATGGACTCCGACGACGGCGACCACTCCTCCGTCAGCCCGGCGGCCCGGACCGAGCCCTTCACCTTGGGGCCGCGCGCCAGGATCCGTGCCCTGCCGAGCCGTGCCAGCAGATCGTCGCCGAGCCCCCAGCCGTCGGCGGCCTCGACCCAGCCCCGGAAGCCGATCGCGGTCGTGGCGACCACGATGTCCGGCACCTGGCGGATGAGCTCCTTCGTCGCGCCCAGCAGTTCACTGTCGTCGGCGAGCTGCACGATCCGCAGGGCAGGGGCGTGCATGACGGCGGCGCCGCGCCGCTGGAGAAGCGTCCCCAGCTCGTCGGCCCGGCGTGCGGCCGTCACGCCCACGGTGAAACCCGCCAGGGGTCCGTGGTCCGGTCGCTGTTCTTCCTCGTACATGGCTCTCGTCCCGCACTCGAGTCGTCGTACTGATGGGTACGGCGTACCTACATGCCGATCGAGCCTGTCAACGGCTCGTGACAGGCTCGGATCGGCTTGATGTCGACGGTGTTACGTCACACCCTGGCGTAGCTGAGCTGCGGCTCCGCCTCCGAGGTCGCCGTCGTGGCGGGTACCCGGGGGGTCGTGCGGCGAAGGTATACGGCCCAGGTGACCGCGAAGCAGACCGCGTAGAAGGCGAGGAATGCGACGAAGGCGCCGGTGCCGGAGCCGTAGGAGAGGAAGGACTGGCGGAAGGCGAGGTTGATGCCGACGCCGCCGAGCGCGCCCACCGCGCCGATGAGTCCCATGGAGGCGCCGGAGAGGCGACGCCCGTAGGCAGCGGCCGCTTCACCCTTCAGCCCCTTGGCGAGGGCCTTGTTCTGGAAGATGCCCGGGATCATCTTGAACGTCGAGCCGTTGCCGAGCCCGCTGAGCACGAACAGCACCACGAAGGCCACGGTGAACAGCGCCAGCGACTTCTCCATCGAGGCACCGATCAGGACCGCCGTCGCGACGCCCATGCCGACGTAGTTCCACAGGCTGATCTTCGCGCCGCCGTACTTGTCGGCCATCCAGCCGCCCAGGGGCCGGATCAGCGAGCCGAGGAGCGGACCGATGAAGGTGACGTACGCCGCCTCCAGCGGGGTGCGTCCGAACTGGTTCTGGAGGACCTGCCCGAAGGCGAAGCTGTAGCCGATGAACGACCCGAAGGTGCCGATGTAGAGGAAGGACATGATCCACGTGTGGGCGTCCCGCGCGGCGTCCTTGGCGGCACCGGTGTCGTTCTTCACGTTCTCGATGTTGTCCATGAAGAGCGCGGCCATGACGGCGGCCACGAGGATCAACGGGATGTAGATCCCGAGCAGCACCCGCGGCCCGCCGCCGGCGCCGATGATCGCGAGCGCGGCCAGCTGGATCACCGGTACGCCGATGTTGCCGCCGCCCGCGTTCAGACCGAGGGCCCAGCCCTTCTTCCGCAGCGGGAAGAAGGCGTTGATGTTGGTCATGGAGGAGGCGAAGTTGCCGCCGCCGATGCCGGCCAGCAGGCCGACGAGCAGGAAGGTCGAGAAGGAGGTCCCCGGCTCCATCACCGTGAACGCGGCGACGGTCGGGACGAGGAGGAGACCGGCCGAGATGATCGTCCAGTTCCGGCCGCCGAAGAGCGCGACGGCGAAGGTGTAGGGGACGCGGACGACGGCGCCGACCAGCGTGACCATCGAGGTCAGCATGAACTTGTCGGCCGGGGTCAGCCCGTACTCGGGGCCCATGAAGAGGACCAGGACGGACCACAGGGTCCAGATCGAGAACCCGATGTGCTCGGAGAGGACGGAGAAGAAGAGGTTCCGGCGGGCGACCTTCTCGCCCGTCTCCTTCCAGAAGGTCTCGTTTTCCGGATCCCAGTGCTGGATCCAGCGTCCGCCCCTGCTCGGGGGTGCGGGTGCCGTGCCAGGGCCTGTCATGACGCCTCCACTTGCTCCGGGACTCGGTCGTTCCATGAGTGCTGATCCCGAAGGTAGGGAGGGCGCGTTTCGTGACTGTGCCAGCGGGTGACCGCAAGGGAACTTTGCTCTCACCCCGGCTTGGGGCGGGATGAGAGGTTCCGTGGCTTCGGGACAGCTTTGCGGGGCCTGTCCGTGTGGATTCTGCTACCTGGGGGGCTGCTGTTGCTGAGGGTACGGCTGGGCGTACGGGCCGGGGGGCTGCTGAGGGGGGTACGGGGCAGGGGCGGGCTGGGCCGCGTACGGGCCCGGCGCGGGCTGGCCAGGGGCAGGCTGGCCTCCGTATGGACCGGCGGCCGGCTGACCTCCGTACGGACCAGCGGCAGGCTGGCCCCCGTACGGGCCCGGCGCGGGCTGGGCGGGGTACGGACCGGGAGCCGGCTGGCCGGGGTAGGGACCGGGGGCGGGTTGGGCGTACGGCCCCGGCGCCTGCTGGCCGTACCCCGCGGGGGCGCCTGCGGCCGGGGCGGGCATCCCGCCGGGCTGCCCCGGCACTCCCGGCTGACCCGGCACTCCGGGCTGACCGGGCTGACCCGGCGCACCCGCGTACCCCGGCGTCCCGGCCGCCTGCCCGCCGCCGTACGGCCCTGCCGCGAACGGATTGCCCTGCCCCGGCAGCTGCGCCCCGGGCGGCAGGTACCGCACCCGCCCGTTCTCCTCGGTCACCGGCATGAAGCCGGCCGCCTGCAGGCGCGCGGCGAACTTCGTGTTGCGCTTGCGCGTGACCAGCAGCCCGATGCCGAGGATCGCCATGATCACGAGCCACACCGCACCCGCCGCGATGAAGTCGAAGGCCTCACCGCCGAACCGGAAGCCGAGGACCACGCAGCCGATCGTGACGCCGAGCGCCCCGTAGCCCATGCGCTTCTCGGCGTTCTTGCCTGTGAGGTCGAAGTTGATGCGGGCCTTGAGGAGCTCGAAGGCGTCGGGCACGAGCGGCGGGAGGGAGACGCCGTCGGACGCGTTGGGGTACTGCGCCCAGTTCTGTGCGGCCCGGGCCCGGGCCTGCGGGCTGGGGTCGGGCAGGATCAGCATGGTGAGCGCGCCGTTGCGGCCGCTGCTCTGCCGGACGTCCGCGTACTCGTAGCCGAACTGCTGGGCGAGGAACGCCAGCCGGGCGAGCTTCTTCACGGATGCCATCGGGCTGGTGAGCTCGACCGGTTCTCCGCTCGCCATCAGCCGCAGCATCTTCTGTGTCTGCCGCTTACTCATTCCACCGCTCCCCCGGACGCCCACTGGGCACAGTTGTTCACATGCGCAACCCGGGCAGTTTTCCACACCGGGAAAGCCCGGGGGAACGGGGTCCCGTTATCCTCTAGCGGACCCCACACGGGAAGGGGAGAGTCCATGTCCGCTGAGTCGGGGGCCGAACGGCCCGAGACGCGGCGCCCGCAGCGCTCCTTTGCCGCGAACGTGGCCTTCGGAGCGGGCATGCTCCTCGTACTGGCGACGGCGACGCTCGGCGCGTTCGCGGCCGTGGCCCTGCTGGGCGGGGCGGTGGACACGGCCCCACTGTCGAGCATGGTGCCCGAGGACGGGAACAACGCCCTGGTCGTGGGCGGCATCGCGATCGGCGGGCTGACCGGGCTGATGCTGCCGGTGATCCTCTTCGGCATGGTGCGCGGGAACGAGACCACGCCCCGGGTCGGCCCGGTGGCCGCGGCCCGCAAGGTGCTGGCCGTGCTGGTGTTCGACGTCTGGCTGCTGGCCGTGGCGCTGCTCGTCGCCCAGCTGGGGTGGTTCCTGCCGGCTCAGCTCACCACCGTCGTGGCCGTGTTCGCCGTCGGGTTCAGCTGGATGCCGCTGGCGATGGTCCCCTGGGAGCGGTTCGGGCTCGGGGATGTGCTCGGCAAGCGCCGGGGTTCCGCCGCGTCACGCCAGGCGGAGTGAGTCCGCCAGCTCGTCGGCGACCTTGACGAGTTCCGCGCCGAGTCCGAGGGACGTCCACAGCAGCCGGCACTCCAGCGCGGTGGGGTGCTGCCGCGGCAGCACGTAGTGGGCCACTCCCTCCACGACGGTTCCGCCGTCCGCGTCCGGGTCCGTCGGCTCCTGGCGGTGCACGCGCAGGGCCGGTCCCAGGGGCAGCTCGACCTCGGTGAGGATCTGCTCCCCGCCGAAGTACGGGCCTTCCGCGCGTTCCGCCTCGGCCCGGAAGGCGGCCAGGGTCCGGAACTCCGCCGCGACGGTCAGCTCCCGCACCGTGCAACTGGCGACGACGGGCCCGTCCTGCGGTGCCAGGACCGCCGCGCACAGGGCACCCTGCCGCACGGCCGCGCCCCAGTACCAGAGCAGGTCCGCCGCGAAGGCCTCCCGCCACGGCTCGGGGACGTCACCGCCGAGGTGCTGTCCGGCGAGGGTGCGCGCCCAGTCCTCGGGGTCCTCGCTCTCCAGGTCCAGGACCAGCCAGTTGTGGTGGGCCGGCAGCGCGACCCGGCACTCCCGCCAGTCCGCCGGGTTCGTCATGGCCGGGCTCACCGTCCGGCCAGGGACGCGTCGGGGCCGGTGACGTCGATCTCCGGCTCGCCGCCGAACAGGCCGACGAAGCTGTTGGTGTCGGAGGCCGCGCCCGTCCCGGTGCCGCCGAGGCCGACGGCGTTGTAGGCCATGGCCTGCTTGAACGCGTCGGGCGTGCCGATGAACCGCAGGTCCGCCGGGTCGATGTTCTTGATGCGCGCGAGTTCGTCGACCATGCCCGGGCCCGCGTACATGCTGGCCAGGCCGCGCGGCCCGGCGGCGTTGTAGGCGTCGCGGGCCGCCGAAAGGTTGTCGCCGACCTTGAACAGGTCCCGCCAGTTGCCCCGGATGCTCGCCAGGTCGTCCGCGAAGGAGCTCGGCAGTCCGCGGAAGGCCGCCCTCAGGCCCACGTCGGGCAGGGCCGCCCCGGGGCGTGCTCCGGCCCGCGCCCCGACCATGGACTCGACGAGCGCGCGGCGCGCGGCCGAGTTCATGCCCGGGTTCCAGCCGCGCACGTACTGCGTGGCCGCCGTCCAGACGCGGCTGCGTCCGACGGTGGCGGCGGCCTTGGCGCCCGCGGAGAAGACGCGCCCGATGCCGAACGTGGCCAGGCCCAGCACGTCGATCGCCACGTCGCCCCAGGAGCCGTCGCCGTTGATGGCGAGCAGCACATGGCAGACCAGTGAGATCGCGGTCATGACCAGGGCGATCGTGCCGAGCACACCGGCCAGGGCCTGTCCGATGACGGGGATCCAGCCGACGAGCAGGGACAGCACCCCGCAGACGGCGGCGATGGCTCCCGTGATGTCGCTGACGAGTTTCAGGGTGTCGCGCAGGTCGTCCAGCCAGCCGTCGTTGAGGCCGTCGCCCTCGGTGGTGTCGTGGATGCGCTTGGCGGCCTTGTCGCCGGCCTCCTTGTGACGGGTCTTCAGCTTGCCGAGCTGGCCGCGCAGCCCGTCCAGTCCCTCCTGGAGGTCGGTGACGGCCTTGTCGAGCTTGTCATGCCCGGCGTCGTCGGTGCCCTTCGGCGGGTTGTCCGCCTTTGACTTGGCGGTGGAGAGGCTGTTGTGCTTGGTCTCCGCCTGGCTGAGGAGTTTGTCCGCCTCCTCCTGGATGGTCTCCAGGTCGGTGGAGTAGTCCTTGAGGGCGACTCCGGCGTCCGCGTAGCGGTCGTAGGCCTTGCTCACGGTCTTGGCGGTGTCGGTCGCCTTCTCGGCGAAGGCGCGGCCGGCCTCGGAGTCCCAGCTCTCCAGGTCGCCGATCCGGCGCAGCGCGTCGGCGGTCTTGGTGATGGTCTCGGCGGTGGCCGTGAACCGGCGGGCGAGGGCCTTCATGTCGGTGACGTCGCCGGGCACGGGGTCGCCGCTCTCCCCCAGCACCTCCCACCGGTGGTCGGCGGGGCGGGTCACTTCTTCTTCCCTTTGCCCGTGAGCGCGTCGTACAGCGCGGTGTCGAGCGCGGTGTACGCCTTCCCGGCCTCCTGGGCCATCTTCCCGAGCCCCTGGATCTCCTCGATCATCTTCTTGCGGTTGTCGTCCCAGCCGTCGGAGAACTCCTGCAGCCGGTCGTGCAGGGTCTGGTGGCCGACCGTTCGGCGGTCGTAGGCGTCCATGAGCTTGTCGAGCCCTTCCAGCTCGGTCGCCACCGTCCGCAGGCCGGTTCCGGCCGTGTCGAGATCCTGCGTCGAGACCCTGAGCTTCCCGGTCACTCCCGCTCCTCCCCCGCCCGCTCCTCCTGGCGGTGCTGCCAGCGCAGGGTTCCGGCCACCGCGTCGAACAACTCCACCATGGCGTCCGCGATCGGCTCCAGCGGTGTGCTGAACGTCAGCATCAGCACCTCGTCGCGGTCCGGGACCGGCACGAAGTACTCGACGACGGTGTCCTCGAACTCGGAGCCCAGCTTGCGCGACTGCTTCGTCCGCTCCTGCCGCCGCAGCCGGGCCGCGCGCCCCACGGCGGGCAGCGTCTCCAGCGTGACCTCGCCGGAGCCGGCCAGGGCGGCGACGGCGTCCAGGCCGTCGAACTTCTCGTACAGGCGGGAGACCAGCAGAGAGGCCGACAGCGGGATGCCGCCGGCCTCCAGGAACGACAGGTACAGCACCACGCCGCCCTGCTGGACGGCGGCCTCGGCCGTGCCGAGCAGCTGCTCCTCGGCCCTGCGGCGCAGGACCGGCTGGTCGTCGACGCCCGCGAACTGCCGCTTGACCAGGGCGCTCACGGACGCCGCGCGGCGGTCGGCGGGCAGGAGCGGGATGCGGTACCAGTCCTCGGGCGTGATCAGCCCGAAGACCGGCGCACGCGGTCCGGCCGGCTCAGCTGTCGGTGCTCGTCTCACTGTCGTTCTCTCACCTGCGACCGAAAAGGGGCCCTGGACAAGGGCCGCTCATCGTCCGCCCCCGCCGATGACGGCCCAGCTTAGCTGCCGGTCGCCGCCCGCCTCCGGGTCCCTCGAACCCTCACCCGAGGCGCACTATTCGGCCACAACCTGGGTTTCCGCTTCGCCGCGACGTCCTCGACCCAGCCGAACGCCAGGGTCGCCGCGCCGATCAGGGGCCAGACCAGGACGAACATCCAGATCGTGTACGTGGAGTCCAGGGCGGACACCCCGCTGTCGCTCTGCAGGAACGGCAGTTCGTAGAGGAGGTCGAGGATCGGGACCGTCGCCATGATGAGGAGGTTGTGCCAGAGGTAGATCGTGACGGCGCGGTTGTTGGAGAGGGTCACGAGCTTGTCCCACCTGGCGAGGCGGCCCGGGAGTTCGCGCCAGGACGGGGAGTACTGGAGCAGGATCACCACGAAGCCGAAGGACCAGGCCGCCTGGGCCAGGGGGATGTCGTTCAGGTCCCAGCCGTCGGGGCCCAGGTGGCCGGAGGCCCACCACAGGCCGAACGCCATCAGCAGGGACGCGCAGGAGATCGACAGGTAGCGGGGGATCTGCTTGAGCAGGCCCTCGTGGTGGGCGAAGCCCAGGACCCAGCAGCCGCCGTAGACCGCGAAGTCCGTCACCGCGTTGCCCGTCTCGCCGGGGATCTTCACCAGGCCCGTGCCGACGACCGCCGTGAGGCCCAGGGGCGCCAGCAGCGTCGGCCACGGTGCCCGGCGGAACGCCCACAGCAGCAGCGGGGAGGCGATGACGAACCACAGGTAGGCCCGCAGGTACCACAGCGGACCGGCCGCCTGCACGGCCCAGGTGTCCTCCAGCAGGCCGGACTTGGCGCCGAGGTGCCAGGGGAAGGGCGGGGCGCCGACGGGGAAGACGTAGTTGACCAGGTCGATCAGGCCCCAGGTGCCGCCGTGGTCCGGGTCCTTCAGCGGGTTCCAGCCGCCCGCGAACATCATCGCCAGCACCACCACGCTGAACACCCAGAGCGGGGGCAGGAGCCGGCGGATCCGGCCCCGGATCACCCCGAGCGCAGGGCGCTTCAGCGAGCGCGCCATCAGGGAGCCCGCCAGCGCGAACATCACGCCCATCGACGGGAACAGCACCGTCAGCCACGCCCAGCCGAACAGGTGGTAGACGACGACGCGGACCAGGGCGATCGAGCGCAGCAGGTCCAGGTAGCGGTCACGGCCGCCGCCCTGGCGTGGCGCCGTGTCCGGGGCGGTTCCGCCCGTGGCCGCGGGGTCCGTCGTGCGCTGCTGCGGGATGCCGTACGACGGCGGCCCCGGCAGGCCGGACGTTTCCGACGACGTGGGGATCGGGTTCGTGTGGGTCATGCCACCGGCCTCCGCTCGCCGCTGCTCTGGGACCGCTGGCGCGGCACGGGGCCGCCGCCGGGCGCGTCGACCACACCGGTGCGCCGCAGCTTCTGCCAGCGCAGCCGGCCGCCGGTGAGGGCGGTGATCCAGGACTGGAGCAGGACGACATACATCAGCTGTCGGTAGAGGATCTGCTGCAAGGGCAGGGAGATCAGATGCGTCATGCGCTCACGATCGAGTCGGAAGGCGTAGGCCGCGCAGACCGCCTGGATGGCCAGGACGCCGAGCCACGCGATGATCGTCTTCTGGGTCGGGCCGAACACGAGGCCGTAGACGAGGAACACGTCGATCAGCGGGGCCAGCAGGGGCGCCACGACCATGAAGAGGGACACCAGCGGCAGGCCGACACGGCCGAAGCGGCCCGAGGGGCCCTTGTCGACCAGGGCCCGGCGGTGCTTCCAGATGGCCTGCATGGTGCCGTACGACCAGCGGTAGCGCTGGGACCACAGCTGCTGGACGGTCTCGGGCGCCTCGGTCCAGGCTCGGGCGTTCTCCGCGTAGACCACGCGCCAGCCGTCGCGGTGCAGGGCCATCGTGATGTCGGTGTCCTCGGCGAGCGTGTCGTCGCTCATGCCGCCGACCCGTTCCAGCGCGCTGCGGCGGAAGGCTCCGACCGCGCCGGGGATCGTCGGCATGCAGCGCAGGACGTCGTACATGCGGCGATCGAGGTTGAAGCCCATCACGTACTCGATGTGCTGCCAGGCGCCGATGAGGGTGTCCTTGTTGCCGACCTTGGCGTTGCCCGCGACCGCGCCCACCCTCGGGTCGCCGAAGGGCTGCACGAGTTCACGCACGGTGGACGGTTCGAAGACCGTGTCGCCGTCCATCATCACGATCAGGTCGTAGCGGGCGTTGGCCACACCGCGGTTGAGCGCGGCCGGCTTGCCCGCGTTGAGCTGGCGGACCACCCGGACGTTGGGCAGGCCCATGGCCTCGACGATCCGTGCCGTGCCGTCGGAGGAGCCGTCGTCGATGACGAGGACCTCGATGGGGTGGTCACTGGCGGCGAGGGAACGGACCGTGTTCTCGATGCACTTGGCCTCGTTGTACGCCGGGACCAGGACCGACACCGGTTCGGTGATCGGCGGCCCCCAGCTGAAGCCGCGGCGGCGCACCCGGCGTGCGTGCAGCCCGGAGAGCACCAGCATCAGGACGAAGCGGCCGATGACGAGGGTGCCGACGATCGCGAGGCCGACGACCAGCCCGTCGGTGAGATGCTCCGAGGCCTGCACCAGGAAGATCCATGCCGTGCCCTTCCACCGGTCGATGCCGGTGACCTGGGAGTGCGCGCTCGGGGCGTCGAGGGCCTCGGTGAGGTTGTCGAACGCGTAGCCCTTCTCGCGCAGGTCGGGCAGCATGCGGTCCAGTGCCGCGACGGTCTGGTGGCGGGCGCCGCCGGAGTCGTGCATCAGGACGATCGCGCCCTTGCCGCCCTTGGGCGTGGCACGGCGGACGATCTCGGCGACGCCGGGCTTGCGCCAGTCCTCGCTGTCGGTGTTGTTGACGACGGTGATGTAGCCGCGGCGGCCGATGTACTCGGTCACCGGCCAGGACTTGTTGTCCATGGCGGCGGCGAAGGAGGAGTACGGCGGCCGGAAGAGGGAGGTGCGGATGCCCGCCGCGCCCGAGAGGGCGAGCTGGTTCTGGGACAGCTCCCAGTCGATGCGCTTCTTGGACTGGTAGGACAGGTCGGGGTGGTTGAAGGTGTGCAGACCGACCTCGTGGCCTTCCTCGACCATGCGCCGGACCAGGTCCGGGTAGCGCGAGGCCATGGTGCCGGTGACGAAGAAGACGGCGTGCGCGTCGTGCTCCTTCAGTACGTCCAGGACCTTCGGCGTCCAGACCGGGTCCGGACCGTCGTCGAAGGTGAGGACCAGGTGACGGTCGGGCACGCGCAGGCTCTCCGTGCGGCCGCTTCGGGTGTCGATGACCGGGCCGCCGTTCATGATCTCCTCCGGCACCTGGTCGGTGGCCGCGGGCGGCCGGACCCGGTGGTCGGCGAGGATCTCGCTGTGCACGTAGCCGCGCAGCATGAGCATGGCCATCAGCGCCATGAGGACGAGCAGGGGCAGCAGCAGGCGCAGGGGCAGGCGGCGCCTGGAGCCGCCTCGTGCTCGGGGCGCGGGCCCGGAACGGCGGGTATGGGATGCCATGGGTGGTGGTACTCCGGGGTGGTGCGGGGGACGAAGTGCTGCGGGGACGGGGTGGTGCGGGGACGGGGCCGGCGCGCTGCGTGGCGTGATCAGGTCCCTGCGCTCCAACGGGACGGGGAGCTCCGGGCCTGAGATCGGGAGATCCGGGGGGACTCCCCCCCCGGATCTCCCGTGAGGGCGGACGCGGTGGGCGCTGCCCTCGCGACCGAGTGCTGGGTGTGTCCGCGAAGTCCCGTCGTCCGCCCGGAGGGCGGGGCCTGCGGCGTTCAGTGCGTGCTCCGGGGGTACTCCCTGCCGCTCGAAGAGCTTGGGGAGCGTGCCGGGCGTCGCAGGGCGGGCGGGGCTCTACGGACGCCCTCTAGACGGCGGGTGGCTGCGCCACGGGTGGCTCCTCGACGGGCGGCTGGGCGACGGGCGCCGTCTCGGGCGGGCCTTCGGCCACCGTGTCGGTGCCGTCGCCGGCGCCCGTGGGCTCGGTCGGTTCCGGCGTGGGCTCGACGGTCGGCGTGGGGTCGGTCGCGGGCGTGGTCGCCGGGTCCGCCGGCTTGGTCGGGGTCGGGTCCGTCACGGCCTTCCCAGGGGCCGGTGCGGTCGGGGTCGCCGTCGGCGAGGGCTTGGCGGTCGTGCCGGAACGGGCCGGGCCCGCGGATGCCGCGGGTTCGAGGGCGCTGGGGCCGGACGCAGGTGGCGTGGCCGCGTCGGTCGCCGGCGCGCTGCCCGGGGCGGTGACGCCCGTGTCACCGGCCGGTGCCGACTCCGTGGGCTGCGGCGGGATGTCGACCTGCCCGGCCGGCCGGCCCTCCTGCTGGCCCGGTACGGGCAGCCAGGGCGCGTTGGAGTTGCCCGACAGCACCGTGGCGACGATGACGACGGCGTAGACCCCGCAGGCCAGGGCGACGGCTATGCCGATCCGGCGGAGGCGACGGCTGCGGCGACCGGACTCGTCCACGAAGACGGGCCGGTCGGCGGTGCCCGCGCCGGTGCCTTCCTTGGCCTGGCGTACGAACCCGTCCCCGAGCTGGACGGCGTCGAGCTGGACGGTGACCTCGTGCGGGTCGTGGGCGTGCGCGGCCCGGACGTGCCCGACCGGGTCGGCGTCCTCCTGCCAGGGGTCGCGGACGGTCGGCCGGGTACCGGAATCCGCCGCGTACGAGTCGGCCTCGCCCTCGCTCTGCCGGGGAATGCCGCGCAGTATCTCCGTCAGCTCCGTCCCTGCGGACGGGCGGGTACCCGACACCTGGACCTCGCCGCCGGAGAACACCTGGGTGGCTCTCCGGTCCCGGGCTCTGCCGTCCGCGAGGAGTTCACCGGTCGCCGCTGCGACCTCGGGCCATTCGGGTTGGGCGTCTTCTCGCCACGGATTCACACGCACGCACTTCCCCCCACGGGATGGTTCAGGTGCGCTTGCGACCTGAGCACCCGTCGTTCGGACCGGGTCCCCAACCCGTCCCAAGCGCCCCCATTACCACACCGTGCTCAGACGTCGAATGTAGCGCACGCGGAGGATATGTGCGGACCACGTGCGGAATCGTGTCAGTAGCGAGACACCATGAGGACCTCATCGGTGGCCGGAACCCACCCGCCGTCGGGCCTGCGCAGCCACCCCTCCTTCGCCGCGAGCCGCGCCGCCGCCCGCCGCAGCGCGTCGAGCGCGGGGTGCGTCAGGCCCCTGCGCCACACCAGCGACACGGGAGAGAGCGGAACCGGATCGACCCGCTGGAACTCCTCCTCCCCGACGGCCAGTGGCACCGGTGGCGCGATCTCGATGCCCCGCCCCTCGAACAGCAGCCGCACGAGGCCGGTCCACTCCGGCGTACGGAGATTGCCGGCCGGCCGAAGGCACGCAGGAGCCGGGGGCCGAGGTGGCCGCATGCCGTGAACCCACAGCGGCGGGCTGCCCGCCCGGTCCCCCGGCTCCCCGGCGCCCCTGCGGCCTCCTCAGCCCCCGGCCACCCGCTCGGGCCCTTCGCCCTCACCCACACACTCACCGGATACCGCCGTACCGGAACCCGCACCGGCCACTTCGCACCCCGGAACCTCCCCACCGGAGAGCTCCCTCGACCCGACCTGCCCCAGGCGGTGCCGAGGCACCGGCGTACGCACGGGCGGACGCGTCAGCGTGATCTGGCGGACGACCTGCTGGAAGCACGCCAGCGCCGCCAGTCCGGGCAGGGCCGCGGCCGCGGTACCGAGGACGGTCCTCGGCGCCTGGGCGACGCACAGCAGTACCGCGACGCACGAGAAGACCAGCACCACACACCAGGAGTGCACGGCACGGCGCTGGTGCAGCGCGGCCCGCAGGACGGACAGGGACGCCACCAGCCAGGGCCCGTACACCAGCAGGGGCCACCAGGTGCGCAGGCTGCGCTCCGCCGGGGACACGGCGACGAGGCGCAGCGGGTCGTAGGCGACCATGCCGCTCAGGAGGCCCACCGCGGAGGCGATGACGGCCGTCAGGGCGGCGACGAGGAAGCTGGTGGCGCGGAACACGCCCGGTGCTCTGCGGGCCCGGACCTTGCGGTGGCGCCGGGGGACGTCCCGCACGGGCGGCAGTTCCTCGGTGATGTCCTGGAGCCGCTGCATGCGCTCGCCGGGGGCCGGGTCCGCGGGGGCGGCCGGTGCCGCGTCGCGCGGGGCGGGGATCCTCGGCCCCTGCTCCCCGAGTGCCTCCTCGAGGATGAACGCCAGTTCCTCGGCAGGGTCCCAGGTCGGATCCGGTGGTGTCAGCGGGGTGACGAAATCCCGGGTGGGCGCCCGGTGCCTGCCGGAGCCCTCGATTCCTTTGTCGTACATAGCGCGGCCCGACTATTCCGCAAGCGCGAAAGCAGGCCATTCCGTCGCACTGATCCACCGCCGGGCGAGATCCTTTTCCAGCACGCACATGGCATCGATGAAATCGCGCAGTACCGGCTCGGTCACCTGGAGCGCGACCGGGCAACCGGCCTTGGTGAGCGTGCCGTTGACGGTGGCCGACGAGTGCGCTGGAGCGGGAATGTAGGTGTAGGGGCCGAGCGTTACCGCCCAGCCTTCTTTCCTGGTCGCCTCGGTCATGTACCGACTAACCGTCGGCCCACTTCGGCGGATGCGCGGCAAAAGAGTGAAGGATTTCCCGGTTGAGCATCTTTTCCGTGCGCCATTAAGGACTCTCCATATCGCTGTATGAAGAACAAACAGCGAACATTTCCCGCCAGTCCTACAACCCGGGTGCGTGACTCCGCACCGGACAGGTGTTGGACCACCCGGTCGCCACCGGGCGACGGTGGCCGTGGCCCTGGCCTTGCCGCCCGCCGGTGCGTCGAATCGCTTCACCGATCACCGCACGTCCCATTGACGCCCTCACGCACCGCCCATACGTTCTTTCGTCGAAGCGCTTCGACGTCGCCTGCCGCCCCGCGGGCACGGGAAGAAGGACCCCCCACATGAAGTTCACCGACGGCTACTGGCTGCTCCGGGAGGGCGTCACCGCGGCGTACCCGGCCGAGGTACTCGACGTCACCGAGTCGGACGGCACGCTCGAGATCCACGCGCCGACCCGGCCCGTCCGCTCCCGCGGGGACTTGTTGAAGGGCCCCGTGCTGACGCTCCGCGCGCACTCGCCCATGCCCGACGTCATCGGCCTGACGCTGACGCACTTCACGGGAGGCGTGCCGCGGGGACCCGAGTTCGAGCTCACCGGGTCGGGCGCCGCCCCGCGGATCTCGTACGACGACGAGCACGCGACCCTGACCTCGGGCGAGCTGTCGGTCCGGGTGGCCCGCCGCGGCCCCTGGCAGGTCGAGTTCCGCGCGCGGGGCCGCACTCTCACCAGCAGCGGTCAGAAGAGCATGGGCATCATGCGGGACGCGAGCGGCGCGCACCACCTGCGCGAACAGCTGGTCCTCCAGGTCGGCACGTCCGTCTACGGCCTGGGCGAGCGCTTCGGCCCGCTGGTCAAGAACGGCCAGGTCGTGGACATCTGGCAGGCCGACGGCGGCACCTGCAGCGAACAGGCCTACAAGAACGTTCCCTTCTTCCTCACGGACGCGGGTTACGGCGTCTTCGTCGACCACCCGGGCAAGGTGTCCTTCGAGGTCGCCTCGGAGGTCGTGTCCCGGGTGCAGTTCAGCGCGGAGACGCAGGAGCTGACGTACTACGTCGTCCACGGCCCGACCCCGAAGGAGATCCTGCGCAAGTACACGGCCCTGACCGGCCGTCCGGCCCTGCCGCCCGCCTGGTCGTTCGGCCTGTGGCTGTCGACGTCCTTCACGACGTCGTACGACGAGAAGACGGTGACGTCCTTCATCGAGGGCATGCGGGAACGCGAACTCCCGCTCTCCGTCTTCCACTTCGACTGCTTCTGGATGCGCGAGTTCCACTGGTGCGACTTCCGGTGGGACGCCCGGGTCTTCCCCGACCCGGAGGGCATGCTGGCCCGGCTGAAGGCCCGTGGCCTGCGCGTCTCCGTGTGGATCAATCCGTACATCGCCCAGCGCTCCCCGCTGTTCGCGGAGGGCAAGGCGCTCGGGCATCTGCTGAAGCGCCCGGACGGCAGTGTCTGGCAGTGGGACCTGTGGCAGCCCGGCATGGCCCTGGTCGACTTCACCAGCCCGGCCGCCCGCGACTGGTACGCCGGCAAGCTGGAGGCGCTGCTCGCGCAGGGCGTCGACTGCTTCAAGACCGACTTCGGCGAACGGGTGCCGCTCGATGTGGCCTGGTCCGACGGCTCCGACCCGGAGCGGATGCACAACTACTACACGTACCTCTACAACCGCACGGTCTTCGAGGTGCTGCGCAAGCACCGGGGCGAGGCGGAGGCCGTCCTCTTCGCCCGCTCGGCGACGGCGGGCAGCCAGCAGTTCCCCGTGCACTGGGGCGGCGACTGCGAGGCGACGTACGAGTCGATGGCCGAGTCGCTGCGCGGAGGCCTGTCCCTCGGGCTGTCCGGCTTCGGCTTCTGGAGCCATGACATCGGCGGTTTCGAGGGCACTCCGACACCGGCCCTGTTCAAGCGCTGGCTGGCCTTCGGCCTGCTCTCCTCGCACAGCCGCCTGCACGGCAGCGGCTCCTACCGCGTCCCCTGGCTGTTCGACGAGGAGTCGGTAGAGGTCGCACGCCACTTCATCCGGCTGAAGCTGCGCCTCATGCCCTACCTGTACGAGACGGCCCGGACCGCCCACACCGAGGGCGTGCCGATGATGCGGGCGATGGTGCTGGAGTTCCCGGACGACCCGGGCTGCGCGCACCTGGAACGGCAGTACATGCTGGGCCCGGACCTCCTCGTGGCGCCGGTGTTCAGCGACGAGGGCGACGTCACGTACTACGTCCCCGAGGGCGCCTGGACGCACTTCCTCACCGGCGAGCAGGTGACGGGCCCGCGCTGGGTGCGCGAGCGGCACGCCTTCCTGAGTGTGCCGCTGCTGGTCAGGCCGGGTGCGGTGATCCCGGTGGGCGCGGTGGACGACCGCCCGGACTACGACCACGCCGACGGGGTGACGCTGCGGGCGTACGGCCTGCGGCCCGGTGACGAGACGACGGTGCGGGTCGGGGACGTGACCTTCACGGTGGTACGCGAGGGCGACACCCTGCGGGCCACCTGCGGCGACCCGGCGGCCCCCTGGGCGCTCGCCACCGCCGGCCAGGAGACCCGGGCACCGGCCGGAACCGGCACCCTGACCTTGGGACTGGAGCCGTCCTGATGGTGAGGATCACGGACGTGGCGCGCCGGGCCGGGGTCTCCCCCAGCACCGTGTCGTACGCGCTGAGCGGCAAGCGCCCGATCTCCGACGAGACCCGGCGCAGGGTCGAGGCGGCGGTCCGGGAGCTGGGCTACCGACCGCACTCGGGCGCACCGGCGCACGGCAGGCCGAAGGTCCTGGCCGTGGCGGCGCCGCTGCGCGCCGGCGTCCACGTACCGGCGCTGATGCGTGTGACGGAGTCGGTGGTGACGGCGGCACGCGGGTACGACCACGACGTCCTGCTCCTCACCCATGAGGAGTGCCTGACCCGCGTCGGGGAATCGGCACCGGCGGACGCGTTACTCGTCATGGACATCGGCCTGCACGATCCGCGTCTCCCCCGGCTCCGCTCCCTGAACCGCCCCTGCGTCCTGCTCGGCCTCCCCGCCGACCCGCAGGGTCTGACCTGCCTGGACCTGGACTACCGGGCAGCGGGCGAGGCGTGCGTGGACGACCTGGCCCGCCTCGGCCACCGGACGGTGGCCCTGGTCAGCTCGCCGCCCGAGGTCCACCTGCGCGGCACGGCCTCGGCGCACCGCCTGGTCGAGGGCTTCACGGCCGCGGCCGACCACCGCGGGCTGACGTCCTCGGTGCACCCCGCCGAGTCGGCCCCGGCCGCGGCCCACCCCGTCGCGGACCGGCTGCTGCGCGAACACCCCGCCCTGACGGCCGTGGTCGTCCACAATGCCCCGCTCCTGGAACCCCTGATCATGGCCTTCCGGCAGCTCGGCCTCCGTGTCCCCGAGGACCTGTCGATCACGGCCGTCTGCCCCGACGACCCCGCGACGGTCACGTCGGTCGCCCTGCCGGCCGGCGAGCTGGGCACCCGAGCGGTGGAACTGCTGATGGCGCAACCGCACGGCACGCCCGTGCCGGAGACGACACTGCTGCCGCCGCGGCTGACCGAGCGGGCGAGCACGCGCCAGGCATGACACAGGCCCCGCCGCTCGTAAGCGACGGGGCCTGTGCCCACATGGGATGAGTGGAGATGGCGGGAATCGAACCCGCGTCCAACGGTGTGGAATCAGGGCTTCTCCGTGTGCAGTCGGCTGTGCTTTTCTCGGCCCCGGAGATCACGCCGACAAGTCTCCGACGGGCCCAGTCACTGTGTGGTTTCCCTTTTCACCCCGTGACCGGGATCAAGGTTTAGTTCCCTAAATGATGCCAGGAACCGGGTCGGGAACACTCCCGGGCTGACACTCCCTTAAGTAGGGGAGCCGCTGCTCGCTACCTGAAGATCAGGCAGCGAGGGCGAGCTCGCCCTGGGAGATGGATCGCTTGGAATTGGCGATTATTTTTTTCGGCCTGTGGTTTACGAGATCATGGCCGCTTCCTCGACACGCTTCCCCTGCTTCGACAGCCGCTGTCGAAACCGATCATCCCCATGTTGATTTTTCAATCGTCGCCCCCGCTACGAGGGGCTCACACCGCCTGGGCGGTGCAGATGCCATCGTACGGGATCAACCTCCGCCGATGCCACCGTATTCCCGGCGGTCATCCCGCCGTCGTACGGGGTTCAACACCTCCCTGCGCCGGAGCATTCCCTGCCCCGGCGTGTGATACAGGTCACGCCCGCTCCTTGCGCCGCACCGCCGAGATCACCCGCTCGGCCTCGCGCCGGTCCTGCTTCTCGCGGAGCGTCTGGCGCTTGTCGTACTCCTTCTTGCCCTTCGCCAGCGCGATCTCGACCTTGGCGCGGCCGTCCTTGAAGTACAGCGCGAGGGGCACGATGGTGTGGCCCGTCTCGCCCGACTTCGACTCCAGCTTGTCGATCTCCTCGCGGTGCAGCAGCAGCTTCCGCTTGCGCCGCGCGCTGTGGTTGGTCCACGTGCCCTGGCTGTACTCGGGCACGTGGACGTTGTACAGCCACGCCTCGTGCCCGTCCATCTGCACGAAGCCGTCGACCAGCGACGCCCGTCCCTGGCGCAGCGACTTCACCTCGGTGCCGGTGAGGACCAGACCGGCCTCGTAGGTGTCGATGATGAGGTAGTCGTGCCGCGCCTTCTTGTTCTGCGCGATCAGCTTGCGCCCTTTTTCCTTAGCCATAGTGCCGCCCATTTTCGCACTACGGAGGGGGCCTGGGGGAAGTCGATTACGAGGGACCGGCCAGACCGCGCAGTACGGTCTCGGCCCGCTGGAGTGCGCCCTCGTCGGCCTCCAGGTCGGGCGTGATGCCCCGGCCGTCGACCGCGCGGCCGGAAGGGGTGCGGTAGTGCCCGACGGTCAGCTCCGCGACGGAGCCGTCGGGCAGCCGGCTCGGCATCTGGACCGAGCCCTTGCCGAAGGTCCGGGACCCCACGACGAGCGCCCGTCCGCGGTCCTGGACCGCGCCGGTGAGCAGTTCGGCCGCACTCATCGTCCCGCCGTCGACGAGCGCGACCAGGGGTCTCGTCGTGTCGCCCCGGGGCTCGGCGTGCAGCGCGCGCTGCTCGCCGTCGACGTCGTACGTGGCGACCAGGCCGCCGTCGAGGAACGCGGAGGCCGCGGTGACGGCCTCGGCGACCAGGCCGCCGGAGTTGCCGCGCAGGTCGAGGACGATCCCGGCGCCGGGCGGGGCCTGCCGGACGGCCTCGCGGACCCGGTCGCCGGAGCCCTTGGTGAAGGTGTCGACCCGGATGAGGGTGATCGAGCCGGCGAGTTTTCGAACGGCGACCGACTCCGTGGACAGCTGGGCCCGGCGCACGGTCTCGGTCCACGCGTGCGTGCCCCGCTCCAGACCGAGGCGGACGGTGGTGCCGGCGGGGGCGTCGGTGGCGTCCCCGCGCAGGATGGCGACGACCTCCGTGACGGGCCGCCCGTCGGTCTTGCGGCCGTCGACGCTGCGCAGCAGGTCTCCGGGGCGGATCCCGGCGGTGGCCGCGGGCGAGCCGGCCCGCACCTTCGTCACCTCGATACGGCCGTCGTGTGCCTTGCGCGCCCACAGGCCGACGCCGGTGTAGTGGCCGTCGAGGGTTTCCTCGAACTCCTCGTACTCCCCCTCGGAGTAGACGGCGCCCCAGCGGTCGCCGCTGCGGCTGACGGCGCGCTTCGCGGCCTCCATCGGGGACTTGCCGTCGGCCATGGCCTCCTCGGCCGCCCTGGCGACGTTCGCGTGGTGGCCGGCCGGGCCGGCCGAACGGGCCTCGTCCTGCGCGGACTTCCGCTCGGCCTGGGGGAGGGAACCCGTGGCCGCGCCGGCGACGAGCACGCTCGCGAACATCAATGTCAGGGCGGCCCCGCGGCGAACGCGACGGGGCTGACAGAACGGGTCACGACCTGACATGGCGGTGAGTCTAGGACAAGGGGAAGGGCCGTACGGCTTGTTGACCGTACGGCCCCTCTTGGTATGCGTCACACCTTCAAGTACTTGCGCAGCGCGAAGAACGCCGCCAACGCGGGCATCAGCAGGCTCGTGGCGAGGATGAGCGGCAGCTTCGTCAGGACGGCGTCCCAGCCGATGAAGTTGATCAGCGTCAGCTGGTCGGCCAGGGCCAGCCCGTGGTCGATGAGGAAGTACCGGGCGATCAGCAGGAAGCCGCACGCGAGCGTGCCGCCGATGAGCCCGGCGACCGCGGCCTCCATGATGAACGGCGCCTGGATGTAGAAGCCCGAGGCGCCGACCAGGCGCATGATGCCGGTCTCGCGCCGGCGGCTGAACGCCGAGACGCGCACGGTGTTGACGATCAGCATCAGCGCGACGACCAGCATCAGCGCCATCACCGCGCGGGCGGCCCAGTTCATGCCGTTCAGCAGCTTGAAGAGGTTGTCCAGGATGCCCTTCTGGTCCTGGACGGACTGCACGCCGTCCCGGCCGTTGAAGGCGGTCGCGATGACCTGGTACTTCTGCGGGTCCTTCAGCTTGATGCGGTACGACTCCTGCATCTGGTCCGGCGTGAGGGAGCTGGCCAGCGGGGAGTCGCCGAACTGCTCCTTGTAGTGCTTGTACGCCTGGTCCTGCGACTCGTAGGTGACCGTCTGGACGACGTTCATCTTGTCGAGGTCGGCCTTGATCTGCTTCTTCTGGTCGTCCGTCACCGCGCCCTTGGCGCAGTTGGGGTCGGACTCGGCGTCGCTCTTGTTGCAGAGGAAGATCGAGACGTTGACCTTGTCGTACCAGTAGCCCTTCATGGTGTTGACCTGGTCGCTCATCAGGAGCGACCCGCCGAACAGGGCGAGCGACAGGGCGACGGAGACGACGACGGCGAAGGTCATCGTCAGGTTGCGGCGGAGACCTACGCCGATCTCCGACAGGACGAACTGGGCGCGCATGGCGAGGGGTTATGCCTTTCCGTGACTCTCGGGTGCGGTCTCAGTGCTGGTAGCCGTAGACACCGCGGGCCTGGTCGCGGACGAGGCGGCCCTTCTCGAGCTCGATGACGCGCTTGCGCATCTGGTCCACGATGTTCTGGTCGTGCGTGGCCATCACCACGGTGGTGCCCGTCCGGTTGATGCGGTCGAGCAGCTTCATGATGCCGACGGAGGTCTGCGGGTCGAGGTTGCCGGTGGGCTCGTCGGCGATGAGCAGCTTCGGCCGGTTGACGAAGGCCCGCGCGATGGCCACACGCTGCTGCTCACCACCGGACAGCTCGCCGGGCATCCGGTCCTCCTTGCCGCCGAGCCCGACGAGGTCGAGCACCTGCGGCACGGACTTGCGGATCTCGCCGCGCGACTTGCCGATGACCTCCTGCGCGAAGGCGACGTTCTCGCCGACCGTCTTGTTCGGCAGCAGGCGGAAGTCCTGGAACACCGTCCCCAGCTGGCGCCGCATCTGCGGCACCTTCCAGTTGGACAGGCGCGCGAGGTCCTTGCCCAGAACGTGCACCTGTCCGTGGCTGCACCGCTCCTCGCGGAGGATCAGCCGCAGGAAGGTGGACTTTCCGGAGCCGGAGGACCCCACGAGGAAGACGAACTCGCCCTTCTCGACCTCCAGGGAGACATCCCTGAGGGCGGGGCGGGTCTGCTTGGGGTAGACCTTGGAGACGTTGTCGAATCGGATCACGGATGCACCACGGGTCGCCGGGGGTAGATGAGCGTGACCATACGCGAACCGGGCAGCAGACCGCAGTCACCGGTGGCGCTTGTGTAGCACTTGTGCCTTTTTCTGCCGGTGAGGTGCACGCCCCTCAGGGGCGCGGGGAACTGCGCGACAAGCCACATACGGCCCGCAGCCGCGAGACCATGGCAACCACCCTCTTGGGAGCGACCCGCGCGACCTCCGGAGGAACCTGGCACAGTGGAGAGGGAACGTTCGCACCACCACGAGCGTTACACACAAGGAACCGGCGCAAGGAGGGCGAGCGCATGACGTACGACCGGCTGGTGTGCGCGAACTGCGCGGCGCCCGTGAGCGAGGGCCGGTGCCCCGTGTGCCGTGCGAACCGCGAGCGGCTGCAGCAGGAGAACTTCCTCGCGGGTCTGAACCCGATGGCACTGATCGCACTGCTCACGGTGCTGATCGCCGCGGTCGCACTCCTGGCGCACCAAACCGCCTAGCGACGACATGGCCGAGGGCCCGGAGCATTCGCTCCGGGCCCTCGGCTGTGCGCTGTGCCTACCGTCCGTACGGACGCGGCTACCGTCAGGCGGCAGCCCCGCCGCGGCCGCCCATGAGGCGCGGCAGGACGCGGAAGCCGACACCGCCGGCGATCATCGTGGCGGCGCCGATCACCAGGAAGGTGGTCTGCGCGGCACCCGTCTCGGCGAGCTCCTGGCCGTTGCCCTGGGCCTGCGGCGCCGCCGGGGTAGCGTCCGAGCCGGTGTCGGTGAGGGACGAGGAGCCCTCGTCCTGCGGCGAGGTGCCGCCGTCGGGGTCGGCGGCGTTGCCGCCACCGTTCCCGCCACCGTTGGCGTTGCCGTTGTCGTTGCCGCCACCGTTGCCGTTACCGCCACCGTTCCCGTTGCCCGGGTTGGTCGGCTGGCTCGTCGGGTCCTCGGTCGGCTCGGTGGGCTCGTCCGTCGGCTCGGTCGGCTCGTCCGTGGGCTCCTCGGTCGACGGCGGGTCGGTCGGGAGGTCCGTGGGCGGGTCGGTGGGGAGCTCGGTGGGAACCGGCGGGGTCGGGGTCGGGGTCGGCGACTCGTCGGCGCACAGGATGCCCAGCAGGCAGTCCTCGGTCTCCGCGGCGGATGCGGCACCGGCGGCGGTCAGCGAGGCGCCGGCGGCGATCACGGCACCGGCCGCTATCCGCGCGACACGGATCCGCGTCTTCTTCGTCATGTGGTTGCTACCCCCAGTAGCTCATCGTCATTAGGCAGCGTTTGGAGCTGTGCTCGACGGGGGTAGCTGCGGTGAAAGAGCCCCCCGGTTCACATGCGCCCCAGAGACACGCATGCCGCGCTTTACCCTTCCCATTTTTCAAAGACACGTCAAGGGCGTTTGCGGGCGCCATGTCCAACTACGGGGGCAATGCCGGGAGTCTGACTCTGTGAGTGTGATGTAAAACCCAGACATGCCGACACAGAAGTGGGCATGGAAAAGGCAACTGCCGCCCTGACGGCGGCAGTTGCCTTGTCGACAAACTTACTTCTCCTGCTGCTTGCGCCAGCGAATTCCGGCCTCGATGAAGCCGTCGATCTCGCCGTTGAACACGGCCTCGGGGTTGCCGACCTCGAACTCGGTGCGCAGGTCCTTGACCATCTGGTACGGGTGCAGGACGTAAGAACGCATCTGGTTGCCCCAGGAACTGCCGCCGTCCTTGAGGGCGTCCATCTTGGCCCGCTCCTCCTGGCGCTGCCGCTCCAGCAGCTTGGCCTGGAGCACGTTCATGGCCGTCGCCTTGTTCTGGATCTGCGAGCGCTCGTTCTGGCAGGAGACGACGATGCCGGTGGGGAGGTGCGTGAGGCGCACCGCGGAGTCGGTGGTGTTGACGCCCTGGCCGCCGGGGCCGGACGAGCGGTACACGTCCACGCGCAGTTCGGACTCGTCGATCTCGATGTGGTCGGTCTGCTCGACGACGGGCAGGATCTCCACGCCCGCGAAGGAGGTCTGCCGCCGGCCCTGGTTGTCGAAGGGCGAGATGCGCACCAGCCGGTGCGTGCCCTGCTCGACGGAGAGCGTGCCGTACGCGTAGGGCGCCTGGACGGCGAAGGTGGTCGACTTGATGCCGGCCTCCTCCGCGTACGACGTCTCGTAGATCTCGGTCTTGTAGCCGCGCTGCTCGGCCCACCGCAGGTACATGCGCTGGAGCTTCTCGGCGAAGTCGGCGGCGTCGACGCCGCCGGCCTCGGCGCGGATGTTCACCAGGGCCTCACGGGAGTCGTACTCGCCGGACAGGAGCGTGCGGACCTCCATCTCGTCCAGCGCCTTCCTGACGGCGACGAGCTCGGACTCGGCCTCCGCGCGGGTGTCCGGGTCGTCCTCCTCCTCGGCCATCTCGAAGAGAACGGCGAGGTCGTCGATGCGACCGCGCAGCGCCTCCGCCTTGCGCACCTCGGCCTGGAGGTGGGACAGCTTGCTGGTGATCTTCTGCGCCTCATCGGGGTTGTCCCACAGGGACGGCGCGGCCGCCTGCTCCTCGAGCACGGCGATGTCTGCCCTCAGCTTGTCGAGGTCCAGAACGGCCTCGATCGACTCCATGGTCGAGGAGAGGGACTTGAGCTCTTCGGATACATCGACGACTGCCACGCCCTCCAGCGTAACGGCTCCGCCCGGCGGCCATCGCCGGGCGTCCGGGCCGGCCGGCGGGATCGGGAGGCCCCCGGGAGGTCAGGGGGACTGCGGGGCCGAGTTCTTCGTGTCCTGGGGAGGTGCGCTCGCGTCGTCGCCCGAGCTGGACAGCCACGCCCCGACGCCGACCGCCGCCGCCAGGACGACCGCGCCCGCGCCGAGGGCCACGCGGCGGCGCCGGGCGAGGGCGCGGTTGCGGGCCGAGCCCGGCCGGGGCGTGCCCGACGCGCGCGGGGCCCGGGCCGTGCCGTGCGCGCCCCCGGCCAGCTCGTCGGGGGCCGGTACGCGCATCGAGGTGTGGGTGTCCCGGTTGGAGTCGGCCGGTTTTGCGCCCGGCACCAGGGGGACCGCGCCCCGCCGCCGGACCCGCTCGGCCGGTGCGGGCCTGGCGGGCTGCTCCTCCCGGTCCGCCTCCTCGGCGGACTCCGTGTCCGGCTCGTCCACCTCCAGCGGCGGCATGCCCGCCAGCATCGGCAGCAGCTCCCGCAGCCGGGCCCCGAGCTCCGAGGCCCGCAGCCGCGAGGCCGGGGCCTTGGCCAGGCACTGCACGAGCAGCTGCCACAGCTCGTCAGGGATGCCGGGCAGCGGGACGACCGTCTCCGTGACGTGCCGGCGCAGGACCGCGCCCGGGTGGCCGCCGCCGAACGGGGTGAAGCCGGCCAGCAGCTCGTAGAGGACCGTGGCCAGCGCGTAGATGTCGACGGAGGCGCGGGGCGGCAGGCCCTCGACGATCTCCGGGGCCAGGTAGTCCGGCGTGCCGATGATCTTCGTCGCCTTGGTGCGGCGCGGGGTGTCGATGAGTTTGGCCACGCCGAAGTCGGTCAGCAGCGCGCGGTGGGAGCCGCCGGGGCCCAGGGGACCCTGCATGTCGAGGAGGACGTTCTCCGGCTTCACGTCCCGGTGGACGACGCCCGCGGCGTGCGCGGCCGCCAGCCCGTCGGCGATGTCCGCCGAGATCGCGACGGCCGCCTCGGGCGCGAGACGGCGGTCCCGCTCCAGCCGGGTCCGCAGGTCGGTGCCCCGGACGAGGTCCATGACCAGCGCCAGGTCGTTGCCGTCGACGACCAGGTCGCGCACCGACACCACGTGCGGGTGCTCCAGGCCGAGCAGCGCCGTCCGCTCCTGCACGAAGCGCCCGACGAGTTCCTGGTCGGAGGCCAGGTCCTCGCGCAGCAGCTTGATGGCGACGGGGCCCTCGGGCCCCTCGCCCAGCCACACCGTGCCGGCGCTGCCCCGCCCCAGGATCTGGTGGGCGGTGTACCGGCTGCCGATCTTCCGTGCCAAGGCTGCTCCTACCGACGCGTGTTGTCGCTAAAACTACGCGCACGGAGAGCCAACCTTCACCGAGGAGGCAGAAATCACCCGCCAGGTGTCGACAAATCACCAACCCCGCAGGGAGGTTCCGGTCAGTTCGTGCCGGAACTGTTCCCCAGCTTCTCGAACCAGCCGGTCACGGTGTTGAACCAGTCGGTGAGCTGGTCCCAGTAGCCCTTGCCGGTGCCGATCCACTCCTGGAGCGGGCTCAGCTCCCAGATCAGCCAGCCGGCGACGAACAGGATGACGATCGTGAAGAGACAGCCCTTCAGGCAGCCGAGCCCGGGGATCCGCATCCGGTTGGCGCTGCGCTGCCGGGGCTGGCGGGGCTCGCGCTGGGGCCGCTGCGGCTGCTGGGGCTGGGGCGGCGGCGCGGGCGGGGCGTAGCGCTGCGGCGGCTGGGGCCGCTGGGGCTGCGGGGCGTACTGCTGGGGCTGCTGCTGCGGATGGCCGTAGCCGGGTCCGGGCGGGGGTGCCTGGCGGCGCGGGGGCTGCTGGGGCCGGGCGACCTGCCGCTGGGGGCGGCGGCGCAGCGGGTCCTCGTTCGGGTCGAGGTACTGGACCTGCGTCTGTTCGTTGCGGTCGCGGGCCGCCCGCAGCTGGTTCTGCCAGGGGTGCGGGTCCTCGGGTCCGCCCTGCTGGCCCTGCTGACCGGGGTGGCCGGGCGAGCCCGGCGGGACCGGCGGCATGACGGCGGTCGGGTCGGCCGCGCCCCGGTTCGGGAGTACGGCGGTGGGGTCGGCGGCGCCGGCCGGGCCGCCGGTGTGCGGCATGACGCTGGTCGCGGCGTTCGGGTCGTACGAGCCCGCGCCCTGCGGGAGGACCTGGGTGGGGTCGGCGTCGCCCGCGCCGGGCGTGTCCGGCACGGGCGCGGGCGCCGGGTCGGGCACCAGGAGCGCGCCGACGTTCTCGGCGGCGGCGATCTGCGCGGAGTTCGCGTGCACCCCGATGCCCTCGGCGACGACGCGCAGGCCACGGGCGAGGTTCACGGCGCTGGGCCGCTCGTCCGGGTTCTTGCGCAGGCAGCGCTCGATGATCGTCCACAGCGGGTCGGGGACCGTGGAGGGGCGGCGCGGCTCGGCACTCAGGTGCTGGTGCAGCACCTCCAGGGCGGAGCCGCCGGAGAACGGCGGGCGGCCGGTGACCAGCTCGTACAGCAGGATGCCGGCGCCGTAGATGTCGACGGCGGAGGTCTGCGGGCGGCCCTCGGCGGACTCCGGCGCGACGTACGCGGGCGTGCCGACGAACTCCTGGGTGCGGGTCAGGCCCGGGGAGTCGGCCAGGCGGGCGATGCCGAAGTCGGTCAGCAGCGGGTGCATCTGCCCGTCGTACTGCTGGAGCAGCACGTTCGCCGGCTTCAGGTCACGGTGGACGACGCCGTCGGCGTGGCTGGCGGCGAGCGCGTCGGCGATCTGGGCGGTGAGCAGGGCCGCGGCGACGGGGCTGAAGGGCCCGTTCTCGCGCAGGTAGCGGTGCAGGTCGGGGCCCTCGACGAGGTCCATGACCAGCGCCAGCAGCTCGCCCTCGACGACCAGGTCGCGGACCCGGACGATGTTCGGGTGGGTCAGCCGGAGCAGGACGGAGCGCTCCCGGAGGAACCGCATGACGATGTCCGGGTCGCCGGCCAGCTCCTCCTTGAGGACCTTGATCGCGACGGTCTCGCCGGGCTGTCCCGGCACGGCCGCCTCGGCGCCCGCGGTCTCGCGCTGGCGGGCTCGCCAGACGGTGCCCGTGGCGCCGCGTCCGAGCGGCTCCTCGAGCAGGTACTTGCTGCCTACCGGCCGCACGTCATGCGCTCCCTGGTGCTTGCCTTGCCTGCTGGCCTGTCCGACCCACTGTAGTGCCGTGCCGCCGGGGACCGGGGTGTCGTCATTCTGTGGGTCTTACGTATGCGTTCTCGCACGCGTTCGAATTTCGCACGCGTTCGAAGGAAAGACGCTCACCTCGGTCTCGTGGTTGCCGAGAGTGAGCGTGACCGATCTCAAGTGATCGCCAGTGGGTCATCTCTCAGGCACTTTTGCGGGCAGAGCCGACCAATCAAGATCACTTGTTCCAGAGCGAGGGGCGCGGTGTCAGTGGCAGGTGCGAGGATGCGTGCAGTACTGGCCGACGTGCTGGGGCGGGGTGGGGGGACTCCGCGCCCGGGCAGAAGGGACCGCTGACGGCGATGCAGATCCGGCTGACCGTCGTAGACCCGCTGGGCCTGGCGGCTCCGGCCCGGGACCGCGCCGCGCGCTGCGACGTACTGGTCACTGCGCCCGCCGGGACGGCGCTCGCGGCGGTGGCCTCCGGGCTCGCCCAGGCGGTCCTCGGCGGTGACGGCTCGGGCACCCCGGTGCTGTACGCCGGGGAGCAGCGGCTCGACGCCCAGCGCTGCACGCTCGGCGAGCCCCCGCTGACCGACGGTGCCGTGCTGTCCGTGGGCGCGCCGGGCGAGCCGGAGCCGCATCCCGAGCTGGACGACGCCCCGGCCCAGCTCCAGGTGGTCGCCGGGCCCGACGCCGGCGGCGTCCACATCCTGCACGGCGGCGAGATCCGCATCGGCCGCTCCGCCGACGCCGACGTACCGCTCGACGACCCGGACGTCTCCCGGCTGCACTGCGCGGTGACGGTGAGCGCCGACGGCCGCGTCTCGGTCGCCGACCTCGACTCCACGAACGGCACGATGCTGGACGGCACGCGGGTGAGCGGCCGGGCCGTCCGTTTCGCCCCGGGGGCCCTGCTGCGGATCGGCGAATCGGCCCTGCGGCTGGCTCCCGCCGGGGGGCCCGGGGGCCGGGTGGACACGACGCCGGACGGGGAGGGACACGTGCGCGTGCCGGGTCCCTCCGGGGGTTTCGGGGGGTCCAGGTCTGGCGGGGGCTCCGGGGCTGGCGGGGCCGGGGGTTCCGGGTCTGGCGGGGAGGCCGGGCCTGGCGGGGGATCCAGGGCTGCCTGGGGCTCAGGGGCTGCCGGGGGCTCCGGGGCTGCCGGGCCTGGCAGGGCATCCGGCCCTACCGGCGCTTTCGGGACAGGGGGCGCCGGTTCTGTAGGGGCAGTCGGTTCTTCAGGTGCTGGCGGATCTTCCGGGGCTACCGCGCCTGGCTCTGTGGGGTCTTCGGGGACTGGCGTGCCTGCCGGCTCTGCGGGATCTTCTGGGGCTTCTGGGGCTTCTGGGGCTGGCAGGCCTTCCGGGGCTGGCAGGCCTTCCGGGGCATACGGGAGCGCTGGGACTGCAGGGGGTTCCGGTTCCTTCGGTGCACCCGGCGCCCCCGGTGCCGCCGGTGCCGCCGGTGCCGCCGGTGCCCCCGGTGCCTCCCGGAGTGTCAGGGCCTCCGGTCCGTCCGACGGTCTTTCCGGGGCTGCCGGGGCTGCCGGGGCTGCGGGCCCTGCCGGGGCTGCGGGCCCTGCCGGGGCTTCCGGAGCCGCCAGGCCTGCCGGGGCTGCCGGGTCCACAAGGTCATCCGGGGCATCTGAGGCCTCCGGTCCTGCCGGGGCCACCCGTCACGCTTACGGCTCGGCGGCCTGGGGCACGCCGGGCACCGACGGTCACGGTTCCGGGGACTCGGCGGTGGTGCCGGGCCAGGGTGGGGCGCCTCGGGTCGAGAGCAGGGGTGCGGGAGCGGCCGCGGAGGCTTCGCGGCCGGCTGCCGAGGGTGGGCCGGGGGCCCCACAGGGCGGGTTCGGGGCTGCTGCCGGTGAGCACGGGCAGGGCATCGCCCGCGCCCGGGGCCAAGGAGACTCGGCGCCCCCGGCATACCGAGAAGAGGCGCGTACGGCGTCGCCGGAGGGGGGCGAGGTCCGGGCCCCCCGGCAGCGTGGCAGCGCCGAGGGCTCGTCGGCGGTGGGATCCCCCGACGGCGTCACCAGCACTCCCCGGCAGCACGGCGCGGCGCAGCACGGGCTCGGGGCCGGGGACACACACGCGGGCCGCTCCGGGGCCGGGGCGCTGGGCGAGGCGTTCGACGACGGGCGTGCGGGCGGTTCCGGCCAGCGCGCCGCAAGCGCGGACGGCACGGGCCCCCATGCCCGGGCAGGGCGCGGTCGCCCTGGCGATGACGGCGGCCCGGGCGCAAGCCCTCACGCCCCGGCCGGAGACCGAACAGCTCCCCGTCCGACACCCCACACCAGTGCCGGACCGGTCAGAGGCGGACACCCCGGCGACACCAGCGGCCCGGGCGCCCCGGACGAGCGGTCCGGGCGTGGGCGCAAGGGCACTCCTCTGCGCGGGACCGATGTCCCGCCGGGGACGCGCAAGCGGGGCGGGCTCGGGGCGTGGGCGCGGCGGCTGGCCGGAGGGCGTGGTGAGCAGGGAGCTCCCGCGTACGAGACGCACGAGGACGAGCCGGTCGAGGTGGCGGCGGAGCGTTCCGCGGTCGTCGGGCCGGCCGTGCCGGAGACCTGGCCGGATCCGGCCACGCTGCTGCTGACGGCGCTGGGGCCGGGCCCCCGGCTATGGGAGCGCGGGCCGGGCCACCCCGAGGCGCTCGCGGTGCGCCTCGGCACCGCCGACCGGGCCGCGCCGGACGGCTCCGGCCTGCTGCCCGCCGTGCCGGTGACCGCCGGGCTGCGCGAGGTGGGCGCACTGGGGATGGCCGGGCCGAGGGCGCGGCTCGCCGGGCTGGCCCGGGCCGTGCTGGCGCAGCTCACCGCGCTGCACTCCCCCGACACACTGGAGATCGTCCTGATCTCCGCGGACCGCTCCCGCCCCCTGGTGGAGCGCACGGCCGAGTGGTCCTGGCTGGGCTGGCTGCCGCATGTCCGTCCCGGGCACGGGCAGGACTGCCGCCTGCTGCTCGCCTACGACCGGGAACAGGCCGCCGCCCGCACGGACGAGCTCATCCGCCGTCTGGAGGACCAGGTGGCGGACGCGGAAGGCAGCGCCGCAGGGGTCGGCGGGCTGCTGGGCAACGTGCGGTTCTCCAGAGCCCAGGGGACCGACGGCCAGGGCGGTGACCTCCAGGGGACCAGCACCGCCGGTCCCCTGGGTCGCCGCCCCTCCTGGGCCCGGGACGACACCCCCGCTCCCGCCCCCGACCAGGCGACCGGCTTCCCCGGCCCGTACACCGTCCTCGTCGTGGACGGCGACCCCGGCGGCGCCGACCTGCGTGCGGCCGTGGCGCGGCTTGCGTTGGAAGGCCCCCGGGCCGGGATCCATGTCGTGTGCCTGGCCGAGACCGCCGCCGCCTCCCCCGCCTCACCGGTGACGGAGACGTACGAGGCGGCCTGCTCGGTGGCGCCGACGTTCCGGCAGTGCGGTGCCGTCGCGCTGCTCAGCGGGGACGTGGCGACGGCCCTGCGGCTGATGCGCGTGGCCCGGGTCGGGGGCGAGGACTCCCCGGCCGGCCCCGTCGGACACGGCACCATCGCCACGGTCGACGCCGTCTCCCCCGCGTGGGCCGAGCGGTTCGCGCGGGCGCTGGCGCCGCTGCGTACGGACGGCTCGGCGAGCGACGGGCAGCCGCGGGTCTCCGCGCCGCTGCCCCAGGCGGCACGGCTGCTGGACGAGCTGGGCCTGGCCCGGGCCACCCCGGCGTCGCTGATGGCGCGCTGGGCGGACGCGGCCGACGACACCGAGGCGCTGGGCGGGCGGGTGCGCGCGGTGCTGGGCGCCGGGCCGCGCGGCCCGGTCTGCGCGGACCTCGCGACCCAGGGACCGCATCTGCTGGTCGAGGGCCCGCCGGGCAGCGGCCGTACGGAGCTGCTGCGGGCGGTCGTCGCGTCCCTGGCCGCCGCCGAGCGCCCGGACCGGCTGGGTATCGTGCTGGTCGACGGCCGGGGCGGCCCCGGGGCGGGCGGCGGGGCCGGTGAGGGACTGCGCGTGTGTACGGACGTCCCGCATGTCACCACGTACCTCACGGCCCACGACCCGGTCCTGATGCGCGAGTTCGCGCAGTCCCTGAGCGCCGAGCTGAAGCGGCGCGCCGAGCTGCTGGGCCGGTCCGACTTCGCCGAGTGGCACACCGGGCGCGAGTTGTCGGGCCGGATGGTCGCCCAGCGCACGGCGACGGCCCGGGGTGGCGCCCCTGCCGAGGCAGGTGCCGCGGATCTCGACTCCCCGCCCAGTTCGACGATGCGGCTGCGGCCCGGAGCGGCCCGGCGGCAGACGCAGGCGGCGCCGCCGCCGCTGCCCCGGCTCGTCGTGGTCGTGGACGACCTGGACGCGCTGGTCTCCCCGGCTCTCGGCTCGACCGGACGGCCCGCGGCCGGGTCGGTGATGCGCGCGCTGGAGGCCGTGGCCCGGGAGGGCGAGCGGCTGGGCGTCCACCTGGTGGCGGCCACCGGCCCGTGCGCCCGTACGGCGGAGACGGAACCGGCGCGCCGGGCCACCCTCCGCGTGAGCCTCGACGCCCCGGCGCCGGGGCCTGACGAGCCCGCTCCGGGCCGTGGCCGCCTCGCCTGCGAGGACGGGCGGGTCACGCCGTTCCAGGGCGGGCGGGTCACCGGTCGTATCCCCCGGACGGCGACGCTGCGACCCACGGTCGTACCCCTGGAATGGCACCGCATGGGTGACCCTCCGGCCCGGCGTCCGGTGCGGGAGCTCGGAAACGGCCCCACCGACCTGGCACTGTTGGCCAGCGCGCTGGAAAGGGCGGCGCGGGAGGTCGCGGCGGCCAAGGTGCCGTCACTTCTGTAGCACTCCTCCATGGCATTGGCTGGATGCCGCCCCCCTCCGTCGATCAGGGACGAGTCCCTGGTCACGAGGGGGTCACGATCCCCCGCTTGACAGCCGACGCCATCTTGCCGCCCCCGCACACCCGGGCGTAGACCAGATCGCACGGGAGCGCGCTCGACGTTCGACGAGGGAACGAAGAACGGGGCAGTCATGCGCATGACGAGCAGCACCATCCTGAAACGCCGGTCGCCGGAACGGGACAAGGCGACCCCCCAGCACCGCAGAGCCGCAAAGGCCGCGGCAGCCGTCGCCGCGGGAGCGCTCGCGCTCTCGCTCACCGCCTGCGGAGGCGACGACAAGGACAACAGTGGAAGCCCGGGCAACACCGAGGAGGCCGCCGCCAGCAACGTCACTCTTCCGAAGCTGGACGGGACGAGCCTGGAGATCGCCGCCGTGTGGACCGGCGCGGAACAGGCCAACTTCAAGAAGGTCCTGGCGGAGTTCGAGAAGCGCACGGGCGCCAAGGTCACCTTCGTGCCCGCCCAGGACCCGATCATCAACTTCATCGGTTCGAAGGTGGCCGGCGGGCAGCCGCCGGACATCGCGATGCTGCCGCAGCCGGGCGCCATCAAACAGGCCGTCGACCGGGGCTGGGCCAAGCCCATCGGCGCGGAGGCGCAGAAGGAGCTCGGCGAGAACTACTCGCAGGGCTGGCAGGACATCGGCAAGGTGGGCGGCAAGCAGTACGGCGTCTACTACAAGGCCGCCAACAAGTCCCTGATCTGGTACAACAACCAGGTCTTCGAGAACGCTGGGGCGAGTGAGCCCGAGACCTGGCCGGACCTGCTGAAGACCGCCCAGACGGTCTACGACTCCGGCGTCACCCCGTTCTCCGTCGGCGGCGCCGAGGGCTGGACGCTGACCGACTGGTTCGAGAACGTCTACCTCTCCCAGGCCGGCCCGGAGAAGTACGACCAGCTGGCCAAGCACGAGATCAAGTGGACGGACCCGTCCGTGAAGGACGCGCTGACCACGCTCGCGCAGGTCTGGGGCAAGCCCGACTACATCGCGAAGGGGGCGTTGCAGACCGACTTCCCGGCCTCCGTCACGCAGGTCTTCACCGGCGGGGACCAGCCCAAGGCCGCCATGGTCGCCGCGGGCGACTTCGCGCAGGTCAACATCCCGACGAGCATGAAGATCGGTACGGACGCGAAGGTGTTCCCGTTCCCGGCGGTCGGTGACAACGGGCCGGTGGTCTCGGGCGGCGACGCGGCCGTGATCCTTGAGGACTCCAAGGGGTCGCAGGCCCTGGCCACCTGGCTCGCCTCGCCCGACGCGGCGCAGATCCAGGCCAAGCTGGGCGGCTACCTCTCGCCGAACAAGAACGTGCCGAACTCCGCGTACCCGAACGCGGTGCAGCAGAGGATCGCCAAGGCGCTCATCGACGCCGGTGACGACTTCCGCTTCGACATGTCCGACCAGGCCCCGCAGGCCTTCGGCGGCACGCCCGGCAAGGGCGAGTGGAAGATCCTCCAGGACTTCCTGAAGAACCCGAAGGACGTCGCGGGGGCGCAGCAGAAGCTGGAGGCCGAAGCGGCCGCGGCCTACGGAGGCTGACGGCATGACGTCGGCCACGGCGGCAGGGGGCGTCAAGCCCCCTGCCGTGGGCAAGTCGCGCAAGAGTGTGACCGGCACCCGCAGGATGGTCGCGGCGCTGTTCCTGCTGCCCGCTCTAGTCCTGCTCGGCGCGCTCGTGGTGTACCCGATCGGGTACTCGGTGGTCCGCAGCTTCTACGACCAGTCCGGCGACGGCTTCGCCGGGATCGACAACTACAAGGCCCTCTTCACCGACGAGGGCATACGCACCGCGCTGAAGAACAACGTCATCTGGGTGGTGTTCGCGCCGACGGTCGCGACGGCGCTCGGCCTGATCTTCGCGGTGCTGACCGAACGGGTGCGCTGGGGCACGGCCTTCAAGCTGGTCGTCTTCATGCCGATGGCGATCTCGATGCTGGCGGCGGGCATCATCTTCCGCCTGGTGTACGACCAGGACCCGGACAAGGGCGTGGCGAACGCGGTGTGGGTGGGCGTGCACGACACGTTCACGCAGGCGTCGGCGTTCCCGAAGGCCCACCCGGGCCGTCAGTCGCCGCTGGAGCCGGCGGGCGGCGGTGCGTTCATCACCAAGTCGCCCGTCCGCGCGGGCGAGACCGTCTCGCTGCCCCTGGTGGGTGTCGCGCCGGACCTGATGCCGGACGGCGCGAAGCCGGCGGTGGCGCCGAAGCCCGAACCGGACAAGGTCACCGGTACGACCTGGCAGGACTTCACGCGCGGCAAGGGCGTCGGCGAGCTGAACACCGTCGATGCCTCCGAACTGGGCTATGCCGGCATGCGGATCGAGGCCGTCAAGGACGGCAAGGTCGTGGCCTCCACCACGGCCGGCGACGACGGCACCTTCACCCTGCCGGCCTCGGCCGACGGGGCCCAACTCCGGCTTCCGGACAGCAACTTCAAGGAGCCGTACAACGGCCTGGACTGGCTCGGCCCGTCCCTGGTCACCCCGTCCATCATCGGCGCGTACATCTGGATGTGGGCGGGCTTCGCGATGGTGCTGATCGCGGCCGGGCTCGCGGGCGTGCCGCGCGAACTGCTGGAGGCCGCCAGGGTCGACGGCGCGAGTGAGTGGCAGGTGTTCAGACGGGTCACGGTGCCGCTGCTGGCGCCGGTCCTCGCGGTCGTCACCGTCACCCTGATGATCAATGTGCTGAAGATCTTCGACCTGGTCTTCATCATCGCCCCCGGCTCCGCCCAGGACGACGCGAACGTCCTCGCCCTGGAGCTGTACCGCAAGGGCTTCTCCGAGGACCAGCCGGGCATCGCCAGCGCCATCTCGGTGTTCCTGCTCCTGCTCGTGATCCCGGTGATGTGGTTCAACGTGCGTCGGCTTAGGCGGGAGGTGCGGCGATGAAGACGAAGCAGTCGCTGGGGTCCCGGCTGGCCGAGGGGGTCAGCGGTGGGCTGGTGCGGGTGTTCCTCATCGTCGTGGGCCTGTTCTGGCTGGTGCCGACGATCGGTCTGCTGCTGGCGAGTCTGCGTTCGCCGGAGGACATCGCGGCGAGCGGCTGGTGGAAGGTGTTCACCGAGCCGTCCCAGATGACCTTCGACAGCTACTCGAAGCTGCTGGAGAACGAGGACATCACCAGCAGCCTGGTCAACACGGTGTGGATCACCGTCCCGGCGACGCTGCTGGTCGTGATCATCGGCTCGCTGGCGGGCTACGCCTTCGCCTGGATGGAGTTCCCGGGCCGGGACTGGTGGTTCCTGGGCGTGGTCGGCCTGTTGGTCGTGCCGGTGCAGGTCGCGCTGATCCCGATCGCCGAACTCTTCGGCAACATCGGCATCTTCGGCTCGGTGATCGGCGTGGTGCTCTTCCACGTCGGCTTCGGTCTGCCGTTCGCGGTGTTCCTGCTGCGGAACTTCTTCGCGGAGATCCCGAGGGAGCTGCTGGAGGCGGCGCGCCTGGACGGGGCGGGTGAACTGCGCCTGTTCTTCCGTGTCGTCATGCCGCTCGGCGCACCGGCGATCGCCTCGCTCGGCATCTTCCAGTTCCTGTGGGTGTGGAACGACATGCTGGTCGCGCTGATCTTCTCGGACTCCGGGAGCCAGCCGATCACGGTCGCACTCCAGACTCAGGTACGGCAGTTCGGCAACAACATCGACGTGCTGGCACCCGGCGCGTTCATCTCGATGGTGGTCCCGCTGGCCGTCTTCTTCGCGTTCCAGCGGCAGTTCGTGTCCGGCGTGATGGCAGGGGCCGTCAAGTAGCGTTCAGCGCAAGGCAGTTGGAGGGGCGGGCCGAGCGCGGTCCGCCCCTCGCGCGTTCCCCCGGATGCCGTAGCCGCCGTAACCAACTCGCCCCACCGGCCGTTCCCGGGCCGAACGCCCGCGCCGACCGATGGATGGCCTCTTGCCCAGGTTCAGTGTCATTGTCCCCGCGTACCAGGTTCAGGCGTACCTGCACGAGTGCCTCGAATCGGTGCTCTCCCAGTCCTGTCCCGATCTCGAACTGATCGTCGTCGACGACTGCTCGCCGGACGCGTGCGGCGCGATCATCGACGAGTTCGCCGCCCGCGACGCGCGCGTCCACCCCGTCCACCTGCCTCAGAACGTCGGCCTGGGCCGCGCGAGAAACGCCGGCGTGTCCCACGCGAGCGGCGACTACCTGCTGTTCCTCGACAGCGACGACACCCTCACACCCGACGCGCTGCGGTCGATCGCGGACCGGCTGAAGGAGACCGGCGAGCCGGACGTCCTGGTCTTCGACTACGCGCGCACCTACTGGACGGGCGAGGCGGTCCGCAACCAGGCGGCCCTCCAGCTCACCGAGCAGGGCCCGGCCCCGTTCCGCCTGGAGGACCGGCCGGGCCTGCTGCGGCTGCTGATGGTCGCCTGGAACAAGGCCTACCGGCGGGAGTTCGTCGAGGAGCAGGGGTTCGCCTTCCCGCCGGGGTACTACGAGGACACGCCGTGGACGTACCCGGTGCTGATGACCGCGGAGTCGATCGCGACCCTCGACCGCGTCTGCGTGCACTACCGGCAACGGCGGCAGGGCAGCATCCTGCGCACCACCAGCGAGCGGCACTTCGACGTCTTCGAGCAGTACGACCGGGTGTTCGCGTATCTGGAGGAGCGGCCCGAACTGGCCCGGTGGCGACCGGTGTTGTTCCGCCGCATGGTCCATCACCTGGCGATCGTGTACTCGCGTCGGGACCGGCTGCCCCCCGGCACGCACGCGGACTTCATGCGCCGGGCCCGCGCCCACTACCGCCGCTACCGCACCCCCGGCGTCCCCGTCCCCCTGCGCTGCCGGATCCACCACACCCTGATCCGCTTCGGCCTGCACCGCACGTACCGCACGCTCCAGCTGGCGTCGGCCCTGCACCGCCGCGTCGGGCGGACCACCGGGAAGCTGCTGCGCGGAGCGCGGTCCGCGGCGCTCGGGCTCCACTACCGCGTCCAGCGCTGTCTCCCGCTGCGCGCCGACCGGGCCGTCTTCACCGCCTACGACGGCCGCGGCCACAGCTGCAACCCGGGCGCGCTGGAATCCGCGTTCCGCGACCTCGCGCCGCACATCCGCACGACGTGGATCGCCCGCCCCGAGCACCATCACACCATCCCGCCCGGCCCGCGCCGCGTCGTCCCCGGCACGGCCGCCTACTGGACGGCACTGGCCCGCTCCGCCTACCTCGTCAGCAACACCGACTTCGACCACCGCCTGGTCAAGCGCCGGGGCCAGACCCTCATCCAGACCGGGCAGGGCACCCCGCTGGGGCACATCGGCCTCGACCTGCAGGAGCGCCCGGCGGCGGCCCGGGGCAGGGACTTCGCCCGGCTGCTCAAGGGCGTCGACCAGTGGGACTACCTGCTGTCCGCCAACCGCCACACCACCCTCACCCACGAGCGCGTCCACCCCGGCCGCTACACCACGCTGGAGTACGGCTGTCCCCGCAACGACGTGTTCCGCACGGCGACCGAAGCGGACGTGACCCGGCTGCGCGCCTCCCTCGGCATCCCGGAGGGCACGGTGGCGATCCTCTACGCGCCGACCCACCGCGACTACCGCCGCTCCCAGCGCCACTCCCTCGACCTCCAGCGGATCGTGCGCCGCCTGGGCCCGCGCTTCATGGTGCTGGCCCGCGCCCACCACGCCTACGACGCCCCGCTGGCCGAAACCTGCGGCCGGGTCGTCGACGTCAGCGACCACCCGAGTGTCCAGTCGCTGTGCCTGGCCTCGGACGCCCTGGTCACGGACTACTCGTCGCTGATGTTCGACTACGCCAACCTGGACCGGCCGATCGTGATCCACGCCGACGACTGGGAGGCGTACGACGCGGCCCGCGGCACCTACTTCGACCTGCGTTCCTTCCCGCCGGGCGCGGTCGCGCGCGGCGAGGACGAGCTGATCGACATCTTCGCCACCGGCCACTGGCGCGGCTCCCGGTCGGCCCAGCTGCGCTCGGCGTTCCGGGAGCGGTTCTGCGCGTACGACGACGGCCGGGCCGCCGAGCGGGTCGTGCGCCGGGTCGTCCTCGGGGAGTCGGACCTGCCGCCGGTCGTGCCGCTCGACGAGCGCCGGCCGGTGCCGTCGGCGGCGGCCTCGCTGGTGCGCGAGCCGCTCGCCACGGTGCCGCTGCCGACCGGTCCGGCCGTCGTCACCGACCTCCTCTGAGTCCCGTTCTCACGCGTGGGAGTCCCTGTGCCCTCCAGCCCGTCACGGCCGACGCCGAGCCGGCCGCCGACCTGGCGCCCGTCCGGCCGGCCTGGACGCCCTCGCGCCACCTGACGCGGCCCCCCGTTTCCGAAGACCCTCGACCCTCGACCTTCGACCCTCGACCCTCGACCAGAGAGAGCAGAATGCCCCGCTTCAGCATCGTCGTCCCGTCCCATGGGGTCGCGGGCCGGCTGTCCCAGGCGCTGGACTCGATCCTCGCCCAGTCGTTCGGCGACTTCGAGCTGATCCCGGTGTGCGACGCGCCCGACTCACCCGCGGCGGACGTCGTCGCCGGGTACGCCGAGCGGGACTCCCGGGTGACGCCGGTGCACTCGCCGCCGTCGGCCGGTCTGGCCGGGGCGCGCAACACCGGGCTTCGGTCGGCCGTCGGCGGCCATGTGCTGTTCCTCGACGGCGACGACGTCCTGGTCCCGGGGGCGCTGGCGGCGCTGGACGCCCGGCTGAGCGCCGTGGGTGACGTCGACGTCCTGTACTTCGAGCACGAACGCACCCCCTGGTGGGAGGGCGAGCCGGCCAACCCGGCCGCGCCCTTGCTGGCCGGGACACCGGACGGGGCCTTCTCCCCCGGCCGGGCCCCGCGGCTGACGGGCGTGACGCTGCCGGCCTGGAGCGCGGCCTACCGCCGGGCCTTCCTCACCGAGCAGAACCTCACCTTCCCCGGGGACCACTTCACCGATACCGGATTCGGCGGGCTGGTCGCCCTGCGGGCGGAGCGGATGGCGGCCCTGCGCACGGTCGTCGTCCGGCATCTGCTGCGCCGGCAGGGCAACCGCCTCAACCTGCCCGGAGAGCACCACGCCGAGCTGCTCGACCAGACCGAACTGGTGCTGGCCCGGGCCGCGGAGCAGGGGCTGTCCGCGGACCGGCGCGGGCCGCTGTTCGAGCAGCTCTTCGCCGCCGTGTTGAAGACGGCCGCCCATCCCCGGCGGCTGCCGTCCGGGCGGCGCGCCTTCTTCCGCCGGGCGAGCGCGCTCTACCGGCAGCACCGCCCCGCGGGCTACCAGCCGCCCGGCGGCAGCCTCGGCGTCCAGCACCGGCTGCTGGCGGCCGGATCGTACGTCGCGTTCCGCGTCCTGCGCGCCGCCAACCGCAGGGTCGCGCGAGCCGCCGCGCTGCTCCCGCGCCCGAGAGGGCTGCGCACGCGCCTGCGGTACGCGGCGGCCCTGCGGCTGCCCCTCGACGAGAACCTCGTCGTGTACTGCGCGTACTGGGGCCGCGGCTACGCCTGCAACCCGGCCGCGATCCACGCCAAGGCCCGCGAACTCGCCCCGCACCTGCGTGCGGTGTTCCTGGTGGAGCCGGAGGCCGTGGGCGCCGTGCCGCCGGACGTGGAGTACGCGGTGATCGGCAGCCGGAAGTACTGGCAGGTGCTGGCCCGCGCCAAGTACCTCGTCAACAACGCCAACTTCGCGGACGCCGTCGTCAAACGCCCCGGCAGCGTGCACCTGCAGACCCAGCACGGCACACCGCTGAAGAAGATGGGCGCCGACCAGGCGACGTACCCTGTGGTGGCCGCGGCCACCGGGAGCTTCGCCAAGCTGCTGGCCCGGGTCGACCGCTGGGACTACAACCTCACCTCCAACCGCCACTCCACCGAGATGTGGGAGAAGGCGTTCCCGGGCGCGCACGAGACCCTCGAGTACGGCTATCCGCGCAACGACGTCTACTGCACGGCGTCCGCCGAGGACGTCGCCCGTGTCCGCAAGGAACTGGGTGTCCCGGACGGCAAGAAGGCCCTGCTCTACGCGCCCACGCACCGCGACTACGCCACCGGCTTCGCGTCGGGCCTGGACCTGGCGGAGTTCTGCGAGGCGATCGGCGACGACTACGTGATGCTGCTGCGCGCCCACTACTTCTACGACCAGGGGGCGAGCCGGGGCGGCGGCCGGATCATCGACGTCACCGGGCACCGCTCCTCGGAGGACGTGTGCCTGGCCGCCGACGCGCTGATCACCGACTACTCGTCGATCATGTTCGACTACGCCAACCTGGACCGGCCGATCGTCGTGTACGCCGACGACTGGGAGGTCTACCGGGAGCTGCGGGGCGTCTACTTCGACCTGATGACGTCCCCGCCCGGCCGGGTCGCCCGGACGCCCGAGGAACTGGCGGCCCTCTTCCGCGACGGCGGCTGGGCGGACGAGTCCGCCACGGCCCTGCGCGCCGCCTTCCGTGAGCGCTTCTGCCAGTTCGACGACGGGCGGGCCGCCGAGCGCGTCGTACGCCGGGTGCTGCTGGGTCAGCCGCCCGAGTCGATCCCGCCCGTGATCCCGCTCGCGGAGCGCGTCCCGGCCCCCGCCGCCACCCTCGTAAGGAGCTGACCGAAGAAGTGCCCCGCTTCAGCATCATCGTCCCCGTCTTCAAGGTGCAGGGCTTCCTGCGCGAGTGTCTCGACTCGGTGCTCGGCCAGTCGTACGGCGACTTCGAGGTGATCGCCGTGGACGACCGCTCGCCGGACGGCAGCGGTGCGATCCTCGACGAGTACGCGGCCCGCGACGCCCGGGTGCGGGTGCTGCACCTGCCCGAGAACGTCGGCCTGGGCCGGGCCCGCAACGCCGGTCTGGAGCAGGCGGCCGGCGACTACGTCCTGTTCCTCGACAGCGACGACCACTACACGCCGGGCCTGCTGGCGGCCGTCGCCGCGCGCCTCGAAGCGACCGCCGAGCCGGACATCCTGGTCTTCGACCACGTGCGCACCTACTGGTGGGGCCGGGGCGGGCGCAGCGAGGCGGCGGACCTGCTGGCCGCGGCGGGCACGGACACCTTCGGCATCCGGGAGAGCCCGCAGTACCTGAACCTCTTCCTGGTCGCCTGGAACAAGGCGTACCGCCGCTCCTTCTTCCAGGAGCACGGCCTCCGGTACGCGCCGGGGCTGTACGAGGACGCGCCGGTCACCTACCGGTCGATGGTGCTGGCGGAGCGGATCGCCTGCCTGGACCGGATCGGGGTGGAGTACCGGCAGCGCAGGCAAGGCGCGATCACCAAGACGCCGGGGCGCCGGCACTTCGAGATCTTCCCGCAGTACGAGGGCCTGTTCGCCTTCCTGGAGCAGCGCCCCGACCTGGACTGGGCGCGGCCGCTGCTGCTGGAGCGGGCCCTGGACCACATGCTGTTCGTGCTGGCCCGGGAGGACCGGGTGCGGCCCGCGGACCGGGGCGACTTCTACCGCGAGATCCGCTCCTTCCACCGCCGTCACCTCCCCGAGGGCGGGTTCCCGCAGCCGGAGGGCTGGCGCGGGGTCGAGATGCGGCTGCTGGCGTCGGCGCCCTACGCGTCGTACGCGGCGGTGCGGGGACTGCGGGACGTGCGCGCCACCGTCCTGGGCGGGCAGCGCCGGGTGGCGCGGAAGGCGTCGGAGACCGCCGTGCGCACCTGGTACCGGGCCCAGTCGAAGCGGCCCCTCGATCCGCACCTCGCCGTGTACTCGGCGACCCACCACCGGGGCGTGTCCGGCGACCCGGCCGCGATCCACGCCAAGGCCCGCGAGCTCGCCCCGCACATCCGGGGCGTGTGGGTGGTCCGGGAGGACGCGGTGGACGCGCTGCCGCCCGGCACCGACCACGTCACGCCGGGCTCGCGGCGCTACCACGAGGTCATGGCGCGGGCCACGTACTGGGTGAACAACGTCAACTGGCCCGGCACCCTGGCCAAGCGGCCCGGCAGCGTCCACATCCACACCCACCAGGGCACCCCGCTCAAGTACATGGGCGCCGACCTGCTGACCAAGCCGGGCGCCCGGCACGGCTTCGACGTGCCGCAGATGCTGCGCCGCGCCGACCGCTGGGACTACAGCCTGGTCGCCGGGCGGCACGCGGAGCGGGCCTGGGAGCGGGCCTACCCGTGCCACTTCACCTCGCTGCGGACCGGCAGCCCGCGCAACGACGTGCTCGTCGGCGCCGGCCCGGAGCGCGGCCTGGCGGTGCGTGAGCGGCTCGGCATCCCCGCCGGCCACACCGTCGTGCTGTACGCGCCGACCCGCCGCGACTACCGGCGGGGCGGCCACGTCGACCGGTTCGACCTGGCCCGGTTCGCCGCGGACCTCGGCCCCGGCCACACGCTCGTCGTCCGTCTGCACCCGTCGCTGGCCGGGGGTGTGGCGCGCGGCCTGGGCCTTGCCGACCTGCACCGGCGGGGCGTGGTGGTGGACGCGACGGACGAGCCGCACGTCGAGGACGTGCTGCTCGCCTCCGACGCGCTGGTCACCGACTACTCCGCCCTGATGTTCGACTACGTCCTCCTCGACCGGCCGGTCGTGGTGCACGCCGACGACTGGGGCGCGTTCACGGCGAGCCGGGGCGCCTATTTCGACATCACGGGCGACGCCCCGGGGCACGTGTCGCGCTCCTACCGGGAACTGGCCTGGCTGTTCGCGTCCGGCACCTGGCAGGACGCGGAGTCGGCGCGGCTGCGGGCGGGCTTCCGGGACCGGTACTGCGAGTTCGAGGACGGACAGGCCGCCGAGCGGGTCGTACGCCTGCTGATGCTGGGCGAACGGGGCGGTGCGCTGCTGCCCGCGGCCCGCCGCACCCCGGGGCTGCCCGCCCGGTCAGGGGCGCTGATCGAGCGATGAGAACTCCCGCCGGCCCCGAGGCCGTTCCCTCCCTGCCCGGCCAGCGGGCCTCCTCGGCACGGCCGCCGGCCGTCGTCGAGCGGCTCCGGCCGGTGCACTGGTGGCACGCGGCCCTGGTCGCCGTCCCGACCGCGGCCCTGTTCGTCCTGGGCTACCGGCGGCGCTGGATCTGCGACGACGGGCTGATCTACCTGCGTCCGGTGCGGCAGATCCTGGCGGGCAACGGGGCCGTGTTCAACGTCGGGGAACGGGCGGAGAGTTCGACCGGCACCCTGTGGCAGTGGCTGCTCGCGCTCGGCACCTGGGTCACCGGCGAGGACCCGGCGTTCCTGGCGGTCGGGCTGGGGCTGCTGCTCAGCACGGCCGGGTTCGCGCTCGCCCTGATCGCCACCTGCCGGCTGCACCGGGGCGCGCGGCTGCTGCTCCCGGCCGGTGTGTTCGTGCTGCTGGCCGTGCCCCCGTTCTGGTCGTACATGACCTCGGGCCTGGAGAGCGGCCTCGGCGCCTGCTGGACCGGCCTGTCGTGGTGGCTGCTGACGGGCACCCGGCGCGGTCAGCGGGCCCGGGTGACGTACGCCGCCGCCTTCGTGTTCGGACTGGGGCCGCTGGTCCGGCCGGATCTGGCGGTGGTCACGGTGTGCTTCCTGGCGGCGCAGTGGTGGGTGCTGCGCCCGTCCCGGCGGGGTACCGCGGCGATGGCGGCCTCGGCGGTGGCGCTGCCGCTGGCGTACGAGGTGTTCCGGGCCGGGTACTACGGGATCCTGGTGCCGCTGCCCGCCATCGCCAAGGAGGCGAGCGCGAGCGACTGGGGCCGGGGCGCCGGCTATGTGCAGGAGACGCTCGGGCCCTACTGGCTGTGGCCCGTCGTGCCCGTGCTCGCCGCGCTGGCCGTCCTCCTCGTGCGGCGCACCCGGCTGGAACGGCGGGACCACGCCCCAGGGCGGGCCTCGCTCGCGGTGCTGCTGGCGCCGCTCGCGGCGGGTGCGCTGCTCGCCGGGTACGTCGTCCGCGTCGGCGGCGACTACATGCACGCCCGCATGATCCTGCCCGCGCTCCTGCTGCTGCTCCTGCCGGTGCTGGTCGTGCCCGCGACCCGGTTCACGGGGGTCGCGAGCGCGCTGCTGCTGGTGTGGCTGGGCGCGGCGGTCAGCCCGCTGCGGACGCCGTTCGACGTGCGCAGCACGCCCGGCTCCTTCAACGTGCGCAGCTCCGACGTGGAGGGCCTCGGCGACCACAACCCGGTGCGCACCGCCACCTGGGTGGACAACTGGCCGGCCCTGCCGGAAGGGCGCGACATGCTGGCCCGGGCCGCGCGGGCGTCCCGGCCGACGCTGCTGTACTTCGACGCCGCGCGCCGGCTGCACGCCACGCCGATGCGCGAGGACTCCCCGTACCACGTGGTGATCGTGGGACGTCACCTCGGTGTCACGGGAGCCGCGGCGCCGCTCGACGCCTATGTCAACGACGCCTGGGGGCTGGCCAGTCCCGTCGGCGCGCATCTCGCGCTGGAGCGCTGGAGCTGGCCCGGGCACGAGAAGTTCCTGCGCAACCACTGGGTCTTCGCGGAGTGGGCGCTGGAGCACCCGCCGCAGCGCGACCTGCTGCGGGCCGGGGCCTCGCGGGAGGCGGTCGAGGCGGCACGGGCCGCGCTGGGCTGCGGTGAGCTGGCCGAGCTGAGGGAGTCGGTGCGCGCGCCGCTGACCGCCGAGCGGTTCCTGCGGAACCTCACGGGGGCCTTCGAGCGGACGCAGTTCCGGTTCGCACGCTGGCCGGTCGCGGCGGAGCGGGCACTGTGCGACTGACGGCGCAGGCGGGTGCATCGGCAGGTGGGTGTAGCCGCCTCACCCGATGAAGTGACCCGGGGTCAGGGCTCAGCTACGGGCGGGAACATTCGGCGCATGCCCCAGACCCTCCCCCTTCCGACAGTCCTGTGAGCGCCCAGGTCCTCGTCCGGCGGACCGTACGCGGCGCGACGGCGCTGCGCGGCGGCCGCGTGGGGCGCCCGACCCCGTACCAGTTCTTCGGCGCCCTGTTCTGGCTGGTGATGACGCTGGCGTACTGGCGGGTCCCGCTGTGCTGCGACGCCGGTCAGCACGCGGCGGTCGTCGAGCGTCTCAAGGCCGACCTGCTGCATCCGGCCCACACCATGGCCGATCTGCCGGGCGAGGGCAGCCCCTACTACGGGCCGTACGCCGTCACCCAGGGCGTCCTGGCGCGGCTGACGGGGCTGACCGGCTGGGCGGTCGTGAAGCTCGCCGGGCCGGTGCACCTGCTGGTGCTGCTGACGGGGATCGGCCGTTTCGTCCGGGCCCTCACGCCCCGCCCGTGGGCGCCGGTCCTGGCGCTGCTGTTCATGACGCTGCTGTGGGGCACCACGCGGATCCTGTGGAGCGGCTACCTCGGGCTGATGTCGATGACGACGAACCTGGGCTATCCGTCCGCGCTCGCGATCGGGCTGACGTTCTGGGCGTGGGCCCGGACCTGCGGGCGCGCGCGGGAGGACGCCCCGTCCGTGCGGTTCGTCGGCCCGAGCGGGCTCGGCGGCTGGTGGGGGTACGCCGGGATCGGTGCCCTGTACGGGCTGATCCTGCTCACCCATCCCGTCACGGCGGCCTCGGCGCTCGTCGGGGCGGTGGCGATCGTGGCGTCGCGGCAGCGGGGGTGGCGCCGGCCGGTCGTGGCGCGCTGGGCGCTCGCCGGTGGGTCCTGCGCGGCGCTCGCCGCGGCGTGGCCGTACTACGACGTCCTGTCACTGGTGGGCGACACCGGCATGGACGCGATGCACCGGCGGCTGTACGAGGGGATGCTCGGCAACTCCTGGCTGGCGCTGCTCTGCCTGCCCGCGCTGTGGGTGCGGGCCCGCCGGTCGGTGCGGGACCCGCTGGTGCTCATGTTCCTGCTGGAGTGCCTGCTGGTGGCATACGGCTGGGTGAGCGGGCACTACACGTACGCCCGGGCCGTGTGGGCCGTTCTGCTGCCGCTGCAGTTCGCGCTGGCGGTGGAGCTGGCGGCGCCCCGGCCCTGGCGGCGGGCCCGGCGGGTGCTGGGCGGGGCGGCGGCGGCCGGGGTGTGCGTCGGGTTCGTCACCGTGCACGCCGGGGCGGTCGTGCCGCGCTCGGTCGACCCGGTGGGGTTCACGCAGCCGACGCGCTGGCCGTCGTACGACTGGGCGGCGCGGCACATCGGGCCGGGCGAGGTGGTGATCACCGACGGGTATCTGGCCAGTCACTCCATCGCCGGGTACGGGCCGAACCTCGCCGCGCCCATCTGGCCCGACCCCGCCCTCGACGAACGGGAGCGCGAACGCCGGGCGGCCGACGTCCGCGCCTATCTGGCCCCCGACGCGACCCGCGCCGAGCGGGCCGCCGTCGTCCGCCGCTATCACGTGCGCTGGCTGCTGCTGACGCGCTGGCACCCGGTGCCCGAGGAGGCCGTGGTGGTGGCGTGGAGCAGACGGACGGGAGAGGTGCTGGCGCGGGTCGGGGGGTGACCTCCGTCGGCTTCGGGGTTACTCGATGACGAGGTCGACCTCGATGTTGCCGCGGGTGGCGTTGGAGTACGGGCAGACCTGGTGGGCCTGCTCGACCAGCTTGCGGCCGGTCGCCTCGTCCACGCTCTCGGGGAGCTCCACACGGAGGATGACGGCGAGCCCGAAGCCTTCGCCCTGCTTGCCTATGGAGACCTCGGCGGTCACGGCGGCGTCGCTGACGTCGACCTTGGCCTGGCGGCCGACAAGGCCGAGGGCGCTGCCGAAGCAGGCGGCGTACCCGGCGGCGAAGAGCTGCTCGGGGTTGGTGCCCTGGCCGTTGCCGCCCATCGCCTGGGGTACGCCCAGCGCGAGGTCCAGCACGCCGTCGGAGCTGACGGCGCGGCCGTCCCGGCCGTGGGTGGCGGTGGCGACAGCGGTGTAGAGCGCGTCCATGAAAAACCTTCCCTCTCACACGTCAAGGTTCGGCGGCCCGCTTCCGGGGCCGCCTGACACCCAGAATTAGAGCACACAATTAAGTTGCGCGCAATTGAATGGTGGACCCGAGCTATCCTGGAAGCATGAACACGCCGGACGACGACTGGCTCCGCCTGGACCAGCAGATCTGCTTCTCCCTGCACGCGGCATCCCGCGCCTTCAACGGCGTCTACCGCGGGATCCTCAAGGACCTCGGGCTCACGTACCCGCAGTACCTGGTGATGCTCGTGCTCTGGGAGCACGACGAGCTGCCCGTGAAGAAGCTCGGGGAGCATCTGCGCCTCGACTCCGGCACGCTGTCGCCGCTGCTCAAGCGGCTGGAGGCGGCAGGGCTCGTGCGCCGGGAGCGCAGCGCGCGCGACGAGCGGTCGGTGGAGGTGCGGCTGACCGACGAGGGCACGGCGATGCGGCGGCGAGCGCTTCAGGTACCGCGCCGGATCGCCGCCTCGACGGGCTTCGGCCCGGACGAGATCCGCACCCTGCGCGCCCGCGTCGACGAACTCACCACGGCACTGGACGCGGCCGCGCTGGCGGAGTCGCAGGGTGGTTCGCCGGGAGACGAGCGGTCGTAGCGGAGGCGGGGGCCTCGGTGGACGCCTCGGGCGGCTCATCGGCGGCCGGTACGTCGGGCATCAAGGGGCGCGGGGAACTGCGCGATCAACCACCGACGGCCGGCGCTCGACACGAAAGCCCGAGCTGCCACGGCGCATGGCGAACGGCTCACCGGCGGTCGCCACCCCGGTGGACGGCTCGTCGGTGGCAGGTGCGTCCCCCGGGGCCTTCCGGACATGGAGGCGCAGCACCACCCCGCCCCGGGCGTGTTCCTCCCGGACCGTGAACTCCTCCGCCAGGACGGCCCGTTTCACGCGCTCGACCGGGTCGCGCGGAGACCAGCGCGGGTCCAGCGCGTACGCCTCCGCGACGGTCCAGACGCGGTCCACCGAGGCGAGCCGGTGCCGCAGTTCCGCGGGGGTCGCCTCACGGCCCCACAGGGTCCCGGACCGTGGGGCCGACTCCCGAAGCGCGATGTCCCGGACCTGCCGGAACCCCTTCGGGTAGGCCAGCGCGGCGAGCCTGCCGACCGACGGCACGAACAGCACCGGGTCGCCGGGGCGCATCTGGCGCAGGGCGAGCGCGGAGACGGCGGCGAGGTTGTCGGGGCGGTGCGCGGCGGACCGATGCTGGCGGTGGACGGGGAGCTGGTGGATGAAGGTGGCGGTGAGGGCGAGGACGCCGGTGATGCCCAGCAGAAGCCGCACCTGACGGCCGCCGACCCGTACCCGGCGCCCGTCGAACCGCAGTCGCCCCAGCGCTCCGGCCACCCGCCCGGCCCCGGCGGCCACCAGCAGGGACGCTCCCGCCAGGGAGTAGAGCACGTACCGGTCATGGAAGAGCGGCCGCGCCTGCGACACGGTCATGAGGATCACCGGTGGCGCCAGCAGCAGGGGCAGCGCCACCGCCGCCAGTCGCCGGGCCCGGAGCCCGACGGCCATGAGCGGCAGCGACGCCCAGAAGGCCACCCCGGCCGGGCCGGGACAGAAGTTCCGCAGCAGCCTCTCGGCCCTGTCCCACCCGGGCGTCACCAGCCACGCCACCTGCCCGGACTGCCCCTGCGACACCCACACCAGCGGCAGCAGGACCAGGACCACCACCCCGGCCGCGCGCCCCCACCCCGACCACACCGCCCTCGGCACCCGCAACAGCGCCAGCGTCAGCGCGTGCGCGCACAGCACCAGCACCGCCAGCTCGTGCAGCAGACAGGTCAGGGCGAGGACGGTCCCGTACGGCCACCAGGCCCGGGCGGTGGCCGCCTCCACCGCCCTGAGCAGCAGCAGCGTCGCCCCCGTCACCCCCGCCGCGACGAGCGTGTACGAGCGTCCCTCCTGGGCGTAGTGGCCGGTCATCGGCGTGATGGCGTAGAGGAGACCGGCCCCCAGGCCGACCCGCGGCCCGGCCAGCCGGACGCCGAGGGCCGCGACCAGGCCGGCGGTCGCGGCCGCCGCGCACACCGACGGCAGCCGCAGGACGACCTCGCCCGGGTGGACGGCGAGGACGGCGTGCATGAACAGGTAGTACAGGCCGTGCACCGCGTCCACGTCGTGCAGCAGCCGCCAGATCTGCGGCACCGTGCGCTGCGCGACCTGGAAGGTGACGCTCTCGTCGCCCCACATGCCTCCGCGGTCCAGGCCCCACAGCCCGATCGCGAGCATCACCGCCGTGGGAACCATCACGGGAACGGCCATGGGAACCGCCACAGGCACCACACCCGCCCCGAACCGGCCGCTCCCCCTGGACTGTCCGCTCATCACGGGCCGATTCTGTGCCGTTACGCTGGCCTTGGTGACACTTGATGGTGTGTTACCACTTTCATGTCATTCGCCCGGCTTACGATCGGCCGTAATGAATGCCGTACAGAACCCCGAGAGGCCGCTCCCCCAGGTCGCCGTCGTGGTCATCGGCTACGACGACGCCGTCCATGTGACGGACGCCGTGCGCTCGGCGCTCGCCCAGGGCCCGGCCGTGCGCGAGGTCGTGGCCGTCGACGACTGCTCTGCGGACGGCAGCGCCGATCTGCTCGGCCGGCTGGCCGCGTCGGAGCCCCGGCTGAAGGTCATCCGCCGCCGGGCCAACAGCGGCGGCTGCGGCACCCCGCGCAACACCGGGCTCGACGCGGTGACGTCGCCGTACGTGATGTTCCTGGACAGCGACGACGTCCTGCCGCCCGGAGCGGTCGACGCGCTGCTCGACGCGGTGACGGGCGCGCACGCGGAGGTCGCGAGCGGCCTGTGCGTACGCCGGGAACTGCCGTCGGGGCGCGAAGTACCCTGGCAGGCTCGCCTGTACACACTGCACGCCGTGGTACCGCACCCGGCGCAGCGCCCGCTCCTCGTCCACGACACGCTCTGCGTCAACAAGCTCTACCGCACCGGCTTCCTGCGCGAGCACGGCATCCGCTTCCCCGAGGGCCGCTTCCCCTACGAGGACGTGGTCTTCACCGCGCGCGTGCTGGCCGCGGCCCCGCGGATCGTCCTGATCCCGGACCGGGTGTACGTCTGGCACGTGCGCCGGTCCGCCGAGCGGCTGTCGATCTCGCTGGACCGGGCCGGCGTCGAGAACTGGCGGGCCCGTACGGAGGCGTGCCGGCAGGCGTACGAGGTCCTGCTGGGCGCCGGGCAGAAGGAACTCGCGCGGGTCGCGCGCGCCAAGTTCCTCGACCACGACCTGCGGATGTACCTGCGGGAACTGGGGTTGCGCGACGCCGCCTACCGGCGTGCGTGGTGGGAGCTCACGCGGGCGCATCTCGCGGAGTACGACGCGGACGACTGGGCCCGCAACCCGGCCGCTCCCGGCCGGCTGGCGGGGCGGGTCGTCCTGGCCTCCCCGGAGCCGCGCGACCTGCCCCGGCTGCGGGAGCTGGCGGCCCGTCCGGCCCGGCTGTACCCGCCGTACGCCCGGGCCGCGGACGGCACGCCCGTCTGGTCGGAGGACCTCCCGCAGGTCTCCCTGGAGCCGCTGCTCACCCGGCCCGTGCCCGTGCTGCCCCTCGCCGTCGACGCGGAGCTGCGGCCACGCGCGCGTGGCGGCGCCCGGCTCCGGCTGCGCCTGCACGAGCTGTACGGCCGGGTGGCACAGGCGGGCCCGGAGGCGGTGGAGGTGGAGTGGCGGCACCGGGACGAGGGGGACGAGGCGGTCCGCCGCACGACCGCGCTGGTGCCGTCGTCCGGCACCTGGTCGGCGGAGACGTCCGTGGACCTCCCGGCGCTGGCCGCGCCCGGCGTGGGCACCTGGGACCTGCGCCTTCGGATCCGCTTCCGCGACGGCGTGAGCCGCGACGTCACGGCGCACGCCCTCACGGGCGCCGGTCTGCTGCGCCGCAGCGCCGTCCCGAGCGCCCGGCACGGCGTGGTACTCGTACAGCCGTACGCCACCCACTCGGGCGCGCTGGCGCTACGGGTCGCGCCGGGCGTACGCGGTGTGCTGTCCGTCGTACGCGGAAGGCTGCGCCGCCTGCTTCACTGAGGGCACGACGACGTATCGGCACGATCGGCACGAGCCGCACGAGCACCACCACCACGGGCCAACTGACGAGGGGACGGCCGCACATGACCTGGTTGATCACCGGCGGCGCCGGCTACATCGGAGCGCACGTCGTACGGGCGATGACCGCGGCGGGCGAACAGGCGGTGGTGTACGACGACCTGTCCACCGGCATCGCCGAGCGCGTGCCCGACGGGGTGCCGCTGGTGGTGGGCTCCACACTGGACGGCGAGCGGCTCGCGCGCACCCTCGCGGAGCACGCGGTCACCGGCGTCGTCCACCTCGCGGCGAAGAAGCAGGTCGGCGAGTCGGTCGAGCAGCCGCTGCACTACTACCGGGAGAACGTCGAGGGCCTGCGGGTCCTGCTGGACGCGGTGACGGCGGCGCGGGTGCCGTCCTTCGTCTTCTCCTCCTCGGCGGCGGTGTACGGCATGCCGGACGTGGACCTGGTCACCGAGGAGACCCCGTGCGTGCCCATGTCGCCCTACGGCGAGACGAAGCTGGCCGGTGAGTGGCTGGTGCGCGCGACGGGCCGGGCGACCGGGCTGTCGACCGCGTCCCTGCGCTACTTCAACGTGGCCGGCGCGGCGAGCCCGGAGCTCGCGGACGTCGGCGTGTTCAACCTCGTCCCGATGGTCTTCGAGAAGCTCACTCAGGACGCGCCGCCGCGCGTCTTCGGCGACGACTACCCGACCCCGGACGGCACCTGCGTACGCGACTACATCCACGTCGTCGACCTGGCCGAGGCCCATGTCGCGGCGGCCCGGGTGCTGCGCTCCTCCCCCGGCCGCGACCTCACGCTCAACATCGGCCGGGGCGAGGGCGTCTCCGTCCGCGAGATGATCGACCGCATCAACGCGGTGACCGGCTACGACCGGCCGCCCACGGTCACGCCCCGCCGCCCGGGCGACCCGGCCCGAGTCGTCGCCTCCGCCGAGCGCGCGGCCGCGGAGCTGGGCTGGAAGGCCCGGCACGACGTCCAGGACATGATCACGTCGGCGTGGGAGGGCTGGGTGCGCCTGCATCCGGAGGCGGCCCGGGGCTGACCCGAGTCGTCCGGCAGAACTACAACGCCTTCAACGCCCCCGCCGTGGCCCGCGCCAGCGACCCCAGGTACCCCTTGGGCAGCTTCGGGCTGCGGATCACCACCGAGCGCCAGTAGAGCGGGCCGGAGATCAGGTCGAGGGCCAGGTCGTGGTCGAGGCCCCGGCGGAGTTCGCCGCGGGCTTCCGCCGCCGTGACGATGCCGGTGGCGACCCCGTCCTGGCCCTCGCGCAGGGCCTTCTGGAGGGCCTCGGCGATCTCCGGGTTGCGGGCCGCCTCGGCCTGGAGGTCGGGGATGACCTGCGAGGCGACGGGGTGACGCAGGGCGCGGGACGTCACCTCGTACAGCAGCCGCAGGTCGCCCTTCAGGGAGCCGGTGTCCGGCACGGGCAGGCCCTGCACGGCGAGCGCCGAGACGATGTCGAGGACCAGGTGCAGCTTGGAGCGCCAGCGGCGGTACACCGCCGTCTTCCCGACCCCCGCCCGGCGCGCGATCCCCTCGATGGACATCCGCGCGTAGCCGACGGCCGCGAGCTCCTCGAAGACGGCCGCCCGGATGGCTTCCGTCACGTCCTCCCGCAGTACGGCCGCCCCCGCGGGGGCCCGGCGGCGCCGGGGCTGCTGGGGCTCGTCGGGCTTCGTCGTCATGCCGACAGCATAGGGCGTCACGACGAAACGGTTGCGTTCCGACGTTGCGTTCTGAGGTACGGACGACATACGCTCTCGTTGCGACGATACGGTCCCGTCCCGACGTAAGAAGCCGTGAAGAGTCCGGTAAGAACCGGCGCATCCCCTTCCTCTTCACGGCCCCCCAGGTCCCACACCCCCCGAACGAAAGCAGCGGATGTGAGCCAGGTCCTCCACACACCGCCCCAAGCACCGGCCCCGGCCCCGGCCGCCGACGACCTCGCGGCCCTCGCCGCCCGCCACGGCCTCTCCGTCAGCGGCGCCCGCCCCGCCCTGCCCGAGTACGTCCGCCAGCTGTGGGCCCGGCGCCACTTCATCACCGCGTTCGCCACCGCCAAGCTCACCGCCCAGTACAGCCAGGCGAAGCTCGGCCAGGTCTGGCAGGTGATGACCCCGCTGCTGAACGCGGCGGTCTACTACTTCATCTTCGGCGTGCTGCTCGGCACCAAGCACGGGGTGCCGGACTACATCCCGTTCCTGGTCACGGGCGTGTTCATCTGGACGTTCACGCAGAGCTCGATCATGGCGGGCACCCGCGCCATCTCCGGCAACCTCGGCCTGGTGCGCGCCCTGCACTTCCCGCGCGCCGCGCTGCCCCTGTCGTTCTGCCTCCAGCAGCTCCAGCAGCTGCTGTTCTCGATGGGCGCCCTGGTCGTCATCCTGCTCTGCTTCGGCGTGCCGGTCGGCGTGTCCTGGCTGCTGGCGCTGCCGGCGCTGTTCCTGCAGTTCACGTTCAACGCGGGCGTCTCCATGGTCATGGCCCGGATGGGCGCCAAGACCCCGGACATCGCCCAGCTGATGCCGTTCGTGCTGCGCACCTGGATGTACGTCTCGGGCGTCATGTGGAGCATCGACAAGCTGGCGCAGAAGGACAGCCTGCCGCACGTGGTGACGCTGGCGCTGGCGGCCAACCCGGCCGCCGTCTACATCGACCTGATGCGCTTCGCCCTGATCGACAGCTTCCACGCGAGCCAGCTCCCGGCCCACGTGTGGGCCCTCGCCGTCGGCTGGGCGCTGGTCGCCGGCGTCGGCGGCTTCATCTACTTCTGGAAGGCTGAGGAGACCTACGGCCGTGGCTGACCTCACCAACGACAGGATCCCCACCGTCGTCGCCGACGGCGTCGACATCGTCTACCGCGTCAACGGCACCGGCGCCGGACGCGGCTCCGCGACCGCCGCCCTCAACCGCATGCTGCGCCGCAAGCAGACCGAGAAGGCGTCGGGCGTGCGCCGGGTGCACGCCGTGAAGAACGTGTCCTTCGTCGCCTACCGGGGCGAGGCGATCGGTCTGATCGGCACCAACGGCTCCGGCAAGTCGACCCTGCTGAAGGCCGTCGCCGGGCTCCTCCCCGTGGAGAACGGCCATATCTACACCGGCGGCCAGCCCTCCCTGCTCGGTGTCAACGCGGCCCTGATGAACGACCTGACCGGCGAGCGCAACGTGCACCTCGGCGGCCTGGCGATGGGCATGTCCCGCGAGCAGGTCAGGGACCGCTACCAGGACATCGTCGACTTCTCCGGCATCAACGAGAAGGGCGACTTCATCACGCTGCCGATGCGCACGTACTCCTCCGGCATGGCCGCGCGGCTGCGGTTCTCCATCGCCGCCGCCAAGGACCACGACGTGCTGCTGATCGACGAGGCGCTGGCGACCGGCGACCGCTCCTTCCAGAAGCGCTCCGAGGACCGCATCCGCGAGCTGCGCAAGCACGCCGGGACGGTGTTCCTGGTCAGCCACAACAACAAGTCGATCCGCGACACCTGCGACCGCGTGCTGTGGCTGGAGCGCGGGGAACTCCTCATGGACGGGCCGACGGAGGACGTCCTGAAGGAGTACGAGGCGTTCACCGGCGACAAGTCACCCAAGGCCAAGCCGAAGCCCAAGGCGCCGGTTCCCTCGTGAGGTGCCGGTTCCCTCGCGAGGTGCCGGTTCCCTCGTGAGGCGCACCCCGGTCGGTCCTTTTGCCGCATTGGTGACACCATGACCGCATAAGGCCCGCCTGGTGCGACGAGAGGGAGGAGCCCCTGTGATGCCCGAGCTCAGCGTCATCGTCCACGGGCCGAACGTTCAGGACCATCTGACGGAACTCCTCGACTCCCTCGCCGCCCATCCGCTGCCGGACGCCGAGCTCATTGTGGCCGCGGTCGGCGACTGGGCCCGGGAGACGGCCGAGCGGCACACCCCGGACGGCGGCCCGGTCGACGTAGTGCCGCTGCCGGACGGCACGGGCGACGCCGCGGCCCGGGCGGCGGGCGCGGCACGGGCCTCCGGGCGCTGGCTGCACTTCGTCCACGCCAAGGACGGCCTGCCCGCCGGCGCCCCGCGCACGGTCGCCGAGCGGGTGGCCGAGCTCCCGGCCGCAGTGGACGTCCTGCTCCTGGACCACGTCCGCAGCACCTGGCGCACCTCCGGCATGCCCTCCCGGGACGGCTCCCTGCTGGCCCGGGCGGGCCGGGCCGACGTCCCCCTCGACGACTGCGCGCCCCTGCTGCGCCTGACCCCGCTGCTCGGCACCCGCGTGCTGCGCGCGGACTTCTGGCGGGCGCACGAGCAGCGGCTCACCACCGACGACGAGCCGTACGCCGCCCTGGCCGCCCTGCTGCTCGCCGACCGCGTCGCCTGCCTGCCGCACGTCGCCTACGAGGACCGCCGGCTGCGCCCCGCGAGCCTGCCCCCGGTCACCCCCGAGCAGCACTACGGCCTCGTCGAGCGCTACGAGTCGCTCCTCGACCTCACCCGGGACCGCCGCGCCGCCCACGCCGTGCTCTACGACGTCATGGTCCGCGACTGCCTGCGCACCTTCGCGCGCGGCGGCATGCCGGAGGAGGCCGCGCGGGAGTTCTTCCGCCGGGCGTCGCTGGCGGCCCTGCGCCGCCGTCCCGAGGATTACCGGCGCCCGGCCGGGCTGGAAGGTGTGCGCCGCTCCCTGCTCGAAGAGGGTGCCTACGGCAGGTACCGGGCGTTCCAGACCGTCAACCGCACCCGCCGCACCGCCAAGTCGGCCGTACGGGCCCGCAAACGGCAGGCCGGCGCCAAGCTCCGCGACCACCGGTACCGCAGGGCGCTCGGCCGCCCGGTCAACCCCCACCTGGCGGTGTTCGCGGCGTACTGGAACCGCGGCGTCGCCTGCAACCCGGCCGCGATCGCCGCGAAGCTCGCCGAACTGGCCCCGCAGATCCACCCGGTGTGGGTAGTGACCGAGGAGAACGCGGCCCTGCTGCCGCCCGGCACCGACCACGTCGTGCCCGGCACCCGCCGCTACTGGGAGGTGCTGGCGACCGCCAAGTACCTCGTCAACAACGTCAACTTCCCCAACGCGGTGGTCAAGCGCCCCGACGCGATCCACCTCCAGACCCACCACGGCACGCCCCTGAAACGCATGGGCATCGACCAGATGGCGTACCCGGCGGCCGCGCAGGGCCTGGACTTCCAGGCACTGCTGGAGCGCATCGACAAGTGGGACTACAGCGTCTCCGCCAACAGCCACACCACGCGCATGTGGGAGCGCGCGTACCCGTCGCACTACGTCTCCCTCGACCACGGCTATCCGCGCAACGACGTCTACTACACGGCCGGCGCCGAGGACATCCGCAGGGTCCGCGACAGGCTCGGCATCGCGCCGGGCCGCCGGGCCGTCCTCTACGCCCCCACCCACCGCGACTACGAGGCCGGCTGGACCCCCCGCCTGGACCTCGCCGCCCTCGCCGACCGCCTCGGCGACGACACCGTCCTGCTCGTCCGCGGCCACTACTTCTACGGCGGCGCGGCCTCCCCGCTCACCAACCTGCGCCGCACGGGCCGGATCATCGACGTCTCCTCCTACGACCCGGTGGAGGAGCTGTGCCTGGCGGCGGACGCCCTGGTCACGGACTACTCCTCGATCATGTTCGACTACGCCAACCTCGACCGGCCGATCGTGATCCACGCCGACGACTGGGAGACGTACCGCACAACCCGCGGCGTCTACTTCGACCTGATGGCCGAGGCCCCGGGCCCCGTCGCCCGCACCCAGGAGGAGCTGACGGAGATCCTCACCACCGAGGCCTGGCGCGACGAGGGCGCGGCGAAGACCCGGGCCGTCTTCCGGCGCCGGTTCTGCGAGTACGACGACGGACGCGCCGCCGAACGCGTCGTGCGGCGGGTCTTCCTCGGCCAGGACGAACGGTCCCTGCCGCCGGTGCTGCCCCTCGAGGAACGCACCCCGGCCCCGACCCCGCAGGAGGCGACCGCATGAGCACCCCCGACGTCACCGTGACGGTCATCGTCTACAACGACGCCGAACGCCTCCCCCGCGCGGTCGACTCGGTCCGCCGGCAGACCCACGCGAACGTGGAGATCGTCATCAGCGACGACCACTCGACGGACGAGACCCCCGAGGTCGCACGGCGTCTGGCCGCCGAGGACCCCCGCATCCGCCACCTGCGCCTGGAGGAGAACAGCGGCGGATGCAGCGCGCCGCGCAACCGCGCCCTGGAGATCGCCCGGGCGCCGTACCTGATGTTCCTCGACAGCGACGACGAACTTCCCGAGGACGCCGTCGCACTGCTGCTCGCCGCGCACCGCGAACGCGAGATCGACTTCGCGATGGGCGCGGTGCAGCGGATCCGGGTCGACAACGGCCGCCGCTCGACGTGGATGCCGCACCTGGTCGCCGAGCGCCGCACCCTCGAGGGCATCGAGGCCGACCCGCGGCTGCTCTTCGAGCACCTCGCCACCAGCAAGATGTACGCCCGCGCCTTCCTCGACCGGCACTCCTTGCGCTTCCCCGAGGGCATCCACTACGAGGACCAGCTGTTCTCGGCGCAGGCGTACTGCCTGGCCAAGGCGTTCACGATCATCCCGGAGCCGGTCTACCGCTGGTACGTCGCCCCGTTCGCCGACTCCGACACGGCCTCGATATCCAACCAGCGGCACAAGCTCGCCAACGTCCGTGACCGCGTCCACGTCCAGCACCTCATCGACGCGTTCCTGGCCGAGAGCGGGCACGAGTCGCTGCGGGAGGACAAGGACCACAAGTTCCTCAAGCACGACCTCCGGATGTACGCAGGCGACCTGCCCTACCGGGACGAGGAGTGGCTGTCCGCCTTCGCGGACATCGTCACGCCGTACCTGGACACGCTCACCCCGGGCGCGTTCGCCCGCCTGCCCCGCGCCGAGCGGGTGGTCATCCAGCTGATCCGCGACCGCCGTCTGCCGGAGGCCAAGCTGGCGGGCCGGGGCCTGGGCCACGGTGTGGCACCGAGGCAGGTCGCGACGGACGGGGACGGCCGCATGTACTGGGGCGACCGGATCCCGCCCTCCGCATGGTCCCGCCGCGAACTGGACATCTCCGACCTGGAGCTGGAGACGCGCCCCTTCCCGAGCGCCCAGTTCCGCCACGAGATCACGGAGATCACCCGGGGCCCCGGCGCCTCGGTCGACCTCACCATCCGCACGTACGACCCCGCCCTGCGCCTCCCGGTCGGCCCCCAGCGCGCGACCCTCCTCATCGCCCCGGGCCGGCGCCGCCTGCGCGTCCCGTTCCGCCTCTGTCCCGTCCGCCCCGGCGTCTTCGAGGGCCATGCCCACCTGGACCTCGCGGCGGCGCCCCTCCCCTTCCACGGCTTCGCCGGAGTCCGCCACCCCTTGCTCCGCCTGGAACACCAGGGCTTGACCCACACGGGTCTGCTCCTGGCACCCCTGACGTTCCCGGCCCTGACGACCCAGGTCCCCCACCACCGCCTGACCCTGGAACCGGAGGGCCACGGCCCGGGCCGCCTGCAGGTCCGCTGGGAACCGCTGGGCCTGACGGCGACCCTGATCCGCCCGCTGACCCGCCGGGTGGCGAAGCCCCGGGTGAAGCGGGCGGCCCGCTTGGTGGCGAGCGCGTTGAAATAAGCCGGGCCACCAGCAGGTGAAACAGGCCGGACAAAAAAATCGACGCGGATGTCGACGGAGATGTCGAGAACCCGCGTCCGGCTCCGTCCCCGGGGTGAACGCGACCACAATGGGTCGCACGAACCCCGAGGAGAACACGATGGCCAAGTACCTGCTGCTGAAGCACTACCGCGGCGCCCCGGCATCGGCCAACGAGGTGCCGATGGACCAGTGGAGCCCCGAGGAGATCTCGGCCCACCTGCAGTACATGCGCGACTTCGCGGCCCGGCTCCAGGAGACCGGCGAGTTCGTCGACAGCCAGGCGCTGGCGCCCGAGGGAACGTGGGTCCGCTACGACGGTGAGGGGCGTCCGCCGGTCACCGACGGGCCGTTCGCCGAGACGAAGGACCTCATCGCCGGCTGGATGGTGATCGACGTCGACAGCTACGAGCGGGCCGTGGATCTGGCCGGGGAACTGTCGGCCGCCCCCGGTGCGGGTGGGAAGCCCATCCACGAGTGGCTGGAGCTGCGCCCGTTCTACGGCGTGCAGCCCACCATCACGGAGTGACCCCCCAGGTGACCCGGATGAACGAGGCCCTGCTCAGGAGCCTCACGCCGAGCGTGCTCACCGTCCTCGTCCGCCGCGGAGCCGACTTCGCGGCGGCCGAGGACGCCGTCCAGGACGCCCTGGTCGAGGCGCTCAGGGTCTGGCCGGCCGATCCCCCGCGGGACGCCAAGGGCTGGCTGGTGACCGTGGCCTGGCGCAAGTTCCTCGACGCGACCCGGTCGGACACCGCCCGCCGCCGGCGTGAGGACCGTGTCGAGGAGGAGCCGGTGCCCGGGCCGGCACCCGCGGTGGACGACACGCTCCAGCTCTACTTCCTGTGCGCCCACCCGTCGCTGACCCCGGCATCGGCGGTCGCGCTCACGCTGCGCGCCGTCGGCGGACTGACCACCCGACAGATCGCCGAGGCCTATCTGGTGCCCGAGGCGACCATGGCGCAGCGCATCAGCCGGGCCAAGCGCACCGTCTCCGCCGTGCGCTTCGACCGGCCTGGCGACGTCGCCACCGTGCTGCGCGTCCTCTACCTCGTCTTCAACGAGGGCTACTCCGGCGACGTCGACCTCGCCGCCGAGGCCATCCGGCTCACCCGGCAGCTCGCCGCGTCCATCGACCACCCCGAGGTGGCCGGGCTGCTCGCCCTCATGCTGCTCCACCACGCCCGGTGTGCCGCCCGGACCGCGCCCGACGGCAGCCTGGTACCGCTCGCCGAGCAGGACCGCGGCCGGTGGGACACCGCGTTGATCGCCGAGGGCGTCGTGATCCTTCAGGGGGCCCTCGCCCGCGACCGGCTGGGCGAGTTCCAGGCCCAGGCCGCCATCGCGGCCCTGCACGCCGACGCGCCCACCGCCGAGGAGACCGACTGGGTGCAGATCGTCGAGTGGTACGACGAACTCGCGCGCCTGACCGACAGCCCGGTCGTCCGGCTCAACCGCGCGGTCGCGGTCGGGGAGGCCGACGGACCGCGCGCCGGCCTCGCGGCCCTCGCGGCGCTGGACTCCTCGCTGCCCCGCCACACCGCGGTGGCGGCGTACCTCCATGAGCGCGACGGCGACCTGGCGACTGCGGCACGGCTCTACGCCGAGGCGGCCCACCAGGCACCCAACCTCGCCGAGCGCGCCCACCTGACACGCCAGGCCGCCCGGCTCAACGCCCGCCGAAGCCGCTGACGGGCCGCGCTCAGGACCAGCCGCACCAGCCGCAGAGCGCGCCGAGCCCTGTCATCGCACCAGCCGCAGAGCGCGCCGAGCCCTGTCATCGCACCACCGCGTAGAGCACCTGCCCCTCGGGCCCCCGGGTCACCTCACGCAACCTCACACCGCGTTTCCCGGCGGCCCCCTTGTCCACCACCCACCGCACCCCGTACTCCCGGAGAATCTCCTCGCGCTCCCGCCCCGACGTCCCCTGGCCGAAATACCTCCGCACAGCCGCCGCCCGCCGCTCTTCCCCCGGCAGAAAGAAGTCGGGGTACCCAGGCGCCACGGTGTACGCCCCGTAGGCGGGGATCTGCCGGGCCGGCCGCCCCTCCCGAGCCATCACCACGTCCCCGTACTTCACCCACGGCGTCATCCAGAAGTACCCCACCCAGGGCCGCCGGTACTTCTCCGCGACAGCCTCCGGAAGATCCCGCGGCTTCACCACGTACCCGACCGTCCCGACCTGCGTCCAAGCCCCCACGACCAACGCCGCCGCCAGCACACACGCCCACGCCACCCGAGCCTGCCGCCGCCCGGCCGCCCCGACTTCCACCGCCACAGCCACCTGCGCCGGAATCAACGCCGCCGGCAGCGCCCGGCCCCACGACCAGTGCCCGCTCACCCCGCCCGCCGTCACCACGACGACCCCCAGCACGAAGAACAGCACCAGCGGATCCCACCGGTCCCGCCACCACCGCATCCCCAGCGCCACCACCCCGAGCAGCACCAGCCAGTACCGCCCGACCAGGTCCTCGTACAACGGCCGGTGCACCGACTCCAGATCCGCACCGGTCCCGAGCAGTGCGAAGAAGTCGTAGTACGGCCACAGCAGCAGCACGACCAGCCCCAGCACCAGCCCACCGCCCAGCCGGACCCACACCGCCCGGCCCGGCCGCGCGGCCACCACCGTCGCGACCGCCCCCAGCGTGGCCACCACGCCCGAGAACTGATGGCACAGCAGGATCAGCGCCCACAGAGCCCCCAGACCGAGCCACACGCCCGAGCCCGCGCCACCGTGACCACCGTCGCCGTTGCCGTTGCCCTTGCCGTCGTCGTTGCCCTCGCCGTCGCCGCGCACCGCCCGCCCGAGCCACGCCCAGAGGTGGAACGCCAGCCCCAGCGCGAACACGCTCGGATACGACACCGTCAGCGCGAGCGAGTTGAGCCCGTAGAAGCCGCTCCAGTTGAACAGGACCGTTCCCCAGAGGAACAACAGGCTCAGTACGGCCAGCGCGGGCGCGGCACGATGGCCGCTCAGCGTCCGCACGTACCGCCACACCCCCGACAGCAGCAGCACGAGCCCTGCCAGCGCCCCCAGCCGCAGCACCACGAAGACCGACAGACCGCTCACCCGGGCGACACAGCCGAGCACCAGCATCCAGGGCGAGTAGTACGGGCTCGGCGTGTCCGCGTCGACGAGCGGATTGCCCGGGTCGACGAGATCGTGGCGCAGCCGCTGGACGGTCGCGGCGTGCATGCCGAGGTCCCCGGCCCACGGCAGCCGGACGATCACGAGGACCAGCAGCAGGACGACCACCGCGGCGGCCCCCTGCGCTGCCAGGGCCGTCGGCCTAGGTGCGGTGCGCATCGTGCTGGAACACCCAGGTGCGGTAGACGAGGAAGCGGAAGGCGGAGGCCAGCACGATGGAGGCCGCCTTGACCGCGTTGGACTCGAGGGGACCGGTCAGGCCGAGGCCGTGGTATCCGGCGTAGAACAGCCCGCTCTCCATGGCCACGCCGATCCCGCTGAAGCCGAAGAACAGCGCGATCTGGCGCCGGGTGCGGGACGCCCTGTCCCGGTAGGTGAAATACCGGAACCCGAGGTAATTGGTGCCCATGGCGATCAGGCTGGCCAGCACGGTCGCCGGCATGGCGGCCCGGTGCAGCCCGTGCAGGAGCACGTTGAACACCAGGAAGTTCACCGCGACGCCGCTCCCGCCGACCAGCGCGAAGTTCACCACTTCCACGACGACACGCTTCACCGGCGGGCTGGGAGCGGCCGCTCGCTCCCCGGAGAGATTCACTGTCACGCCCCAAGCCTTAGCCGGAAACCGTAAGTCCTCCACTCGAATCGCCCTAAGGCAGGCCAAGAAGAAAGCGCCCCGGGCCGACATCGGCCCGGGGCGCCCACACCGCGGTACTCCTGGTGCTGAGACCAGTCGGTGCTGAGACCAGTCCTACGAATGCGTCCGCAGCAGCGTCCGCATCGTCCGCATCGCGACCGACAGGTTCGCCAGGTCGAACGCCTCGGAGCTCTGGATCTCCTCCAGCGTGGTGCGGGCCCGGCCGAGGATCGCCGCGTTCTTCTGCTCCCACGCCTTGTAGCGCTGCTCGGGCGTCGAGGTGCCGTTGCCCACCGCCAGGACGTCGGCGGTCAGCGCCGCGTGCGCCGCGTACAGGTCCTCGCGGATCGCCGCGCGGGCCATGGACTGCCAGCGGTCGGCGCGGGGCAGCTCGATGATGCGGTCCATGAGCTGGGTGATCCGCAGCCGGTCGGCGAGGTCGTAGTACACCTCGGCGACGTCCAGCGGCTCCCGGCCCATACGATCGGCGACCGAGACGATGTCGAGCGTCGGGAAGGCGGAGGAGAACCCGGCCACGCGGGTGGCGAGTTCGTCCGGGACGCCGGCGTCCGTCAGCTCATCGTAGATCTTCTGGTACCACTCCAGGTCCGCGCCCCGCAGCAGCTTCGGCAGCTGCGTCCAGACCTGCTCGACGCGGTCGGCGAAGAAGTCGACGGTCTCGGCGAGCTGGAGCGGCTGCGGCCGGTTGTTGAGCAGCCAGCGCGTGCCGCGCTCCACCAGGCGGCGCGAGTGCAGCCGGATACGGGTCTGGACGTCGGCCTCGGCCTTGTTGTCGAGCGACTCGACCCCGTCCCACACCTCGGCGGAACGGAAGATCGCACGCGCCGCGGTCTGGGCCCGGACGATCTCCTCCAGGGACGCGCCGGTCTCCTCGCGCAGGCGGTGCAGGTACGTCGTACCGCCCGTGTTGACCGTGTCGTTGACCAGGACGGTCGTGGTGATCTCCCGGCGCAGCGGGTGGCCGTCGATGCGCTCGGCGAACTGCTCGCGCAGCGCGGTCGGGAAGTAGCAGTGCAGCAGGCCCCGCAGGTAGGGGTCGTCGGGCAGCGAGGTGTGCAGCAGCTCCTCGGCGACCGTGATCTTCGTGTACGCCAGCAGGACGGCCGTCTCCGGGCTGGTCAGGCCCTGCCCCTGGGCGAGCCGCTCGCGGATCTGCCGGTCGGTGGGCAGGAACTCCAGCGCCCGGTCCAGGTGGCCCGCCCTGACCAGGTGCTTCATGAAGCGCTGCTGGGCGTGGAGCATGTCCTTGGACTGGGCGAGGGCGTTGGAGATCGCCGTGTTCTGCGCGTAGTTGTTGCGCAGCACCAGGTGGCCGACCTCGTCGGTCATCTCGGCGAGCAGCTTGTTGCGCTGCTTGACGGTCATGTCGCCGTCCGCGACCAGGCCGTTGAGCAGGATCTTGATGTTCACCTCGTGGTCGGAGGTGTCCACGCCCGCGCTGTTGTCGATGGCGTCGGTGTTGATGCGGCCGCCGTGCAGCGCGAACTCGATCCGGCCGAGCTGGGTCAGGCCCAGGTTGCCGCCCTCGCCGACGACCTTGACGCGCAGGTCCTTGCCGTCGACGCGGATGGCGTCGTTGGCCTTGTCGCCGACGTCCGCGTTGGACTCGGTGGAGGACTTGACGTACGTACCGATGCCGCCGTTCCACAGCAGGTCCACCGGCGCCTGGAGGATCGCCTTCATCAGGTCGGCCGGGGTCAGCTTGGTGACCTTGGCCTCGATGCCGAGGGCCTCGCGGATGTGCGCGTTGACCGGGATCGCCTTGGCCGTACGCGGGAAGATGCCGCCGCCTGCCGACAGCAGCTCCTTGTTGTAGTCCTCCCAGCTGGAACGCGGCAGCTCGAACAGGCGGCGGCGCTCGGCGTAGGAGGTGGCGGCGTCCGGGTTCGGGTCGATGAAGATGTGCCGGTGGTCGAAGGCGGCCACCAGGCGGATGTGCTCGGAGAGCAGCATGCCGTTGCCGAACACGTCACCGGACATGTCGCCGATGCCGACGACCGTGAAGTCCTCGGTCTGCGTGTCCACACCCATGTCGCGGAAGTGCCGCTTGACGGACTCCCAGGCGCCGCGGGCGGTGATGCCCATGCCCTTGTGGTCGTAGCCGGCCGAGCCGCCGGAGGCGAAGGCGTCACCGAGCCAGAAGTTGTACTGCTCGGCGACCCCGTTGGCGATGTCGGAGAAGGTCGCGGTGCCCTTGTCGGCGGCGACGACGAGGTACGTGTCGTCCTCGTCGTGCCGCACGACGTCCGCCGGGGGCACGACCTCGCCGGCCACCATGTTGTCGGTGATGTCGAGCAGCGCCGAGATGAACGTCTTGTAGCTGGCGATGCCCTCGGCCATCCACGCGTCGCGGTCGACGCTCGGGTCGGGCAGCTGCTTGGCGACGAAGCCGCCCTTGGCGCCGACCGGCACGATGACGGTGTTCTTCACCATCTGCGCCTTGACCAGGCCGAGGATCTCCGTACGGAAGTCCTCACGGCGGTCGGACCAGCGCAGGCCGCCGCGCGCGACCTTGCCGAAGCGCAGGTGCACACCCTCGACGCGCGGCGAGTACACCCAGATCTCGAACGCCGGGCGCGGCGCCGGAAGGTCCGGGATGGCCTGCGGGTCGAACTTCATGGAGACGTACTCGTGCGGCTTGCCGCCGGCCGCCTCCTGGAAGAAGTTGGTCCGCAGCGTCGCCTTGATGACGGTGAGGAAGGACCGCAGGATCCGGTCCTCGTCGAGCGAGGCCACCTGGTCGAGAGCCGCGTCGACCTCCTCCAGCAGCGCGTCCACGATCTCGTGTCCCGCGCGCTGCCGGTCCGGCGACATCCGTGCCTCGAACAGGGAGACGAGCAGGCGGGTGGTGTGGACGTTGTTGCGGAGGGTGTCCTCCATGTAGTCCTGGCTGAACGTGGACGCCGCCTGCCGCAGGTACTTCGCGTACGCACGCAGCACCATGGCCTGGCGCCAGGTCAGCCCGGCGCTCAGCACCAGGGCGTTGAAGCCGTCGTTCTCCGCCTTGCCGGTCCAGGTGGCGGCGAAGGCGTCCTGGAACCGCTCGCGGGCGTCGTCGGCGAGGTACTCACCGCCGCTGCGGGAGCGGGGCATGCGCAGGCCGAAGTCGTAGATCCAGGCCACGCTCCGGTCCGAGCAGCGCAGCTCGTACGGCCGCTCGTCGACGACCTCGACGCCGAGCCGGTTGAGGACCGGCAGCACCGCCGACAGGGAGATGGCGTCACCCGTGCGGTAGATCTTGAAGCGGCGCTCCTCGGGGGCGGCGCCCACCGGCTCGTAGAGGCTGAGCGCGAAGTCCTGGCCCTCCTCGGCGTTCAGCTGTTCGAGGTGGACGAGGTCGGCGACCGCGGCGCGCGGGTTGTGGTCGGCCTTGTAGCCCTCGGGGAAGGCGTGCGCGTACCGGCGCATCAGCTCCGCCGCCTGCTCCTCGCCGAGCTCGGCGTTGAGCGCCTCGGCGAAGGCGTCCTCCCAGGAGCGGGCGGCCTCCACCAGCCGGGCCTCGATGCGCTCCTTGTCGGCGTCGGACAGCTCGGGCAGCTCGGTGCCCTGCGGGACCCGGACCACGAAGTGCAGCCGGGAGAGGATCGACTCGGTGTTCCAGGCCGTGAAGTCGACGCTGATGCCGCCCAGTTCCTCCTTGAGGATCTCGATGATCCGCAGGCGGACGGCCGTGGTGTAGCGGTCGCGCGGGAGGTAGACGAGGGCGGAGTAGTAGCGCCCGTACTCGTCCTGGCGCAGGTAGAGCCTCAGCCGCCTGCGCTCCTGGAGGTAGAGGACGGAGGTGACGATGGCACGCAGCTCGTCGACCGGGGTCTGGAACAGCTCGTCGCGCGGGTAGGTCTCCAGGATCTGGAGCAGGTCGCGCCCGTCGTGGCTGTTGGGCGAGAACCCGGCCTGTTCGAGGACCTCCTCGACCTTGCGCCGGATGACCGGGACCCGGCGCACGGACTCGGTGTAGGCGGCGGAGGAGAACAGCCCGAGGAACCGCCGCTCGCCGACGACATTGCCCTCGGCGTCGAACTTCTTGACCCCGATGTAGTCCAGGTACGACGGCCGGTGCACGGTCGACCGGCTGTTCGCCTTGGTCAGGACGAGCAGCTTGTGCTCGCGCGCCTTGGCCCGGGCGTCGGCGGGCAGCCGCTCGAAGGACGGGCTGACCGGGTGGCTCTCCTGGTCGGAGTGGTGCGGGTCGGCGCGCAGGATGCCGAGGCCGGTGCCGGGCACGGCGGCCAGCGAGTCGTCCCCGCGCAGCTCGTACTCGCGGTAGCCGAGGAAGGTGAAGTGGTCGTCGGCCAGCCAGCGCAGCAGCTCGCGGGCCTCCTCGACCTGGGGTCCGGGCAGATCGGCGGGGATGGGCTCGTCCGGCAGCCCCTCCGCCAGCCGGGTCGCCGCTTCCCGCATCTTGCCCCAGTCCTCGACGGCCTCACGGGCGTCGGACAGCACCCGCAGCAGGTCGGCGGTGATCTGCTTCAGATCGGCCCGGTCGGTCTCGCGGTCGATCTCGACATGGATCCACGACTCGACGTGCGCGTCGTGCGGGAGGCCGCCGAGGCCGGTCCTGGGAGAGGGCAGCACCTCGATGAGCTTGCCGGTGACGTCGCGCCGCACGATGAACTGCGGGTGGATGACGACGTGGATCCCGCGCCCCTGCCGCGTCAGCTCGTTGGTGACGGAGTCGACGAGGAAGGGCATGTCGTCGGTGACGACCTCGACGACGGAGTGACTGCACGTCCACCCGTTCTCTTCGACCGTGGGGGTGTGCACCCGCACGTTGGCCGTGCCCTGGGGGCGATTCTCGGCCAGCCGGTAGTGCGAGACAGCGGCTCCGAAGACGTCGACCGGGTCGCGGTCGGTGAGGTCCTCCGGGGCCGTGTGCAGGTAGTAACGCTGGAGGAACGAGAGGAGGGACTCGCGGTCCGGGGCTTCCTGGGCGTCTGGGGTCTCCTCGCCCGTCGACCCGGTCGGTAGGTGCCCCCCGACCGGGCTGTTCTCAGCAACCCGGGCGGCCCTCTCGAGCAACTCGGCCTTGGCTTCGTCCAGCTTGGTCTGCATTGTCCTCTGGCTCCTGTCGCGCGCCGTTGCGTGACGTAGAAGGAAGTACGGCCTCTGCGCTTACGACGTCACGTCGTGACACGGGGTATCCGGTCTGTTCCGACGCTATGCCGCAAGGTGAGATGAGCGGGGGTGTCTGAGCCAATCTTGAGCTGCCCCACGGGTGTGAGGCTGCTCTCTGCGACGCCTCGGTCCGGGTGGTGCTCGGCGTCCCGGGAGTCCTCGAAGCCCCGTCCCGCCCGCGAAGACCAGCGACCGCCGCCCGGTCACGGATGTGGTCCGTGCTCTCCGGGCGCAGGGCAGGGACGACGACGTCCCCGCGAACTATCGCGCTGATCACGCCACCAAGGCTATCGCTCCTCACAGGGGGCCCGTCATGAGCCGTATGTGTACAAAACCAGGGCTGGAAGTTTGACGTTCTGCACAGTGCCACTACAGGGCGACGGGCCTAGCTGCGGGCAATCGTGCCGCCAAGGGCAGCACGGGTGGGCGCAGCGGCACCCCGTCACGCCGGGTTGCGCACCCACCCGGCCTCAGCACGACCGCCGAGCACCTGGTTACGCCGCCAGCCGCTCCGCCTCAGCGACCGCTTCCTCCAGCGTGTCCACCACCGGCACCCCGACTGCCTCGAGACTCGCCCGACTGTGCGATCCGCCGGTGTACAGCACAGCCCGGGCCCCCACATGCAAAGCGGCCACCGCATCATCCGCGGCGTCCCCGATCACCACCGTGCGATCAGAAGCCACCCCACTCAGCGACTCCAGATGCCGCACCATGTGCTCGGCCTTGCTGCCACCCGACGGCCCGGTCCGCCCGTCCACGCGTATGAAGTGCGGCTCGATCCCGAACCCGCGCACCAGCGGCACGAGCTCCTCATGCACGTACATGCTCAGGATCGACTGGCTCCGCCCCGCCGACCGCCACCCGGCCAGCAGCTCCTCGGCTCCCACCGTCAGCCCGCACGTCACCCGGTGCTCCGCGTAGTACCGGTGGAAGATGTCGTCCATCCGCTCCCACTCGGCCTCGGTCGGCAGCCGCCCCATCAGCCGCTCATAGAACTTCGGCACCGGCACGCAGTACAGCTCCCGGTACTTCTCCAGCGTCAGCGGCTCCAGCCCCAGCTCGGCGAACGCCGCGTTCGTGGCCCCGATGATCGCGTCGATGTCATGGAACAGCGTCCCGTTCCAGTCCCAGACAATGTGCGCGCCCGTCTGCATCCCCATGCCCCAAAACGTACCCGCCCCCACTGACAATCAAGAGAACGGCGACCCAACGCGCCCCCTGAAACGCCGAGAGCACCCGCCCCGGCGCTCAGTCCCCGCGCCCCACCAGGTTCGGAATCTCCTGCGTGGCGAACCACAGCAGCTCGTGGTCCTCCGCCCCGTCCACGACGAACTGCGCGTCGTCGTCGCCACCGTCCGCCGCCGGCAGTGCCTCGGCCGCCGCCGTCACGTCCGCCTCCGCGTCCGCGGCGTCGACATGCACGGACGCCGCCTTGGCCAGCGCGACGGGGCCGGCGACCCGCACCTCCCCCAGCGCCGCCGGGTCGAGCCCCCGGTCGGGGTCCGCGCTCGCGGCCCGCTCGGGCACGTCCACGGCCACCACGACGCGCCGTCGCGGCGCCTCCGGCTCGGCCGCCAGCCGCCGCAGCGAGGCCAGCGCGGCGCGGCTCAGCGCCGCGTACTCCAGTTCCTCGATGTCGTCGGAGAGGTACCACTCGCGCAACCCGGGCGTCACGGCGTACGCGACGAACGGCCCGGCTCCCAGCTCACCCGTCTTGTACGCCTCGGCGAGACCGGGGAGGGTCAGGGGCACGTAGACACGCATGGCTGGCGGCTTCTTTCGTCGTCGCTTTTTCGTGGTCGCTTCGTGGTCGTTCTCACGGCCGGAGGGCTCCGGAGGGCCTTCAGGATACGTGCGGCGCGTCCCCTTTCGAGTTCCGCCCTGTGACGCCGGACGCGGCAACTCCAGGCCCGGCATTCACCCGGCGCGCCCCCGCCCTGACTGGTTCCGCACCCTCCACACCACCCGGATAGGTGAACATTCCGGCGCTCGCCACCCGAGGTCCGCTTCCTTGCCCCTGCCCCCGTCGGGCCCATACAAGATCACCAACCCGAAGTTACTACCCGGTATCAACCGGGCCCACGAAACGGGGACCCCCAATGCACAAGGTCATGACCAGGGCACAGCAGCGCCCGGCCACACGCCCGCCGGCCCGCCGCGACCCACGCCGCCCCGGCGGCGGCACCGGCACCCGCCCATCCGGCAGCACCACCCCGCGCACCCCCGGGAGCCCTGCTCCCCGCACCCCCGGCGGCACCACACCGCCCCGCACCCCCGGCGGAGGCCCCGCGCGCACCCCGGCGGCCGACGGCCGCCCTCCGGGCTCCGCCCGCACCACGAGCCCCCGCACCCGCCCCACGGACACGCGCCCGCCGACCCCCTCCGCCACCCCCACAGCGCCCCGCAGAGCGACACAGGCGACGGCCCGGGACTCCCGGCAGACCACACCACCCACCCACGTCTCCCGAAGCACCACACCCGCCCCGGCCTCCCGGGACACCGCGCCCCACGTCCCTGCCCAGCACCCCCACCGCCCGGCACCGGCCCCGCACCTCCTCCCCACCGACCTCTTCGCCGATCTCCTGCTCGCGGTCCTCAGCGGCCACCGCCCCGTCCACTCGATGCTCCGCCACACCCGGGGCCGCGCCTACGACGAACTGGCCTGGCTCGCCGAACGCGGCCCCTTGCGCACCCGCGGCACCCGCCCCGTCGTCCGCGACATCGGCTACTTCGAACCCCGCCCCGGCGCCATCGAGGCCTTCGCCCGCATCGGCGCCGGAGACCAACTGCGCGCCATGGCCTTCCGCCTGGAACTCGGCCAGGACCTCCGCTGGCGCTGCACGGCGGTGGAACTCGGCGGCCCCCGCCCGCCCCGCGCAGAGGCCGACTGACCCCCGGCAAACCGAAGGGCCGGACACCCTCGGGTGTCCGGCCCTTCCTGCCGCTACGGCGCCTCAGCGACCGTCACTTCTTACGACGACCCCGGCTCCGCGCCTGCTTGCGGCGCTCCGCGCGCGTGAGGCCGTCGGCCTCGGAACGCACCGGCTCCTCGTCGGTGGCGAAGTCACCCTCGATGGTGCCGCCCTCGCCGTCGACCGTCGGAGCGGAGAAGTGGAGGTTGCGCCGCTGCGGGGCGTCGAGCCCCTTGGCGCGGATCTCCGGACGGGCACCGGCCTGCGCCGGCACCGTGTCGTGCTTCTCCAGGTCGGCCACCGGCTTGGTGTCCTCGACCGGGACCTCCTCGACCTGCTGCTCGACCTGGACCTCCAGGTTGAACAGGTAGCCGACGGACTCCTCCTTGATGCCCTCCATCATGGCGGTGAACATGTCGAAGCCCTCGCGCTGGTACTCGACCAGCGGGTCCTTCTGCGCCATCGCGCGCAGGCCGATGCCCTCCTGGAGGTAGTCCATCTCGTAGAGGTGCTCGCGCCACTTGCGGTCGAGGACCGACAGCACGACCCGGCGCTCCAGCTCACGCATGATCTCGGAGCCGAGCTGCGCCTCACGCGCCTCGTACTGCTCGTGGATGTCGTCCTTGACGGAGTCGCCGATGAACTCGGCGGTCAGCCCGGCCCGGTCGCCGGCCGCCTCCTCCAGCTCCTCGATCGTGACGTTGCACGGGTAGAGCTGCTTGAAGGCGCCCCACAGCCGGTCGAGGTCCCAGTCCTCGGGGAAGCCCTCGGCGGTCTCGGCCTGGACGTAGGCGTCGATCGTGTCGTCCATGAAGTGCTGGATCTGCTCGTGCAGGTCCTCGCCCTCCAGGACGCGGCGCCGCTCGCCGTAGATGACCTCACGCTGGCGGTTGAGGACCTCGTCGTACTTCAGGACGTTCTTACGGGTTTCAAAGTTCTGCTGCTCGACCTGCGACTGGGCGGAGGCGATCGCACGCGTGACCATCTTGTTCTCGATCGGCACGTCGTCCGGGACGTTCGCCATCGACATCACGCGCTCGACCATCTGCGCCTTGAACAGACGCATCAGGTCGTCACCGAGGGAGAGGTAGAAGCGGGACTCGCCCGGGTCGCCCTGACGGCCGGAACGACCGCGCAGCTGGTTGTCGATCCGCCGCGACTCGTGCCGCTCGGTGCCCAGCACGTAGAGGCCGCCGAGCTTCTCGACCTCGTCCTTCTCGGCCTGGACGGCCTTCTCGGCGCGCTGGAGCGCCTCGGGCAGGGCCTGCGCCCACTCCTCGATGTGCTCCTCGGGGTCGAGGCCGCGCTGACGCAGCTCCGCCTCGGCGAGGTCCTCGGGGTTGCCGCCGAGCTTGATGTCCGTACCACGGCCGGCCATGTTCGTGGCCACCGTGACGGAGCCCTTGCGGCCGGCCTGGGCGACGATCTGCGCCTCACGGTCGTGCTGCTTGGCGTTCAGCACCTCGTGCTGGATGCCGCGCTTGCTCAGCTGCTGCGAGAGGTACTCGGACTTCTCGACCGAGGTGGTGCCGACGAGGATCGGCTGACCCTTGCGGTGCTTCTCCTCGATGTCGTCGACGACCGCCTCGAACTTGGCGACCTCGGTCCGGTAGATCAGGTCCGACTGGTCCTTGCGGACCATCGGCCGGTTGGTCGGGATCGGCACCACGCCGAGCTTGTAGATCTGGTGGAACTCGGCGGCCTCGGTCATCGCGGTACCGGTCATGCCGCAGAGGCCGGGCTGCTCCTTGCCCTTGTGGTCGTGGCGCTTGTAGAGGCGGAAGAAGTTCTGGAGCGTGATCGTGGCGAGCGTCTGGTTCTCGTCCTTGATCGGCACCCCTTCCTTCGCCTCGATCGCCTGGTGCATGCCCTCGTTGTAACGGCGGCCCGCGAGGATACGTCCGGTGTGCTCGTCGACGATCATGACCTCGTCGTCGATGATGACGTAGTCCTTGTCCTTCTTGAAGAGCTCCTTGGCCTTGATGGCGTTGTTCAGGTAGCCCACGAGCGGGGTGTTCACCGACTCGTACAGATTGTCGATGCCCAGCCAGTCCTCGACCTTGGCGACACCGGACTCGTGGATCGCGACCGTGCGCTTCTTCTCGTCGACGTCGTAGTCGCCGGTCTCCTCGATGCCCTTGAGCGGCTGGCCCGCCTCGCCGCGCTTGAGGCGCTTGACCAGCTTGGCGAAGTCGCCGTACCACTTGGTGGCCTGGTCGGCCGGGCCGGAGATGATCAGCGGCGTACGGGCCTCGTCGATGAGGATGGAGTCGACCTCGTCGACGATGGCGAAGTTGTGGCCGCGCTGGACGAGCTCGTCCTTGGACCACGCCATGTTGTCGCGCAGGTAGTCGAAGCCGAACTCGTTGTTCGTGCCGTACGTGATGTCGCAGGCGTACTGCTCGCGGCGCTGAGCCGGCGTCATGTTGGCGAGGATGCAGCCGACGCTCAGGCCCAGGAAGCGGTGGACGCGGCCCATCATCTCCGAGTCGCGCTCGGCCAGGTAGTCGTTCACCGTGATGATGTGGACGCCCCCGCCGGACAGCGCGTTCAGATACGCCGGCAGCGTGCCGACGAGGGTCTTGCCCTCACCGGTCTTCATCTCGGCCACGTAGCCCATGTGCAGGGCGGCGCCGCCCATCATCTGCACGTCGTAGTGCCGCTGGCCCAGGACGCGCTTGGCGGCCTCGCGGACGGTGGCAAACGCCTCGGGCAGCAGGTCGTCCAGCGTCTCACCGTCCGCGTAGCGCTGCTTGTACTCATCGGTGAGGGCCCGCAGCTCGGCGTCGGAGAGGTCGACGAAGTCCTCTTCGATGGAGTTGACCTGGTCCGCGATGCGGTGCAGCTTGCGCAGGATCTTGCCTTCGCCTGCACGCATGATCTTGGAGAGGACGGACACGGGGGTTGGTCTCCTTGCCGGTCGGGCCTGGGACGGTCGGTTACCACTTGACTTACTGAGCAACGGCCATCGTATGCGAGGACCCCACCGCGCCGGGAGGGCCTGCCGAGACGGCGACCGTCCGCTGCTTCATTTCTCTTTCACTCTGCTTCAAAGGGACAACGTCCGGGCCCCTCGGATGGTGCCGCACCCCCTACCCGAATTGAGCGAAGCGTGATCGCCCCCTCACTCACAGCAAACAGATAGCGCTCTTCCCGGGCCTCCCACCACAATCGGCCGATGGACCCCGTCACCCTCACCACGGACCGCCTCCTGCTGCGCACGGTCGGCCCCCAGGACACCGACGCGGTGTACGAGGCCTGCCAGGACCCCGACATCCAGCGCTGGACCACGATCCCTTCGCCGTATCTCCGGGAACACGCCGAGGGCTTCACGGAGCAGTTGGTGCCCGACGGCTGGGCGGACGGGTCCATGTACACCTTCGGCGTCTTCCTCCACTCCGGAGAGCTCACCGGCATGGTCGGCATCACCCTGCGCGCCCTGGGCGTGGCCGAGATCGGCTTCTGGGCCGCCAAGGAGCACCGCTCCAACGGCTACATCACGGAGGCCGCCCTCACGGCCTGCCGCTGGGCCTTCGTCCACGCGGCGATCGACCGCGTCGAATGGCGCGCCGAGGTGGGCAACCGCGCCTCGCGCGCGGTGGCGGAACGCGCCGGCTTCACGATCGAAGGCATGTTGCGCGCCGCGACCAACAACAAGGGCGTACGCCGCGACACGTGGGTCGGCTCCTTGCTCCCCTCGGACCTGGGCCTCCCGTCGACGGCCCCGTACTTGCCGGCACGCGCGTAGCTGCTGAGCTGCTGAGCTGCTGAGCTGCGGGCAATCGTGCCGCTAAGGGCGGCACGGGTGGGCGCAGCGGCACCCCGCACCGCCGAGCTGCGGACCGGCCCCCACCCCAGCCCCGACGCACAGCACCCCGACACCCAACCCCGCAGCTCACGCCCCCTCTGTCAGTCCCACCCCCTATCGTGCAAAACCATGACCACCCCGCGCCCGCGCCCGCGCCCCACAACAGAGCTCTCCGCAGACGAGGCCCGCAGACTGACCCTCCGCGCCCAAGGCTTCCTCGGCGCCCCACCCCGCCGCGCCGGCGTCCGCGGCATCCTCCGCCACCTGGGCGCGATACAGCTCGACACCATCTCGGTCCTGGCCCGCTCCCACGAACTCGTCCCGTACGCCCGCCTGGGCGCGGTAGGCCGAAAGACAGTGGAGAACGCCTACTGGAAGGACACCCACGCCTTCGAGTACTGGTCCCACGCGGCCTGCATCCTCCCCATCGAGGAGTGGCCCCACTTCGCCTTCCGCCGCCGCGCCTACCGCAACCGCCCGCACTGGAACCACGAGCTGCCGGACGGCGCCTACGACGGGGTCATCAAGCAGCTCCGCGACGAAGGCCCCCTCACGGCCACGGACTTGGGCGGCGCGAAGAAGACGAACGACTGGTGGGACTGGTCCGGCACGAAGGTCGCCGTCGAGCGCGCCCTGATGTACGGCGAGGTGGTCTGCGTGGAGCGCCGCGGCTGGAAGCGCGTGTACGACCTCGCCGAGCGCGCGATCCCCGAGGACCTGCTGCACGACGAGCTGGACGACACCGAGTGCCTGCGCCGTCTGGTCCGCCTGGCGGGCCAGTCCCTCGGCGTCGGCACGCGCGCGGACATCGCCGACTACCACCGTCTCAAGGGCGAGCAGGTCGACGCGGTGATCGCCGACTCAGGCCTCGTCCCGGTCACGGTCGAGGGCTGGGGCAAGCCGGCCTGGGCCGATCCCGCGGCCCTGGAGACACCCCCGCGCGGCCGCCACCGCACCACCCTGCTCTCGCCCTTCGATTCCCTGATCTGGGAGCGGGCGCGCACGGAGCGGATCTTCGGCTTCACCCACCGCCTGGAGGCCTACGTCCCCAAGCAGAAGCGGGTGTACGGCTACTTCGCGATGCCGGTCCTGGCCGGCGGTCGGCTCGTCGGTCGCGTGGACCCGGCCCGCGAGGGCCGCACGCTGGTGGCCAAGCAAGTCGCACTCGACGGCCCGAAGGCGGTCCCGGCCGTCGCCCAGGCTCTCGCCGAGGCGGCGACCTGGGTGGACTGCACGGACGTACGCGTGGAGCTGGTCGACGCACCGGACCTGCGCGAGCCCCTCGTCAAGGAACTCGCCCGCATCCTCGCCTGAGCCCTACCCGTGCAAGGGATCACCGGATCTCGAGGATCTTCTCCCGCATCGCGTACACCACCGCTTCCATCCTGGAGTGCAGCTGGAGCTTCTCCAGGATGTTGCGCACGTGGTTCTTCACGGTGTTCTCGGAGATGAACAACTCCTTGGCGATATCGCGGTTGTTCATCCCCGTCGCGACGAGTTTGAGGACTTCCAGTTCGCGGTCCGTCAGCCGCGGCGCGGGCACCAGCCGGCGCTCGTCCGTGCGCTGGATCATCGACTTGAACTCGGTGAGCAGCTTCGACGCCATGGACGGGCTGATCTGCGACTGCCCGTCGGCCACCGCGCGAATGGCGGTGGCCACCTCGTCCGTCGAGATCTCCTTGAGGAGATAGCCGGTCGCGCCCGCCTTGATGGCGTCGTAGAGATCGGCTTCCTCGTCGCTGATCGTCAGCATGATGATCTTGGCGCTGGGGGCGACCTCCTTGATGGAGGTGCAGGCCTCGATCCCGCCGCGCTTGGGCATCCGCACATCCATCAGGACGATGTCGGGCAGCAGATCGGCGGCCTTCTCGACGGCCTCGGCGCCGTCGCCCGCCTCCCCGATGACCTGGATGTCCTCCTCGGCCGCCAGCACGATCTCCAGGCCACGGCGGAACAGTGCGTGGTCGTCGACCACAAGGACTCTGATCGGTTCCTTGCGTGGAGAGTCCGTGTCCGGGCCCATGCCGACGACGCCGTCGTCGGCATCCTCGTCACGCATCGGTCCGAAGCTGTCCGCCATCGTTCCTCCCCCTGAAGGCTGCGGCCTGTGGTCCTGAGCCATCGCCAACCCAGAGCAACGACCCACCGGTTGGGCCGTGGCCAACCATGATTTCATGCCCGGACGACACCGGGGTGACGGAGCGGGGCGCCAAGAGGTCGCACGGGGGTGCCCCTGGGGGCGCACACGCGCTCCAGGGGCACCTCTGCTCCGCTGTACCCGGCATGGTCAGCCGCCGAGCGCACCGCCTGCCTCGGGGGCGTGCGCCTGTGTGACCATCGTGTCCGTCCTGAGGTGGATCACGCCGTAGTCGTAGGCGTGCCGTCGGTAGACGACACTCGGTTCCTTGGTCTCGGAGTCGACGAACAGATAGAAGTCGTGCCCGACCAGTTCCATCTCGTAGAGAGCCTGGTCGAGGGTCATGGGCGCTGCGACGTGGGTCTTCTCGCGGACGACGATGGGGCCGTCACCCTGTACTTCCAGCGAGCCGATCTTCTTCGTGGGGACGGCCTCTTCAGGCTCCTCCTGCGGAGTCGGCACCAGGCCGTTTCCGTTGAGCGTCGCCACGCCCGGGACGTGATCGGCGACTTCCGCGGCCGAAATCCGGCGCGCGCCGCGGCGCGAGAACCGCTTGTCGTGCTGCCTGCGCAGCCGGGCTTCCAGCTTTTCCGCCGCCAGGTCGAGCGCCGCGTACGGATCGCTCGCCGCTGCCTCCGCCCGGATCACCGGACCGCGGGAGCGAAGCGTGATCTCCACTCGGTCACAGCGGTCGGCCTGCCTGGGGTTCGGCTCCTTGGACACCTCGACGTCGAGGCTGATCACCTTGCCATCGAGCTTCTGGATCTTCTCCAGCTTCAGCTTCTCGGCCACGTGCTTCCGGAACCGCTCGGGCACCTCGGTCTTGCGGCCCTTGACGACGATGTCCACGCAGAACTCCGTTCCCGGATCGCTCCGCTTCGCTGCGGAGCGTCTCCCTTTTGCACCAGGTCCCGGTGTGCCCCGGGACCTCGGACTCGGTGACTTCCACCTCCTCCCCCGCGGGCGAGATCTCCACTCCACCGTCGCGAGTGATGAAGAAAAACCCGCGACGCGGCATTCGGATTTGAGAGGTGTGGCCTGCGGCTTTCCCTCTCAACCGAACATATCTCGCCTGGACGGATGTCGTCACCCTCTACTGCGGCGTACCTCCGTTCAGGTGAATAAGGCCTCTCGCTACCTGCAACGACGCAAGATCTCAGTCAGTTCCGGTTTATTTCAAAAGAGTCCGGTGATGCCGCGACCACTGCCGCGCACACCACGTCAACGGCTCCGTCGGCGCCGCCCGCGCACGTCATTGCCTGCCGACCGGGCCGCCGACCCGCCCTCTCTCGCGTAGTTCCGACGTTCTGTTCCTCTCTGCTTTCCCACGTCTCTCCCCCGTACACGGCCACAGCCCCAGCAGCGTTCGAAACCGGCCCCGCCGCCCGCACGGCCCGCGCGGCCTCCGCCAAGGACGCCCCCGTGGTCATCACGTCGTCGACGAGGACGACCGGTCCGCCGGAGAGCAGCCGGGCACCCCCGGGCACCACCGCCAGCGCGCCCGCGAGATTGTCCAGTCGCTGCCGGGAGTTGAGCTCCGCCTGGTCGGCCACGGCCCGCCGCTGCCGCAGCACGCCGAGCACCCGGGCCGGCACCCCGCTCCGACGCAGCTCCCCCGCCGCCGCCAGCGCGATCCGCCGCGCGGGATCATGCCCACGGGCCCGCACGGCCCGCCGCCCCGACGGCACGGGCACGAGCAGCACAGGAGCCCCGACAGCCCGGGACCACGACCCTTCGGCCCCGGTCCAGGAGTCGCCCCACGCCGTCTGCAGCCCCGCCCGCACGGCTCCCGCCAAAGCCACCCCGAGGGGACCCGCAAGCGCCAGGGCGCCCCGTTCCTTGTGGGCCAGCAGCGTCGCCCGCACCTCGTCCGCGTACCGTGCCGCCGCATGCACCAGGGGCAGCCCGGGCGGCTCCGGCTCCGGCCGCACCCGGAGTGCCGCGACTCCGCTCAGCACCGCACGGCACTCCGGACACAGCACCGTACGAGGCCTCCCGCAGCCCCCGCACTCGGCCGGCAGCACCAGGTCGGTGAGGTCCTGCCACCACCCCCGCATGCCCACCACTGTGCCGCCCCGGGCCCCGCCCTGCCACCCCTGTGGACAACGGCCTGTGGACAACTCCGCGCCCGACGAAAGGAGGGCGCGGGGGCGCCACACCTCACCCCGGATAAACCGGCGCCGTCCCCTCCGTCACCTTCTCCCACTGCGCGCCCGACGGGAGCCGGACGATGCCGTCCACCGAGTACGCCACCAGCGGCAGCCGCTCGTCCTCGGCGGCGGTGACCTCCTTCACGCCGGTCAGGGCCGCGGGCGCCGGTACGTCCGGCGTGGAGCCGTCGACCTGGACGTACCGCATCTGCTCCACGCCGCCGTGTTCACGCCCGACCACCACGAGCCGGCTGTCCCCGGCCCACGACATGGCCGTGACCTCCTCCAACTCCGGCGTCGCCGAGCGCAGTTCGGCCACCCTGACGGAAGGTCGCTCGCCCGGCTTCCCCTCGCGCTCGATCAGCCCGATGAGCAGGGTCTTCTTGCCGCCCTTCTCCACGACAAGGGCGATCCGCACCCCATCGGCGGCCACCCGCACGGCCTGGACCCGACCGTCCACGCGCGGCATGCGCACCTCCAGCGGATCACCCTTGCCCTCCTGCAGAAGGAGCAGCCGGGGATTGTCCGGGTCGCGGTCGGCCACCCACAGGCCGTCGTGCGCGTCCCAGCTGGGGGTCGTCAGCCGGTCGGCCTCGGACCGGCCATGGCTGCGCAGTACCGGCTCGCCCAGCGAACCGCCCGAGACCAGCGATCCCACGTACAGCGACTTGCCGTCGAGGCTGACGCCGGCCGCGGTGTGCTCGTCGCGTGAGACGGCCACCGACCGCAGTGCCGTGTCGCCCTCGCCCAGCGCCCCCGGCGCGGGATCCGACTCGGGATCGCTGCTGCCCGCCGGGATCCGTACCAGCCGGTCCTTGCCGTCGACGAAGTACAGGTAGTCGGGGCGGCGCGCCGCACTCCGGAAGGCGGCGGAATCGGCCGTGCCCTGCGTGAGGGAGCACAGCTCCTCCCCGTCGGCCCGCAGCTCGATCTCCTCCACCGCGGGGCTGAGGCTCTGCAGGGTGAAAAGCAGTTGAGCCGCCATCTCCTGGCACCGGTTGGTGCCGATGCCCGCGGCCTTGTCATTGAGCGGGACCGTCAGCTTGTTCCGGTCGTCGGGAGCCAGCGCGCCGGTCTTCTTCGCCAGCGCCGTACCGGTGGGGAAGCTCGACCTGACGACGGGCCCGAGCCACCGCGTGGGCCCGCTCAGGACGGAGCGCACCACCTGCGTCATGGGGTCCACCCGCCGGCGGACGTACACGGGGTCGGCGACCGCTGTGGGCTGGGTGTCCGCCCCGGCCACCGTGGTGTTCGAAGCGAAGTAGTACTTGTTGACGGACATGTAGTTGCGCTGGAAGTCCGACTCGCCCATGACGACGCCCTGCGGCAGCGCGTCGATCCGCCACTGCCGGCTCTTTTCGTCCTGCGTCAGATGCACGGTGCGGCCGTACGCCCCGGTGGCCGGCGCGTACGCCTGCTGCGCGTCCACGGTGGCCACCTTGGTGCCGGTGAGCGTGTACGAGATCTCGCCGGAGTCCTCCCCGCCGCCCCCCGCCTCGGGCTTGGCACCCGGCCCCTCCGCCAGCACGGTGGTGGAAGTCTCCGGCTGCCACGCTTTGGCGGCCTCGCCGGTCAGGTACTGCCGCGCGGTCTTGTAGTGCGGGTCGTCGCTGGTGAGCGCCTCGAGGAAGCCCTGCACGATCTCCGAGGGCGGCGCGTCCTCCCCGGGCGGCACGGCGAACACCCGTACCTGGGTGTCCTGGCGCGGCGTGGACTCCACACCCCGCAGATCCCCGCTGTCCGGCATCGAGGCACACCCCGCCATCAGCAGGACGCCACCGGCGGCGTACACCATCACGCGCGCGGGCGTACGCCGACCGCGCCCCCCACGGTCAGCGCCCACGAGATGCCTCCCCATGCCTGTCCGCGCTCTCCGTCTCGGTTTCCCTGCCCGAGCCCGCGGACCCGTCGTCCCTGTCCGCTTCCCTCGGCCCGCTCACGTCCCGGCCCCGAGAGGCCCCGGCAGACCCACTCGGCTTGCCGTCACCGGCCGCACTCGCCGGACCACTGCCGGCCGCACTCGCCGGACCACTCACCACACCCTTGCCGGCCGCACTCGCGCTGCCCGAGGCGGGCCGGGGCACCACGCGCGCACCGTTGCCGGGCAGGGCCGTCGGATCGGCCGTGGGGGCCGCTGAGGCCGCCCGCGGCGGTATCGGATCCCGCGCCTGTCCCGCCGGCACCGGCCCGCTCGCCGACTGTGCCGGCACGGTCGCCCGCTTCTCGCCGTCCCCGCCGCCGCACGGCAGCCCGGCGTCGTCGAGTCCCCGGTTCCGCCGTGAGTCCTTGGGCTCCAGCGGTATCGGGGAGCCCCTCAGCGGCTCGTCCGCGGTCCTGGGCAGCGTCAGCCGGAACTGCGAACCGCCGCCCGGCTCGCCCCACGCCTGAAGCCAGCCGCCGTGCAGCCGCGCGTCCTCCAGGGCGATGGACAGCCCCAGACCCGTCCCACCCGTCGTACGCGCGCGTGCCGGGTCGGCCCGCCAGAAACGGCTGAACACCCGGGTCGCCTCGCCCGGCTTGAGCCCGACCCCGTAGTCCCGCACCGCGACCGCGACCGCACCGCCGGCTGCGGCGAGCTTGACGACCACGTCCCTGCCCTCACCGTGCTCGACGGCGTTCACGACGAGGTTGCGCAGCACGCGCTCCACGCGGCGGGCGTCGGCCTCGGCGACGACGGGCTGCTGGTCGCCCAGGATCCGGATCTGCGTGCCCTTGCGCTCCGCGAGCGGCTCGGCCCCGCTGACCACCCGCCGTACGACCTCCCTGAGGTCTATCGGCTCCGCCTCCAGCGCCGCGGCACCCGCGTCGAACCGGCTGATCTCCAGCAGATCCGCGAGCAGCGACTCGAACCGGTCCAGCTGGTCGGCGAGCAGCTCCGCCGACCGCGCGGTCACCGGGTCGAAGTCCTCACGCGCCTCGTGGATGACGTCCGCGGCCATCCGTACGGTCGTCAGCGGCGTACGCAGCTCGTGCGACACGTCCGACACGAACCGGCGCTGCATCCGCGACAGGTCCTCCAGCTGGCTGATCTTCAGCTGGAGGTTCTGGGCCATCTTGTTGAAGGCCTCGCCGAGCCGCGCGATGTCGTCCTCGCCGGTGACCTTCATACGTTCCTGAAGCCGCCCGGCGGACAGCCGCTCGGCGATCCCCGCCGCCATCCGCACCGGCGTGACGACCTGCCGCACCACCAGCCAGGCGATGGCCCCCAGCAGGACGACGACGAACAGCCCGGCCGTCGCGAGGGTCCCCTTGACCAGGCTCAGCGACTTCTCCTCCTGGGTGAGCGGGAAGAGGTAGTAGAGCTGGTACGGGTCCCCGTTGGGGTCGTTGACCTGCTTGCCGACGACCAGGCCCGGCTGGGAGTCCTTGGTCGCGTTGTTGTAGGTGATGCGGGTGTAGCTCTGCGCGGCCGTCGTGCTGCTGCCGATCCGCTCGCGCAGCTCGGGGGGCACGCTCCTGCTCCAGTCCACCTCGCCGGAGGCACGCTGCCCGCGGCCGCCGGCGCCGTCCTCGTCGGAGGCCGGGAGGGTCACCACGTCGAAGGCGCCCTGGCCACCGCTGGACAGCGAGGAGACGAGGTCACTCATCCACTCGGTGACGTTCTGCGCGGGACGCCCGTCCGCCGTGGCGACATCGTCGCCGGTGCCGCTCGCCGCCTCGTCCGCCCGCTGCTTGGCCACCGCGAACCCGCCCGTGGCCTGGCTCTGGGACGCCTTCACCTTGGCGTCCAGCAGGCCGTTGCGCACCTGCCCGATGACGACGAAGCCCAGCAGCAGGACCACGCCCAACGACATCAGCAACGTCGTGACGACGACCTTGAGCTGGATGTTGCGCCGCCACAGCCGCATGACCGGCAGCAGCGGCCGGCGCACCCACCGCATGAACAGCCGGATGACCGGACTGCCCTGGACCCCGCCCTGGAGCAGCAGCCCGCTCTCCAGGAACCGTCCCCAGCGGGAACCCGCCTTCTTCCGCCCGACAGACCGCCCCGGGCGGGCCCCGGACCGGCCGGGCGCCGAAGCGGCACTGTCGCCGGACATGTCAGCTCGGTCCTGCCTTGTACCCGACACCACGGACGGTCACCACGATCTCCGGCTTCTCCGGGTCCTTCTCGACCTTGGAGCGCAGCCGCTGCACATGCACGTTGACCAGCCGCGTGTCCGCCGCGTGCCGGTAGCCCCACACCTGCTCCAGCAGCACCTCACGCGTGAACACCTGCCACGGCTTGCGCGCGAGCGCGACCAGCAGGTCGAACTCCAGCGGCGTCAGCGCGATCGACTGCCCGTCCCGCTTCACGGAGTGCCCGGCCACGTCGATGACCAGGTCACCGATGGCGAGCTGCTCCGGAGCAGGCTCCTCCGACCTCCTGAGCCGCGCCCGGATCCGGGCCACCAGCTCCTTCGGCTTGAACGGCTTCACGATGTAGTCGTCGGCACCCGACTCCAGGCCCACGACGACATCGACCGTGTCGCTCTTCGCCGTCAGCATCACGATCGGCACACCGGACTCCGCCCTGATCAGGCGGCACACCTCGATGCCGTCCCGGCCGGGCAACATCAGATCGAGCAGCACCAGATCGGGCTTGGACTCACGGAAGGCGGCAAGCGCCTTGTCGCCGTCGGCCACGAAAGACGGCTCGAAACCCTCACCACGCAGCACGATGCCGAGCATCTCGGCAAGTGCGGTGTCGTCGTCGACGACAAGGACTCGTCCCTTCATAAACGACATCATCCCATTCTCATAACAGTGGCGAAGGCAGTGGTGAGGTAGGTCACCGGCCAGTGACCATAGTCGCAGCAAGCGCTACTGTCTGCCCTCGCCAGCCCCCCTTGGTGATCTCGACGACGCGCAGCGGCAGGCCCTCGCCCCGCCAAGCGACGAGGTTGCCGGAGCCCGCGCCCCTGCGCACGCGCCCCGGCAGCCACCCGGCTCAGCCCGCCGCCACCCGGCGCGACCGGGCACACACCTCGGCGAGCGCCTCGGCCGTGACCGGCGAAACCGCACCCTCCTCCGTGACGATCGCCGTCACCAGCTCGGGCGGCGTCACATCGAACGCCGGGTTGTACGCCTGCGTCCCCAGCGGCGCCACCGGAATGCCACCGCCCGCCTCCGCCCCGGTCACCGGCACCTGCGGCGCCACGAACTCGGTCACCTCATGACCGGCCCGCTGCTCGACCTCGATCGACGCCCCGTCCGGGGTGTCCAGATCCACCGTCGTCACCGGCGCCACCACGATGAACGGCACATGGTGATACCGCGCCAGCACCGCCAGCGGATAGCTCCCGACCTTGTTCGCCACCGAACCGTCCGCCGTGATGCGGTCCGCCCCGATCAGCACCGCGTCCACCTCCCCGGCGGCGAACAGCGACCCGGCCGCGTTGTCGGTGAGCAGCGTGTACGCCATCCCGCTGCGCGCCGCCTCGTACGCCGTCAGCCGGGCGCCCTGCAACAACGGACGCGTCTCGTCCACCCACAGACGCCGCAGCCGGCCCGCCCGGTGCGCCGCCAGCGCCACCGCGAACGCCGTCCCCTCGCCGCCCGACACCAGCGAACCGGTGTTGCAGTGCGTCAGCACCCGGTGCCCGCCGCCGGGCAGCAGCTCGTCCAGCAGGGCCAGCCCGTGCTCGGCCATCCGCGCACTGGCCTCGGCGTCCTCCCGGTGCAGCTGCCGCGCCGCCGCCAGCGCCGCCGCGGCCGCCTGCCTGATGTCACCGCCCTTGGCGAGCGCGGCCTCGTGGGCCGCCTGCGCCCGGCGCACACCCACAGCCAGGTTCACCGCGGTCGGCCGGGCACTCGCCAGCGCGGCGGCGGCCTCGTCCACGTCGAAGCCCCGCACGGCCGCGAGCGCGACACCGTACGCCCCCGCGATGCCCAGCAGAGGCGCCCCGCGCACGGCGAGCGAGCGGATCGCCTCCACCAGCGCGGGCGCGTCCGTACAGACCAGTTCGACCTCTTCGGCCGGCAGCCTCGTCTGGTCGAGAAGGACCAGAACGGGCCCTTCCGGTGGCTCGTCCCAACGGATCGCCGGGGTCTCGGTCGGCCGCTTGTCATCGCCGCTGTACGCGTACTGATCAGCCATGCCGTCAGTCTGCCCCCTAACGCGCGGACAATTGAAGGTACGCAGCCCATACCGCTGCCGGTCACTCCATGACCACCCCATGGCACGATGGCTGCCAACCTGCCGCCGCGACCGCGGACGGGCACCGTGAAGGAGCGACGATGAACGACACTCCGGGCTGGGCCTCGCCCGGATCCGCCCCGTCCGACGGGCAGAAGCCGGACGCGTCCGGCCCTGCCGAGCCCACCGACCGCCCGGGCCCCGCCGAGTCCACCGACCGCCCCGGCCCCGCACAGCCCGCGGACGAGCCGGGCCAGCCGGCCCAGGCCCCGCAGGGCCCCGGCCCGCAGTGGTCCAAGGACCAGCCGCCACCCGCCCAGTGGTCCGCCCCCAGCGGCTCCGGAGGCCCGGCCGTCCCCGGCCAGGCTCCCCCGCCCCCGCCGCCCGGCCCCGGCTGGGGCACCCAGCCCCCCGGCGGCTACGGCCCCGGCGGTCCCGGAGGCTACGGCGGCTGGGGCAATGCCTGGGGCGGCCCCCCGCCCGCTGCCAAGCCCGGCGTGATCCCGCTCCGCCCGCTCGGCGTCGGCGAGATCCTCGACGGCGCCGTCTCCACCATGCGCACCTACTGGCGCACGGTCCTCGGCATCTCCCTGACCGTCGCGGTCATCACCGAGATCATCGTCGTGCTGTTCCAGGGCCTCGTCCTGAACGACTCCAGCACCGACGCACTCAACGACCCCAGCGCCACCCTCAGCGAACTGAGCCGCGCCATGGGCGACGCCATGCTCAACTCCACCGTCGTCTTCGGCATCTCCCTGGTCGGCACGGTCATCGCGACCGCACTGCTCACCACCGTCACCAGCCGCGCCGTGCTCGGCAAGTCCGTGACCATCGGCGAGGCCTGGCGGGACGCCCGCCCCCAGGTCGTCAAACTCTTCGGCCTGATCTGCCTGTTGCTGCTCATCACCGCGGGCATCGTCACCGTCGGCACCCTGCCCGGCATCCTCGTCAGCCTCGCCGGGAGCACCGGTGCGGGCGTCGCCCTGACCGTCCTGGGGATCATCGGCGCCGGCATCGTCGCCCTCTGGCTGATGATCCGCTTCTCGCTGGCCTCTCCCGCCCTGATGCTGGAGAAGCAGGGCGTCAAGAAGGCCATGAGCCGCTCCACGAAACTGGTCCAGGGCACGTGGTGGCGGATCTTCGGCATCCAGCTGCTCGCCACGATCATCGCGAGCGTCGTCGCCTCGATCATCGTCATCCCGTTCACCTTCCTCGCCGCGGCCCTCAGCGGCGACGGCGTCACCGGCTGGCTCAACAGCGGCGGCTCCGGCCTCGGCTGGACCTTCCTCATCGTCAGCGGCATCGGCTCGGTGATCGGCTCCATGATCACGTTCCCGATCACGGCCGGCGTCACCGTGCTCCTCTACATCGACCAGCGCATCCGCCGCGAGGCCCTCGACCTCGAACTGGCCCGCGCCGCCGGTGTCCAGGGCTACGGCCCCACCGCCCCCGGCGCCGTCCCGGGGAGCTGATGCCGTGAGCTGGGCGGGGGACGTTCTCACCTCGGCGCTGCCAGGCGCCGCCATACGCACACTGCTGCGTGCCGACGGCACGTCCGTACTGTCGTCGGCACGCTCCGCCGACGAACCGCCCCTCACCATCCCGCGCGACCCCGCGCGCGAGGCGGCCCGGCGCGAGCTGTCGAAGCGGATGTACCACGAGGACGACCCCAGCCTGTTCGAGCGCGCCCTCGACGCCTTCTGGGACTGGCTCAACAAACTGTTCAACGCCGCCTCGACCGCCACGCCCGGCGGCACACTCGGCCTGATCGTCGTCATCCTGGCCGTCGTCGCGGTCCTGGCCGCCCTGTGGTGGCGCCTGGGCACGCCGCGCCGCCAACCCACCTCGTCCGCCACCCTGTTCGACGACCGCCCCCGCAGCGCCGCCGACCATCGCGCAGCCGCCGAGGCACACGCCGCCCAGGGCCACTGGAACCAGGCCGTCCAGGAACGCATGCGCGCCCTCGTCCGCGCCCTGGAGGAACGCGCCCTCCTGGACGTCCGCCCCGGCCGCACCGCCGACGAGGCCGCCGCCGAAGCCGGCCGGGCCCTGCCCGCCCACACCGACCGACTGCGCGCCGCCGCCCGCGACTTCGACGACGTGACATACGGCGGCCGGTCGGCGACCGAGCAGTCGTACCACCGCATCGAAGAACTCGACCGCGACCTGGAACGCACCAAGCCCCAGCTCGCCGAGAGCAGCGCCCACAGCACGGCCCCCCACACCCGCCAGGGAGCCGCCGAATGACCACCGAGGCCACCCTCCCGTCCACCTCGGCCTCGCCCACCGCCCGCCAGGTCTGGACCCGCGCGCGCGGCATCGCGCTCGCCCTCGTACTGCTCCTGGTGGGGGCCATCGCCATCGCCGTGCTCCGCTCCGACGCCCGGCACGGCGAACTCGACCCGCGCTCCGCCGACCCCAACGGCAGCCGTGCCGTCGCCGAACTCCTCGCCGACCGGGGCGTGGACACACGCGTGGTCACCACCCTCGACGAGGCAGCCGCCGCAGCAGGCCCGGACACGACCCTCCTGGTCGCCGTACCCGACCTGCTGACCCGCAGTCAGCAGTCCCGCCTGCACAACGCGTTCGCCGACTCCCGCGGCCGCACCGTCCTGGTCGCCTCCGGCAGCGCGTCCGTCGAGCGACTCGCCCCCGGCGTCACCGCCGACCCCGCCACCAGCCTCGAATCCACGCTCTCCCCCGACTGCCGACTGCCCGCCGCCCGGCGCGCGGGCACCGCCGACACGGGCGGCGTCCGCTACACCACCACCCACCTCGACGCCGACGCGTGCTACCGCAGCGAGCGCCTGGCCACCCTGCTGCGCATCCCGGACGCGACCGGGGACGGCGACACCGTCGTCCTCGGCGCGCCCGACATCCTCCTCAACGACCGCCTCGACAAGCAGGGCAACGCCTCGCTCGCCCTCCAGCTCCTCGGCTCCCGCCCCCATCTGGTCTGGTACCTCCCCTCGCTCTCCGACACGTCGGCCACCGGCACCGACGACGAACGCAGCTTCTTCGACCTGCTCCCCTCGGGCTGGCTCTGGGGCACCCTGCAACTCTTCATCGCCGCAGCCCTGGCCGCCCTCTGGCGGGCACGCCGGCTCGGCCCCCTCGTGCCCGAAAAACTCCCCGTCGCGATCCGCGCCTCCGAAACCGCCGAAGGCCGCGCCCGCCTCTACCGCAAGGCCGACGCCCGCGACCGCGCGGCCAACGCTCTTCGCTCCACCACTCGCACCCGCCTCGCCCCCCTCACAGGCGTCCCCGTAACCCAGGCGCACACGCCCGAGGCCCTGCTCCCCGCCCTGTCAGCCCACCTCCAGGGCGACGGACAGGACCTGCGCACCCTGCTCTTCGGGCCACCGCCCAGCGACGACGCAGCACTCATCGCACTCGCCGACCAACTCGACGCCCTCGAAAGAGAGGTACGCCGTCCATGATGGACCCGACCACTGACAACGCCGGGCAGACCGGGGACCCGGGCGCCGCCCGAGCCGCCCTGGAGGCCCTGCGCGCCGAGATCGCCAAGGCCGTGGTCGGCCAGGACCCCGCCGTGACCGGCCTCGTCGTCGCCCTGCTCTGCCGCGGCCACGTCCTCCTCGAAGGCGTCCCCGGCGTCGCCAAGACCCTCCTGGTCCGCGCGCTCGCCTCCGCCCTCGAACTCGACACCAAGCGCGTCCAGTTCACCCCCGACCTGATGCCCAGCGACGTCACCGGTTCCCTGGTCTACGACACCCGCAGCGCCGAGTTCTCCTTCCAGCCCGGCCCGGTCTTCACCAACCTCCTCCTCGCCGACGAGATCAACCGCACGCCCCCCAAGACCCAGTCGTCCCTCCTGGAAGCCATGGAGGAACGCCAGGTCACGGTCGACGGCACCCCTCGCCCCCTCCCCGACCCGTTCCTGGTCGCCGCGACCCAGAACCCGGTGGAGTACGAGGGCACCTATCCCCTCCCCGAAGCCCAGCTGGACCGCTTCCTCCTCAAACTCACCATCCCCCTCCCCTCCCGCCAGGACGAGATCGACGTCCTCACCCGCCACGCCGAGGGCTTCAACCCACGCGACCTGCACGCCGCCGGCGTACGCCCCGTGGCGGGCCCGGCCGACCTGGAAGCGGCACGCGCCGCCGTCGCCAAGACGACGATCTCCCCGGAGATCACCGCCTACGTCGTCGACATCTGCCGCGCCACCCGCGAGTCGCCGTCCCTCACGCTCGGCGTCTCCCCCCGAGGCGCCACGGCCCTCCTGGCCACCGCCCGCGCCTGGGCCTGGCTGACCGGCCGTGACTACGTCATCCCCGACGACGTGAAGGCCCTCGCCCTCCCCACCCTCCGCCACCGCGTACAACTCCGTCCGGAGGCCGAAATGGAAGGCGTGACGGCCGACTCCGTCATCAACGCGATCCTCGCCCACGTCCCCGTCCCCCGCTGATGGCACTCACCGGACGCGCCGCCCTCCTCGCAGCCCTGGGCTCCCTCCCCGTAGGCATCTGGGAACCCAGCTGGACGGGCATCCTGGCGGTCAACGCACCCCTGGCCGTGGCCTGCGCCTGCGACTTCGCCCTGGCCGCCCCCGTACGACGCCTGGGCCTCACCCGGTCCGGCGACACGTCCGTACGCCTCGGCGACACCGCGGACGTGACGCTGACCGTCACCAACCCGACCCGCCGCCCCATCCGTGCCCGCCTCCGCGATGCATGGCCACCGAGCGCCTGGCAGCCGGGCATGGAAACAACGGCCTCCCGACACCGCCTCACGGTCCCCGCGGGCGAACGCCGACGCGTGACGACCCGCCTGCGTCCCACCCGCCGGGGGGACCGCCAGGCCGACCGCGTCACCATCCGCTCGTACGGCCCTCTCGGCCTCTTCTCGCGCCAGGGCACCCACAAGGCACCCTGGACGGTACGCGTCCTGCCCCCCTTCACCAGCCGCAAGCACCTGCCCTCCAAACTGGCCCGCCTCCGCGAACTGGACGGCCGCACCAGCCTGCTCACCCGCGGCGAGGGCACCGAATTCGACAGCCTGCGCGAGTACGTTCCCGGCGATGACACCCGCTCCATCGACTGGCGTGCCACAGCCCGCCAGTCCGCGGTCGCCGTACGCACCTGGCGCCCGGAACGCGACCGCCACATCCTCCTGGTCCTCGACACCGGCCGCACCTCGGCGGGCCGCGTGGGCGACGCACCCCGCCTCGACGCTTCCATGGACGCGGCCCTCCTGCTGGCGGCCCTCGCCTCACGCGCCGGCGACCGCGTCGACCTCCTCGCCTATGACCGCAAGGTCCGCGCCCTCGTCCAGGGCCGCACGGCAGGCGATGTCCTTCCGTCCCTGGTCAACGCGATGGCCACGCTCGAACCCGAGCTCGTCGAAACGAACGCCCGAGGCCTCACGGCCACAGCCCTGCGCACGTCCCCCCGCCGCTCTCTGATCGTGCTCCTCACGACCCTGGAGGCGGCCCCCATCGAAGAGGGCCTCCTCCCGGTCCTCTCCCAGCTCACCCAGCGCCACACGGTCCTGTTGGCATCAGTAGCGGACCCGCACATCAGCGAAATGGCGAAGGCCCGCGGAAACGTCGACGCCGTCTACGAGGCAGCCGCAGCCGCCCAGGCCCAGTCCGAACGTCACCGCACGGCAGAACAACTCCGCCGCCACGGCGTGACAGTCGTGGACTCGACACCGGACGATCTGGCGCCGGCATTGGCGGACGCGTACTTGGCATTGAAGGCGGCTGGACGCCTATGACGTTTAGGGCCCCTCGGAAGAGGGCCCTAAACGCAGAAAACCCCCGCATCCGAAGATGCGGGGGTTTTCCCAATAATTGTTCGGCGGCGTCCTACTCTCCCACAGGGTCCCCCCTGCAGTACCATCGGCGCTGTAAGGCTTAGCTTCCGGGTTCGGAATGTAACC
>NZ_JBVHEP010000026.1:0-139714 GCF_055562795.1 Streptomyces sp. NPDC016851
GGTCAGCCGGGCATTACGGTGGGACACGAAGACCTCCGTGCGGTGCAGTCCTAGACAGCTCCACCACACCGGAGGTCTTCGCCATGATCAAGCCCCGTCAGTGTCAACAACGCTCGTGATCAATACACCTAGGGCAAGCGGGATCACTCCGGCGTGCCGGACACGGCTTCACCACGCTCCTCAGGGCGGCCGTTCCCCCGGAAGGTGGCCGCCGGGGGAGTGCGGCCGCCGGCGGGGATCACCTGCGGTCCGCCTCTGCCCGGCCGCGTCAGCGCCCCGGACCCGAGGGCGACACCGAGGCCGACCAGCGCGCTGCCCGCCGCCTGCGCGAGACCGTAGGAGCCCGTGCCGACGAGCGGTGCGGTGCAGGCCGCCGCGACCGGGATGAGGCCGGAGAACAGGGTGGCGCGTTCCGCTCCGATCCGCTGCATGCCCATGTACCAGCACACGAATCCGACCACCGTGACCACCACCGCCTGCCACAGCAGCGCGCGGGTCTCGACGGTGTCCGGCCGCCGCAGCCACCCGGCGCCGTCGGCGAGCAGTCCGGCCGCCGCCGACTCCAGCGCGGCGACCGCGCACACCGTGGCGGACAGCAGCCGGGGACCGAGGGGCCGCAGTACGGGCACGGCGAGCACGGCGAACCCGACCTCCCCCGCCAGGGCGCACACGGAGAAGGCGATGCCCGCGCCGTCGGTGCGCCCCCAGCCCTGGACGGCGCAGGCACCGACGGCCACGAGCAACGCCCCGTACAGCACGGCTCGTTGAGGCCGACGACCGTCCAGGAGGGGCACGAGCACCGCGACCACCACCGGCGCACAGCCCACGAACACGCCCGGAACCGCCGGTTCCGCCGTGCGCTCCGCGGCGATGACGGCCAGGTTGAATCCGACCATGCCGACCGCGGCGAGCAACGCGAGCCGGAGCCACTGACGACGTGTCAGCGCCCGCAGCCGGGCGGCCGCGCCCTTGCCGGCCAGCGGCACGAGCAGCAGACAGGCCAGCCCGTACCGCAGGAACTGGCCGCCCGCGTACGGGTAGTCGCCCAGGACGCTGTTGGCCGTGAAGGACGCTCCGACGAGGACGCAGGCGAGCGCGGCGAGAAGAGCACCGCGCGTGGTGGTGGCGTTCATACGGGCGACGCTAGGCAGCCGGGCGGCCCGGGAAGGGGTCCACTTCGGTGCCTGCTTGCTGGACCAATCCTGCCCGGGCCGCGGTCGTCAGCCGATGTGGTAGCTGTCGCCGTAGACCTTCCAGTCCAGCGGCGGATCGAGGTCGAGGTTGCGCTCGCGCAGGAAGACCCGCTGCGCCGTGTCGACCCTGCTCGTGTCGCTGTGCGCCTCCTCCTGCTTCATCGCCCACACGCGTGCGTCCAGGAAGGCGTCGAGGTACCTCACCTCGTCACCGCCCCACGCCGGAGGGTTCGCCGTGCGCAGCGCCCGCTTGCGGATGTTGCGGAAGCTCAGGGGGTCGTTGCCGTCGCCGTGCATGACGATGGCGTCGTAGTACGCGAACTGGCCGAGCGCCCGCAGCCCGTCCGCCTTCCCCTGCCGGACCGCCGGGCCGAAGTACACCCGGTCGCGCTCGTCGTCCTGGGCGCGGCGGAACTCGGCGTCGCGGGCCGCCCTGCGCCAGTCGCCGGGGAAGCCGGGGTCGAGCCCGTCGTGCGAGTCGGAACCGTCGACCCTGCGCAGCGCCGGCAGGTACTTCGCCAGGACGTTGCCGGGTTTGCGGTCGGTGTACAGCTCGACGAGGTCGAGCATGTCGCCGGTGCCGGAGCAGAACCCGATGATGCCGGCGGTGTAGCCGCGGCCGTCGCCGATGTCCTCGATGTACTGGTACTGCGCCTTCCAGTCGAGCGAGGAGTTCTCCGCGCTCGACACGAGCCGCATGGCGATCTCCTTCTTCGCCGGGTCGTCGAGCCCGGCCGCACGGGCGGATGCGGTGGCGGGCGGCGGCTGCAGGAACGGGGCGGCGGCGAGGGTCGCGCCGAACAGCGCCAGAACGGTGCGGCGCGCCGCCGGCGTCGAGGGGTGTCTCACGGGGCCTCCAAGCAAGGTGGGGGTTGGAAGAGCTGGCCGTGCAGAACTGATAGGAAGGTTTACTATCACTGGCGCCGCGCAAGGGAAACAGCCGAGCGGAAAGTTCGTAGGGTCGAACAAGCGGCCCTCGCGGGAACCATGAGCCCGGCTCGTACGTCAACTCATTGCCCAGGGAGGCCGATCGGTCGTAGGAGACCAGCCGGAGAGGGGAATCGCCGTGGACGACGCGACGTCGCAGCGGAGCAACGAGGCGGAGGCCGCAGCACGCCAGGCCCGGTTCGGGACACTGCCGGAGCCGGTGCGCCTGGAGGACACGGTCGAGGAACGGGCGGCCGGCGTGCTCGACCCGGCGCGCACCGCGTACAACCAGGACGAGTGGCTCGTGCGCTACTGCTTGTGAGACACCGCGGACGCTATGAGCGGGTCCGCGCCCCCAGGCCGCGCAGCCACCGCACGACGTCGTCCGCGTCCTGGGCCCGGGCGATCTCGAGCGGGGTCCGGTCGTCGTAGCCGCACCAGTCGATGTCCGCGCCGTGCCCGTGGAGGTACTGCGCGGTGGGCAGGTGACCGCCGTGGCAGGCGCCCCAGAAGGCGCTGGTGATCTCGTCGGGCGCGGGCGGCTCATCGGCCTCGACGTACGCCCGGACCCGGTCCAGCAGGCCGAGCGTGGCGGCGTCCTGGAGGGTGGTGCGGGCGCCGTGCTCGACGAGCCGGTGCGCGGCACGCCACTGGCCGAAGGCGCGGGCGTCGGCGAGCGGTGTGCCGCCGGCGATCACCGCACCCGGGGCCTCGATGTCGGCCCCGGCGGCGATGAGCGCGTCCAGGACGGGCACGTCGTTGCTGCTGGCCGCCCAGTGCAGCGGCGTCTCCTCGTGCGCGCCGCCGAAGCGGGCGTTGGGATCGGCCCCGGCGGCGACCAGCGCGGCGACCACCTCGGGGCCATGCGGGTAGTGACCGGGCCAGTCGGTCGCGATGTGCAGCAGACTGCGCGTGCCCTTGCCGTCCTCGCCGTGCTCGGTGACGCGGACGGTGGCCAGACCGGGATGCTCGGCCAGCAGCTGCCGCAGCCTGGGCAGATCACCGCCCCGGATCGCCTCGGTGACGGCGACGGCCAGTGGATCCTGCGATGTCAGCGTCTGCAAGGCCGGCCTCCCGGTCGCCGTCGAGGCCTCCGATTCTGCCAGCACGGCACGCCGCCCGGACGTGCTTTCCGGCATGCCGCCCGGCCAGTGCTCCGGCGCGCCGCCCGACTGGTACTCCACACGACCCGGACCACCTCCGGCCTGGCCGGGCGTCCGGACGCCGGCGACGGCCACGACCTGGCACGGCTCATCGACAGGCTCGTCCGCCACACGGCCCCCACCGGACAGCGCGCCGACGCCATCACGGTGCTCCTGCCGCGCACCTCCCACTCCGGCGGCGGCCCGGCGTGAGGTCGCCGCAGCGCTCCGGTCAGGTCTGGCCGGGAGCGTCGACGCGGACGCGCTGGGCGACGTCGCGCAGCTTGATGTTGTGGTGCTGGGAGATGCGCCGCAGCACGTCGAAGGCCTCGTCCTCGCTCAGCCGGTGACGCTCCATGAGGATGCCCATGGCCTCCCCGATGGCATGCCGGGTCTCCAGTGCGTGCTCGAGCTGGTCGACGGTGCGGGCGGTGGCCAGCGCGACGGCGGCGTGGGAGGCGAGCAGCCAGCCCGCCGCCTCGATGTCCTGGCCGAAGGCCCCCGGCCGGCGCGAGTACATGTTGAGGGCGCCGAAGTCCTCGTCGCCGGTGTAGAGCAGCACACCGGTCATGCTGCCGATCCCGAGGTCGCGGGCCGCCTGGGAGAACCGCGGCCAGGACGGCTGCGGCTTCGTCATGTCGGCGATGCGGAACAGCCGCTCACCGTCCACGCGCCGGGCCGCGTCAAAACACGGTCCCTCGCCCAGCTCGCCCTGCAGCCGGTCGGACTCCTCGACCATGTCGCCGCAGACGGAGAGCGTCACCGCCTTGCCCTTGGACACCGCCAGAATCCCGGCCGCGTCACAGCCCTCGACCAGCTTCACGGCGGCTGCCGAGATCTCGTCCAGTGTCGCCTGCACCGAGTCCTGCGCCACCAGATCGCGAGCGAGCATCGCCATCTGCTCGGCGTACCGCTGCCATTCCACCGCCACCACCGCCTTGCTCGCCCGTCCCGCCCACCGTACCCCGCGCAACGCCGCGCACACCGGTTGCATGCGTCGGCAGCCCGGTCGCTCAGCGATACGCCGTCAGCAGCAGCGCCACGTCGTCGGGCCGCTCCCGGGCGCGGCGGGCCGTGCGCACCAGCCGGTCGGCGAGCTGCTCCACCGAGTCCGCCGGGGTGTCGGCGAGGCAGCGGCGGACCTCCTCGATGCCCGTCTCGATGTCGCTGCCGGGCTGCTCCACGAGCCCGTCGGTGTAGAGGGCTAGAACGCTGCCGGGGGCCAGCGTGAGCTCCGTGACGGGATAGTCCGCGTCGAGCTGCACGCCCAGCATGACGCCGCCCGCGAGATCCAGCGTCTCGGCGTGCCCGTCGGGGTGGCGCAGCAGCGGCGGGGGATGCCCGGCCCGCACGGCCGACGCGCGCCCCGTACGCGGGTCCAGCTCGATGTAGCAGCAGGTGGCGCAGACATCCGCCTCCAGCTCGGCCAGGTGCCGGTTGGTGTGCGTGATGACCTCCTGCGGCGGCCACTCGCTCGCCGCGAAGGCGTGCACGGCACTGCGCAGCTGGCCCATCACCGCGGCGGCGCCGACACTGTGACCCTCGACGTCCCCGATGACCAGGGCCACCCCGCGCCCGGTGGTGACCACGTCGTACCAGTCGCCGCCGATGGCCATGCCCTGGGTGCCGGGCAGATAGCGGCCGGTGGTGCGCAGCCCCTCGACGGCGGGCAGCCGGTGCGGCAGCAGCCCCTCCTGAAGACCGCGGGCGACGGCGGACTCGGCGTCGTAGAGCCGCGCCCGCTCCAGCGCCTGCGCGGCCAGCCCGCTCAGCGCGGTGAGCGCGGAACGCTCGTCGGGCGTGAACCGGTGCGGGGTGTCCCAGCCGAGGATGCACGAGCCGACGGGATGCCCCGAGGCGATCAGCGGTAGGAACGACCAGGCGCTCATCCGGTCCAGGGTGATGCCCGGGTAGGCGACGGAGAGGTCCTCGGGCGACTCGAAGAACAGCGGCAGCCGCGTGGTCAGCGCGTGCACACCGGGCAGCTGCGTGTCGAGGGTGACCCCCTCGAAGGGGGCGAGGAAGCCCTCGGGATAGCCCGACTCCCACAACAGGTACATCCGGCCGTCGCGGACCGTGTACAGGGCGAGCTCCCGGACGCCGAACGCGGGCAGCAGCTGCTCGGACACGGCCCGGCACACGTCCTCGACGGTGACCGCCTGGGTGAGCACGCTCGCCATCTGCACCACGTGGTACAGCGCCCCGGCACGCGCCGCCGCGACCGGCCCGGGCGGCGGCGCCACGGCACCCGGTACGGGACCGGCGGCGGACCCTGCCTCGCGCGCCGCCCCGGCCTCCGTGGGCGGCCCGGCCGGACGGACCCGGCCCGTCAGCCCGTGCACATCCGGGTACAGCACGAAGCTCAGCCAGGTCCCGGCGGGATGCCGCACCAGGAACGACACCTGCTCCTGCGACAGCATCGCCGCCCGGTAGCGGTCCTCGTACGCCGGATCCCGGAGCCAGGTGATCACCTCCCACGGATAGCGGCCCAGGAGCGCCTCCCGGCCGCCGCCCAGCAGTTCCTCGCAGCGGTGGTTGGCGTACGTCACGCGGCCGTCCTGGTCCAGGGAGAAGACACCGTCGGGCAGCCGTTCCGCGGCCTCGGCCGCCCTGAGGCCGCTGACCGCGTCGACGAGGGCACCCACCAGGACCCGGCCGGAACCGGCGCCGCCGCGCACGAGATGCCCCCACAGCTCGACGGGCCGGTAGCCGGCCTCCGCCTCGCCCGCGGAGTCGTCCCGCACCCGGAAGTGCCGGGAACTGACCCGGCCGAGCGTGAGCGCGTCGTGCCGGCACGCGCGCAGTTCGTGCAGGTCGTCGGGGCTGACCCGGGCCACGATCTCCGCCATCGTGCCGCCGAAGTCCGCCCGGCCGATGCCGAGGAGGGCGAGCGCCTCGTCGTCCGCCGTGCACCGGTCGCTGTCCAGGTCCCAGTCGATGATCCCGACCCGGACGGGATGGACGGCGGGCGTGGGCAGCCGCACGCCCACCGGTTCGCCGTCGTACTCGACCCGGTCAGCGGCCGATTCCGCGCCCGGCCGTTCTGCGGCGAGGCGGGTCAGACGCTCCTCCATGGCCTGCCCGGCCGGGCGCAGCGCCGGCTCCACGGCCTCCGCTTCGATCGGCGACCGGCCGGCCGAACGCAGGACGACCAGGACACCCACGGTCTCGCCGCCGGCCCGGACGGGGCGGTAGGCCGAGCCGAAGGAGTACGGCAGCCCGGCGGTGAAGTGCGGGAAGCGCACCATGGTGGCGCGCTCGTCCGGCAGCCACAGCGTCTCGTTGCGCCGGTAGGCCTCCGCCATGGGCAGCGCACCGCCGACCGGCACCCGCCACCAGGTTCTCAGCAGCGACCGTGGCACCCCGGTCACCATCGCGAGCACGAGCGAACGCCGGTCGCGGGAGCGCAGGTAGACCAGTCCGCCGTACCCCCCGAGGTCTCGTACGGCCTCGATCAGCGCAGCGGTCAGGGCATCCTCGACCCAGCCGGTGTCCCCGGTCCGGGCCCGGCCGTCACCACCGCCCCGGCTCCGGCCATCGGGTGACCGCGGGCCGTCCGGTACGGCGGTTGACTCATCCATCTCGCGTCCTCCCGGTACGGACGCACCGGACCCCATCGCTCCCCACCAGGATGTGCCATGGTCGGCGGTCCGGCGCGGTGGGTGCAACCTTTCGGTCCGTCCGGACGTCTCACCCCATACCAGCAACACATGAGCCTCGGGGGCGGTAATGGTACGAATCAGAACAGCATGCGCGACTCTCGCGCTCGTGGGCGCCACGGTGGGTGTGGCAGCCGTCCCGGCCGGTGCCGCACCGGTCGCCGCCCGGACCGCCGCCCAGGCCACGGCCTGTCCGACGGGCTGGGGCAGCCTGCCCAAGACCGACACCAGTGGCACGATCGCGCCGGTGGAGGACATCCGGACCGGCCGTCACACCTGCTTCGACCGGATGGTCATCGACGTGCCCGGCGGGGGCAGCGACATCGGCTACTCGGTCCGCTACGTCGAGCGGCTCTACCAGGACGGCTCGGGCCGGGAGATACCCGTGGCCGGCGGAGCCGTCCTCGAGGTGCGGGTCGCAGCACCCGCCTACGACCCGGAGACCGGCGCCGCCACGTATCCCGGCCGGGTCTCGCGCCCGCTGCCGGGCGTGGACCTCACCGGCTACCGCACCTTCCGGGACACCCGGTTCGCCGGCAGCTTCGAGGGCGAGACCCAGGTCGGGCTCGGCGTCCGCGCCCGGCTGCCCTTCCGGGTGCTGCAGCTCGACGGCCGCGTCATCGTGGACGTCGCCCACAGCTGGACCGCCACGAGGTGACCGTGGTGCGCCCGGTTCCCCGGAGCCGGGCGCCCGGCCAGGCCGGTCTCAGTGACCGCGCAGCCGCCCCGCCCCCTCCAGTGCCCGCGCTGCCGCGCCGGCCAGGCGGGGCCGGTTGCGGACGAAGCGACGGGCGGCCCGTGCCGGCTCCCGGCTCAGCCAGTGGACGGCCCCGCCCGGCACCGGCCGTACCACCACCCCCTCGTACACCCGCAGGTCACGGGTCTTGAGCGACTCCTTGTAGCGGGCCGGACCGCTCCCCAGATCGACCGTCTCGACGCCGTCCGCCGCCGCGGCCTGAAGCATCCTCAGCTGGAGCACGAGTCCGGGGGAGTACTTGGCGTAGTCGCGGTCGTACGCCGGGAACCACCAGGACAGCACCGTGCGCGAGCGCAGACCGAAGTGCGCGGCCACGGGCCGGTCCGCCGCGTACAGCACGGACAGCACGCCACGGCACTCCGGATCCTCGCTCTGCCCGAGCAGCCCCACCAGCCGGGTGATCCACTCCTGCGCGAACCGGTCGCGCCGGCCGGTCCGCCGGTACTGCGCCGACTTCCACTCCATCAGCGCCCGCAAGGCACCCGGATCCCGGGCGTCGTACGTGAACCGCACCTCGCCGACCTGCCGTGCCAGCCTGCGTTCCTTGGCCAGGGTCTGTCTGAGGAAACTCGGCGACTTCGCGCGCAGCCGCCGCGTGTACCGCTCGAACCCCTCGCCGATGTCGACGACCGGGGAGGCGAGTTCCTCGACCGCGTGCGGCACGAACACCCCCTGACCTGCTTCGAGGTTGTCGAACTCCCAGGACGACAGCCCGCAGGACCGCAGTAACCTGCGGGCGTCGAGCCGGATCCCGGGGCGTAAGACGACCCCCTGGCTGTCGGACACACCGAGCCCGATGGCCCGGCCCTGCCCCAAGGGCCCCCTCTCGTACGGGAAGAACCCGACCGGGGAGCCGTCGTCGAGCAGCACCGCCACTCGGGCCGCGGGCCTGACCTGCCCCACCGCCGTGGTGAACGCCGGGTCGAGAAAGGGATTCGCCGGGGCACCGGACTCCGTCCGTATCTCCCGCCACATCTTCTGGTCGGACGGGCTCAGTTCGTCCGGCTTGAGAATCAGAACACGCTTTCCGGGCAACTCCGCCTCCTGTGTCATCGGCATGGGGACACACGAAGGCCTGCACATCACCGCGTACCGGCACCAGGCAGTACTCCGGGCCGCAGGGCGCAGGCCCTGGTCGGTACTGCCGTCGCTCAGCAGCGAAACGCCTGCAGCTCAACTGTGTTCGGGGCGGCTGCGGCCACCCCTGGACTCCGGCCCGCTCCCGCCGCCCGGACGTCCGTACCGCCCCGGTCCACCATGGACGCGCCGGTCACCACGGCGCCCGCTCGCGCCGCTCCCGCCGTCCTCGGCGTCCGCGCCGCCGGCTGCCGGACCGACGGCTCCTCCTCGCGCGGACAGGGCTCCCCGGCCCTCTCGGCTGCGGCTCTCTCGGTTCCGGCCCTCTCGGCTCCGGTCCCCTCGACTCCGGTCCCTTCACCCCCGGCGTCCGAAGCCGCCCCCGGCTCCACCGCGTTCAGCGCCGCCGTGACCGTGGCGTCAGCCGCGCGCCCGCCCGGCGCGAGCCCCGGGACGGCGAGATGCAGCAACAGCAGGCAGGCCACCAAACCCACCGCCGCTGCCCATCGTCGCCGCACCATCAGACCCCTGACCTGCGTCTCGGCGGGGGAGGACGGAGCGATCCGGCCCAAGTGGCCGACGCCGGACCAGACCCCCGACACGGCCGGCTGCGCCTTCAAGTAGGCCGAGCGCATCCCGCCCCGTCAAGCCCTTGTGAGCCGATTCGCCCCGCTCGGCCACTTGCTGCCGGAATTCCAACGGAAAGCGCTGTCGGCACTCGCCTGCTCTCCAGTGGCGGCGGGTCAGTTGCCGCCCGGCAGGCTCAGCACCTCGCCCGCCTTCGGGGCCCGGATGTCGAGCGGTTCGTCGAAGTCGCCGAACGAGGTGGTGGTCTGCTGTGCGGCGCTCTTGTAGACCGTCCTGAGCAGGTACGGCTTGCCTTCGGCCGCCACGTAGAAGGTGTACGTCCCCTTCTTGTCCGCCTTGTCGGTCACGATCAGCTCGACGGCCTGCGTATCCTCGACGCGGGTGGAGCCGCCCTTGCGTGCCGTGCCGAACGAGTCGAAGGGCCGTTCGCAGGAGGCGAGTCCGTCGCCGCCCCGGGCGGCCGGGTCCACCGGTGTCTTCACCCACAGCTTCTGCTCGCCGGTGACGCCCGGGTAGTTCTTCCACTTCTGCAAGTAGGCCCGGTCCGGCCGGACGTAGTCCGTCTCGCCGAGCCGGATCTGCTCCAGCGTGCCGCCCCCGGACCAGGTGGTCCTGGATCGGCACCGGCTGTCGAGGTCGGTCACGAGACGGTTGGTGACCGAACCACCGCTCTTCGTGCGGTTGGTGATGTCGACCGTGACCGAACTCAGCTTGCGCATGGTCGCGTTGGCCTCGTCGAGGATGTCACCCGCGGACTTCTCCTCGCCGGTACCACCGGTACCGCCGGTGCCGCACCCGGTCAGTGCGGCACCGGCCAGCAGGCACGCGAGTGCGGTCGTCGTCACGGTAGCCATGGCCCGCACGGAGCCCCCCTGTTTTCATGTCGTCCGATGATCGGCAAGGGAGCCTACCCGGCCATCGTGTTCAGGCGGTGCCGCCGACCTCACGGACCAGCTCGATCGCCCGGCCGAGGGTGGCGAGCCGGTCCTCCAGCGTCTCACCGGCCGGATAGAGACGGACCGTGTTCACCCCGGCGTCCCGCCAGACGCCCAGCCGCCGCCGCACCATCTCCTCCGTGCCGATGAGCGTGGTCGCCAGCACCATCTCGTCGGTGACCACACCGGCCGCACCGTCCCGGTCGCCCGCCTGCCAGCGCTCCCGTACCTCCGCCGCGACCTCGGCCCAGCCCTGCCGGCTGTAGGCCCGGTTGTAGAAGTTGGCCGACGCGGAGCCCATGCCGCCCAGGCTGAAGGCGAGTTCCTTCTTCCGGCCGGCGACCATGGCGCCCAGCGCCTCCTCGTCGGGGGCGAAGGCGACCTCGGCGCCCTGGCAGACGTCGAAGCCTTCACGGCCGCGGCCGGCGGCGGCCAGCCCCTCGTCCAGCGGAGCGAAGTAGGCGTCCGCCGCGCCCTCCGGTACGAAGCTGGTGCCGAGCCAGCCGTCCGCGACCTGGCCGGTCAGCCGCAGCATGGCGGGTGACAGCGCGGCCAGATACAGGGGTACGGCGTGCTCGGCCCGCATGGACAGGCGCATCGGCACCGCCTCCCCGCCGGGCAGCGGAATCTCGAACTCCGAGCCCGAGTGGGAGATTTTGCCGCCCGCGAGCACCTGCCGCACGATCTCCACCGTCTCGCGCACGCGTGCCAGGGGGCGGGCGAAGGGCACCCCGTGCAGGCCCTCCATCACCTGCGGACCGGACGGGCCGAGCCCGAGCAGGAAGCGCCCCCCGGACAGGTTGGACAGGGTGATCGCCGTCTGGGCGAGCGCCACCGGCGTGCGCGTCCCGACCTGCATGACCGCGGAGCCCAGCAGCATCCGTTCCGTACGGGCCGCGTAGAAGCCCAGGGCGGACGGGGCGTCGGAGCCCCACGCCTCGGCCACCCAGCAGACGTCGAGCCCCAGTTTCTCGGCCTCGACGACGAAGTCGGCCTGCCGGGACCAGGAGCCGAGGCCGGACGCCTCTACGGTTGTCGCCGTCCGCATCAGGCCTCCGCCTCCGCCCACTGCCGGATGCGTTCCAGCGCGGCGGTCATGCCGCGCTCGAACTCCCGCAACCTCACGAACACGATCTTCTGCTCCTTCTCCGGCATGGCGTCGATCGCGAAGGAGAGCCCGGAGCGACCGGGCCCCATCCGCATCCACTGAGACAGCTCGGTCCCGCCGTTCACGGGTGCGAGGGCGAACCGCCAGACGGCACTGGGTTCGTCCGGATCCCCGACCGCCCAGGAGAACATCCGCCCGGGCTCGCACGCGACGACCGTGGAGGTCGTCTCCCACTCGCCGAACGCCTCGTGCTTGTTCCGCCCGACGAAACGGGCCCCGACCACGGGAGCGGTGGCCTCGTCGATCCACCGCACCGACTGGAGCTCCTCGCTCACCTCCGGCATCCGCGTCACATCGGACACCAGTGCCCACACCCGCCCCGGTGGGGCGGCGATCCACGTACTCGCCTCGACCGTCGGTCCGTCCGCGTACCGCGCGCCCGTCCACTCCATCGCGTGCCGGCCTCCTCGTCGACAGGAACTGTCACAGGCAGCAGAGTTGCTTAATAAGACTCACAAGGTCAAGGGGGAGTGCGCGTCCATTGCCGACAGCGGTGGAGCGGGCGGGCGCCGAAGTGCCCCGGTGCGCGGAAGCGCGCTCGCGGGGCCGCGTACGCTACCGATGGCTTCGCCCCCGAAGATCGTCACGTCTGACGCCACTCAGGGCGGGGGAGTCATCAGGGATGGCGGTAGCCATGCCGATCCGTCGGCGGGCACGATGTTTACGGCCGGGCGCGGTCCGGAAGGTCCGCCCGCGCCTTCGAGCGGAGGACGACATGGGATCGGCGATGAGCGAGCGGAATCACCGCCGGCAGAGATGGGCGGCCAGGGGAGCCCTGGCCTCAGTGGTGCTGGCGGCGTCGCTGCCCCTCGTGACCGGCGGTCTCAAGGGACTGCTGCTGCTCGCGGCCGGCCTGGCCGGACTCGCCCTGACCGCGGCCGCGCTCTGGTGGGTCCTGTCCCGCCGGGGACCGGTCCGCACGGCGGCGGCCGCACTGGCCGTCGTCGCCCCCGTCGCCGTCATCACGCTCTTCGCGGTCGCCAATCTGCTCTGGGTGGTCTTCGCGTCCCTGCTGCTGTGGTGCCTCGCGGTCTGGAGCGGCCGCTACGCCCTGCGCAGCACGGGCCTGCGGCCGGTACGCGTCAAGGAGTACCGCACGCCACCGCCGAAGCGCCCCTTCCTCCTGCTCAACCCCCGCTCCGGCGGCGGCAAGGTCGGGAAGTTCGGCATCAAGGAGAAGGCCGAGGCGCTGGGCGCCCGCGTCGTCCTCCTCGACCCGGACCAGCACCAGGACGTCACCGCCCTGGCCAAGGCCGCCGTGGCCGACGGAGCCGACCTGCTCGGCGTCGCCGGCGGCGACGGCACGCAGGCTCTGGTCGCCGCCGTCGCGGCGGAACACGGCCTGCCGTTCCTCGTCATCTCGGCCGGCACGCGCAACCACTTCGCCATGGACCTGGGCCTGGACCGCGACGATCCGTCGACGTGCCTCGACGCCCTCACCGACGGGGTGGAACTCCGCGTCGACCTCGGTTTCGCCGACGACCGCCCCTTCGTCAACAACGCGTCGTTCGGCGCGTACGGGGCCGTCGTGCAGAGCCCGGGCTACCGCGAGGACAAGGTGGGCGCGGCGCTGGAGCGGCTGCCCGAACTGCTCACCCGGCAGAGCGGCCCGCGGCTGACCGCCGGCGCCGACGGCACCGTGATCGCCGATCCGCAGGCCGTGCTCGTGAGCAACAACCCGTACCGCATGGACGATCCGTTCGGCTTCGGCCGGCGCCAGCGGCTCGACTCCGGGAAGCTGGGCGTGCTCGCCGTACGCGTCGACAGCGCCGTGGAAGCGGCCGAACTCCTGCTGGCCCCCCGCCCTGAGGGCCTCACGATGCTCACCGCCCAGCACGTGGTCGTCGAGGCCGACGCACCGCACCTGGAGGTCGGCCTGGACGGCGAGGCACTCACCCTGCCCGCCCCCGTCCGCTGCCGCATCGCCCGCCGTGCCCTGCGCGTCCGGGTGCCCCGCAACCGCCCCGGGGTCCCCGATGTGCCGCCGCGCCTGGACTGGCGCCGCCTCCGCAAACTGGCCGCGGCGGTCGGCCGCACGGCCGCCCCCTCGCGCTCCTGGCGCCCCTGAGCGGGGGCCCAGAAGGAGACACCCCTAGATCCCGTCGCGGCACAACGCGTTCGCCACCAGCCGCATGCCCGCCCGGTGCTGCCGCAGCGCGTCCTCGACGGAGGTGGCCCACCCGGTGGAGATCGAGGCGGTGACGGCGACCCGGCCGTCGTCGCTCACCGCGTTCCGGCTCATGTAGCCGATCTCGTCCCCGCCGTGGCCCCAGGACCAGCCGCCGCACGGCAGTCTGTTCTTCATGAGCCCGAGCCCGTACCGCGCGCCCGGGTACGGCACCTGGAACTCGTCGTTCAGCGGGACCGTGCGTTTCATCTCCCTGAGCTGCGCGGGCTTCAGGACCTTGCCGCCGAGGAGGTCGCGGAAGAAGCGGTTCAGGTCCGCCGTGGTGCCGATGAGGCCGCCGGACGCGTTGGGGTCCTGGTACAGGGTCACGTCAACGAGCCTCGGCGCCGTGGCGAATCGCTGATACCCGCGCGCGTGCGGCTCCCGGACGGTGGGGGAGTCGCCCGGGTAGTACGTGTGCCGCAGTCCCAGGGGCTTCAGCAGCCGGTCCCGTACCTGGTCGTGCCAGGTGCGGCCGGTCGCCTTCTCGATGACCATGCCGAGCAGGACGTAGCCGACGTTCGAGTACCCCCAGCCCTTGCCGGGCCGGAAGTCCGGGCGGTGCCGCATGGCCCGTTCGACCAACTGCTCGGGGGTGAACGGGTGGAAGCGGACCTCGTAGTACTCCTGCGCCGTGTCGATGCCGGGGTAGTCGTCGTGGATGCCGCTGGTGTGCTGGAGCAGCTGGCGCAGGGTGATCTTCCGGCCGTCGTTGCCGTTGCCGCGCACCACGCCCGGCAGCCACTTGTCGACGGTGTCCTCCAGCGCCACCTTCCGCTCGCCGACGAGCTGGAGCACGACGGCGGCCACGAAGGTCTTGGTGTTGCTGGCGATCCGGAAGTAGCCGCCTTCGGGCACGGGGCGGCCCGTACGGAGGTCGGCGGTGCCGCTCGTCACGGTGGCGGGAGCAGGCCGGCCACCGCTCACCCGGGCCTGCACGCCGATGGCGCCGGTGTCGTGTACGGCGTCGGCGTCGCGCTGGAACGGTGTGTCCCGCGTGGCGGCGGAGGCGGAACCGCCGTCCTCGCTCACCCCCGCGACGGCGTGGGTGACGGCCGGCGGCACGGCGACCGCCATGGCGAGGGCGGCGGCGATGCCCAGCGTGACGTGGCGGCGGCGCGGCCGGGAAGGCCGTCGGGGCGGGGTGGCTGACACGGGATCCTCCAGAGGTACGGACGTTGTCTGCGGAAAGCACCACCGACGCTAGGAGCGGGGCCCCGGTCGGGCGTCGTCCGCCGGGAGGGTCGGGCGGCGCAACTTTCGTTCCGTGCCCTGCGTCTCCTGCTATCACCGGTCATACGATGCGGGCGGGGCCGCGGGGCCGCGGGGCCGAAGACCGCTCTGCGGGCGGGGACCGGGGACGGGGAAACCGGGACGGAGACGGGGTTGGGCATGACGGGGGGTTCGCGGCGGCGGCATGGAACGGACCGGTCCGTACGGTCCGTACGGGCGCCGCGCGGTTCCGTGCGGGCCTCCGCCGCCACACTGCGCCGCGGGTTCGCCGGCCGCCCGGCGGACGTGCTCGTCGCTGCCGTCTTCACCGGCATCGCCGTGCTGCTCCGGCTGAGCCAGCCCTGGCCCGACGGTGCGGGCCCTTCCGCCGCCGTCATGGCACTGCTCGTCGGGGCGTGTCTGCCGCTGGTGTGGCGGCGTTCGCGTCCGGGGCTGGTACTGGCCGCCGCGGCGGCCTGCTATCTGGCGGGCGAACTGCTCGACCCCGCCGGTGACAACGCCCAGTCCGTGTTCCTGGCCTGCTACTCGGTGGCACGGCACGCGCCCGCGCCCCGCAGCCTCCTCGCTCCCGTCGCGCTCACCGCGACGCTGGTCGCCCCGGAGGCGGCGGGCGGCCGGCTGAACGTGTTCTCGTCGGCCGACACGGCCATTCCCCTGGGGCTTGCCGACTACCTGGTGGCCGCCGCGCTGGCCGCCGCCGTATGGCTGCTGGGCGCGTCACGGCGCCGGCTGTACGCCGACGCCGCGCGCCTGCGCGACCTGGCCGAACGGCTCCGCGCCGAGCAGCGGGTCAGCGCCCGGCGCGCGGTGGCCGCCGAACGCGCCAGGATCGCCCGTGATCTGCACGACCTGGTGGCGCACCACGTCAGCGCGATCGCCTTGCAGGCGCATGCGGTCACCGTCGTCCTGCCGGACGACACGCGCGCCGCCGGTCAGGGGGTGGCGGCGATCAGCGAGGCGGCGGACACCGCGCTGGACGAGATGCGCGGTCTGGTCCGGCTGCTCGCGGACCCGACGCCGGAGAGTGGCGCCGCGCCGCTCCCGCAGCCGTCCCTGCGCCACCTGGAACGGCTGACCGGGGAGTCCGAGGCGGCGGGCTGCCCGGTGACGCTCACGGTGACCGGGCCCGTCGTGGAGCTGCCGGCCGCCGTGCAGGTCTCGGCGTACCGCGTCGTCCAGGAGGCACTGTCCAACGTACGCAAACACGCCGGCGCCGTACCCGTACGCGTCCAACTGGCCTGCCGAGAGGGCCGGTTGACCGTCACGGTGGAGAACGCCGCGCCGGCCCCGGACCGTCGCCCGATGCCCGGCTCCGGGCTCGGGCTGATCGGCATGCGTGAGCGCACCGCGCTGTTCGGCGGCACGCTCCGCGCGGAACCGCTCCCGGCCGGCGGCTGGCGGGTCGTGGCCGTGTTCCGGCCGCAGGACGGCAGCCCGTACGTGCTCGCAGAGGGAGCACACGCGCCGGAGGAGTGCCGATGACGCCGCCGGTGCGGGTGCTGACCGTGGACGACCAGGAGCTGGTCAGGACGGCGTTGCGGGTGATGCTGCGGCGGCGTACGGACGTGGAGGTGGTGGGCGAGGCGGCGGACGGCGCGCGGGCCGTCGAGGCGGCGTACGAACTGCGCCCGGACGTGGTGCTGATGGACGTACGGATGCCCGGCATGACCGGGGTGGAGGCGACCGCGCGGATCCTGAAGGGCTGGCCGCACGAGGGGCCCCGTCCGCGCGTGCTGGTGCTGACCACGTTCGACCTCGACGAGTACGTGCACGCCGCGCTGCGCGCCGGGGCCAGCGGGTTCCTGCTGAAGAACACCACGCCGGAACTGCTGGCCGAGGCGATCGGTGTGGTCGCGGCCGGCGAGGCGATGCTCGCGCCGACGGTCACACGGCGGCTGATCCGGGCGTTCACCGACCTGCCGCCGCCCCTGCTGTCCTGCGTGCGGGCCCGCCTGTCACCGGCCGACGGGTCGCCCGGCGGCCCGGGCGACCCGCTGGCCGCGCTCACGCGGCGCGAACGAGATGTCGCGGAACTGGTCGCCCGCGGGCTCCCGAACGCGCGGATCGCCGGGTCGCTCGGCCTCACGGAAGCCGGCGTGAAGAGCACCGTCAACCGCATCCTGACCAGACTCGGACTGGAGAACCGCGTACAGATCGCGATCATCGTCCTCGCGGCGGAACCCGATAGGGAAGAGGGCGACGGCTAGAGGGCCCTGTGGATCGAAGGGCCCTGTGGATTCAGGAGGAGCTCTTCGGCCCCGCCTGCTGCACCACCTCGAACGACCACAGCGTCGAGTCGCTCGCCGCCGGCTTGGGGCGCTCGCCGCCCTCGCCGCCGCCCCGGTGCGCGGCCTTCATCGGTCCCTCCATCCAGGCCTGGAACGACGCCTCGTCACGCCACCGGGTGTAGACGAGGTACGTGTCGGTGCCCTCCACGGGGCGGAGCAGCTCGAACCACTCGAAGCCGTCGGAGCTCTCCACGGTGTGCGCGCGGGAGGCGAACCGCTTCTCCAGCGTCTCCCGCTGCTCGGCGGGCACGGTCAGCACATTGATCTTGACTACGCTCATGGGCCCCATCTTGCCCGATGGCGCATCCGCACAGGCCAAGGCCGACGCCATCGAGAGTTTTGAACGCGTTCAAATATGGGCTAGGGTCGTTCCCACACGTCGAGGGGGAGTGACATGAAGATCGTGATGCCCGGCGGGACCGGGCAGGTCGGCACAGTCCTGAAGCGCGCGCTGAGCGCGGCCGGACACGACGTCGTGGTGCTGAGCAGGCGCCCACGGCTGCAGGGCGAAGTGCACTGGGACGGCGCGACCCCGGGGCCGTGGGCGGAGGAGATCGACGGCAGCGATGTCGTGGTCAACCTGGCCGGCCGGAGCGTCAACTGCCGCTACACCCCCGCCAACCTCCGGGAGATGATGGACTCGCGGGTCCACTCCGCCCGGGTCGTGGGCGAGGCGATCGCCGCGGCCGCCCGGCCGCCCCGGGTCTGGCTCCAGATGAGCACCGCGACCGTCTACGCCCACCGCTACGACGCGCCGAACGACGAGGCCACCGGCGTGATCGGCGGCAGCGAACCCGACGCCCCCGGCTACTGGTCCTACAGCGTCGACATCGCCAAGGCCTGGGAGCGGGAGCAGGAGACGGCCGATACCCCGCACACCCGGAAGGTGGCCCTGCGCGCCGCCATGGTGATGAGCCCCGACCGCGGCGGCGTCTTCGACGTCCTGCTGCGGCTGGCCCGGCTGGGCCTCGGCGGCCCCGTCGCCGGCGGCGCACAGTACGTGTCGTGGATCCACGACCAGGACTTCGTCCGGGCGGTCGAGTTCCTCGTCGCCCGGGACGACATCACAGGGCCGGTCAATCTCGCCGCTCCCGGGCCCCTGCCGCAGCGCGACTTCATGCGCGCCCTGCGGGCCGCGTGGGGCGTCCCGGTGGGCCTGCCCGCGACGCGCTGGATGGCCGGGGCCGGCGCCTTCGTCCTGCGCTCGGACACCGAACTGCTGCTGAAGAGCCGCCGCGTCGTCCCCGGCCGCCTCCTGGACGCGGGCTTCACGTTCGGGCTCCCCGACTGGCCGGCGGCCGCGGACGACCTCGTACGGCGGTTCCACAGCCGTGGCGTGGGGTGAGCCCGGGTCAGCCCTGTTTCCCGTCCTGCTCCAGGGCCTTGCCGGTCATGTCGGTGACCTGCCCGGCCGGGGGCGCGTCCGCCTCCACGTCGGTGCCGAAGTCGGTGAAGTCGGTGGCCGTGCGCACCGTGACCTTCCGGGGCGAGGACGAGGCGTCCGTGGAGGACCGTTCCGTCGACCCCGGTGCCGCCTTGAGGGTCATGTCGATCTGCTGACGGCGCATGCGGCCCTCTTCGTCCAGCCACACATCCATCGGGAGGGTCGGGCCGACCTGCTGCCGCAGCGCATCACCGCCCGGCAGCTTCGCGACGTCGACGGAGACGCGGTACCGCGTGGTCTCGACGCCGTCGATCGTGGCCGTGCCCTTCTTGGTCACGTCCTTGTCGGTGATCGCCTTCGCGTACGCCGCGGACTGCGCCGGATCGCTCATGGACCGGTCGCCCGAGCCCTGCTGTGCGGAGACCTTCCCCAGGTCGATCTTGATCCAGGGCTTCCCGCCCGGCGCCTGCCCCTTCGGCATCTTCTGGTACAGCACCTGATCGACCACGCGCTGCTCGATCCGCTGCCCCTGCACCGTGAGCGTCACGACGCTGTCGCCGTCGTCCAGGTCCACGGCGCCCTGCCCGTTCGCGGTCTCCGAGGCGCCCTGGGCCGAGGTCTGCACCCGCAGCCTCACCTTGGCGGTGTCCTCCTCGGCCGTCCTGTCGTAGGCCGAGCGCACCGCCTGTGTGCCCTGCTCCTGCGCGTTGCCCTGCGCCGAGGAATCCCCGGCGCCGTCACCCGTGCCGTCGTCGTCGCCGCAGCCGGCCAGCACCGTGCCGGCCAGCACACCGGCGACGCCTAAGGCACAGACCTTCCTGCCGTTCCCTGCCCTGCGCATCGAACCAGCTCCTCTCAGGTGTGGTGCGACCCAAGTGCCCCTGCCGGGCATGAACACACGCGTGTGTTCGAGGAGTTGGTTTCCGGCCCGGTCAGCGGCGTCCGCGGAGCTTCCCCAGCAGCCGCTGGGCCTGGGCCCGTTTGCGGGGATCGGCGGCGGCCCGCCGTGCCTGCTCGACCGCCCGCCGCCCCTGCGGGCTCCGGGCGAACTGCTTGATGCGATTCAGGATGCCGGCCATGGTGCACTCCCTCGTGTTCTGACGTCGTCTTGCCTGTAGCTCGCTTACCCCTCCGACGAGGTGCTCAGCCCTGCGCCCGCCCGGACGGTGCGCGGCCGAACGTGTTTGCCGCGGGAGTCAGAGGCAAGTCGGAGTCCATGACTGAAGAGAACAAGCGCACGAATCAGAAGCCGACCACCATACGGGCGACGGAGTCCAAGGCCCGTCGCACGGCGGACAAGGCGACCGCGCCGGCGACCCAGGCCGCCAAGCGCGCGACCACGAAGGCCGATGACGCGGCGTCAGCCGTCAAGGCCGGCGCCGAGCGCTCCGCAGAGACGACGACGGCGGCCGTGCAGACCGCGGCCAAGGGAGTCGAGGCGGGCCGCCAGGCGGTCGTCGCGGCCTCCGGCCAGGTCGCCGCCACCGCGAAGACCGCCTGGACGGTGATCGCCCACCGCAAGGCCGTCGCCGCGGGCGTCGGGGCCGGCCTGACCGCCCTGACCGCCGCGTCGTACGCGGTGGGACGCCGCGCGGAGCGCCAGGCGTACGGCCCGCTCACCCGGCTCACCGGCGGGCGGATCTGACCCGAGGCCAGGGCGCCGGCGAAGCGCCCACCAGGAGGAAGGCGGCGCGGCGCATCACCGGGAGTCCCGGTGGTACGCGGCGCCGCCTCCTCGTGGTGCGTGCCGCGGTCCGGCGGTTCGCCGCGTGGCCTGGCGCACATCCGGCACTCACAGCGGTGCCCCTCTCGCGCGTCACGGCTGTGACGAGGAAGGATGAGTGCGCAAGCGAAGGATCACACCACGTGGAGGAGCGGGCCCATGCAGCACGAGCGAGCGGGCAGTCCGGCCGGTCCCGAAGATCTCATCGACGTCGCTCGGCTGGTCACCGCGTACTACGCGCTCCATCCCGACCTGGACGACCCGGGGCAGCGCGTCACGTTCGGAACCTCCGGACACCGCGGAACCTCACTGGCCGGCGCGTTCAACGACGACCACATCGCCGCCACCAGCCAGGCCATCTGCGAGTACCGCGCGGCCCAGGGCACCGACGGCCCGCTGTTCCTGGGCGCCGACACCCACGCCCTGTCGGAGCCCGCGCGGGTCACCGCGCTGGAGGTGTTCGCCGCCAACGAGGTGACGGTGCTGATCGACGAAGCGGACGGCTACACGCCGACCCCGGCGGTCTCGCACGCCATCCTCACCCACAACCGCGGGCGCACCACCGGCCTCGCGGACGGTGTCGTCGTCACCCCGTCCCACAACCCGCCCGCCGACGGAGGGTTCAAGTACAACCCGCCCAGCGGCGGGCCCGCCGCCTCCGACGCGACCTCCTGGATCCAGGACCGGGCGAACGAGATCATCCGCGGCGGCCTGAAGGACGTACGACGCATCCCCCACGCCCGGGCCCTCGCCGCGGCCACCACCGGCCGCTACGACTTCCTGGGCACCTACGTCACCGACCTGCCCGGCGTGCTCGACCTGGACGCGATCCGCGCGGCGGGCGTGCGCATCGGGGCGGACCCGCTGGGCGGGGCGTCCGTCGCCTACTGGGGCCGGATCGCCGAACAGCACCGCCTCGACCTCACCGTGGTCAACCCGCACACCGACCCCACCTGGCGGTTCATGACGCTGGACTGGGACGGCAAGATCCGCATGGACTGCTCGTCGCCGTACGCGATGGCCTCGCTCATCGAACAGCGCGACCGCTTCGACGTCGCCACCGGCAACGACGCCGACGCCGACCGGCACGGCATCGTCACCCCCGACGCGGGCCTGATGAACCCCAACCACTACCTCGCCGTCGCCATCTCCTACCTGTACGCCCACCGCGACCGCTGGCCCGCGGCCGCCGGCGTCGGCAAGACCCTGGTCTCCTCCGCCATGATCGACCGGGTCGCCGCCGACCTCGGCCGCGAACTGGCCGAGGTGCCCGTCGGGTTCAAGTGGTTCGTGGACGGGCTGGTCGACGGCACCATCGGCTTCGGCGGGGAGGAGTCGGCCGGGGCGTCCTTCCTGCGCCGGGACGGCTCCGTGTGGACCACCGACAAGGACGGCATCATCCTGGCGCTGCTCGCCTCCGAGATCACCGCGGTCACCGGGAAGACCCCCTCGGAGCACTACGCCGCGCTCACCGCCCGCTTCGGCGAACCGGCGTACGCGCGGATCGACGCCCCGGCGTCCCGCGAGGAGAAGGCCCTGCTCGCCAAGCTCTCCCCGGCCCAGGTCAGCGCGAACACCCTGGCCGGGGACGCCGTCACCGCTGTGCTCACCGAGGCCCCCGGCAACGGCGCACCCATCGGCGGCATCAAGGTGACCACCGACAACGCCTGGTTCGCGGCCCGCCCCTCGGGCACCGAGGACGTCTACAAGATCTACGCCGAGTCCTTCCGCGGCCCCGACCACCTCCGCCAGGTCCAGGAGGAGGCCAAGACCGTGGTGCTGACGGCGCTTTCCAGCTGAGCACCGGCACGCCACGGCCCGGGCCACCCCACGGTGGCCCGGGCCGGGCGGGCTTCAGCTCCGCAGGCTGCGGGCGGGCAGGACGACGTGCGCCGCCGAGGTGAGCACGTCGTCGTCGGACGTGAAGGCGGCCAGCGTCTCGACGTCGCCGGGCTCGGCGCCCTCCGGCCACGGCCGGGTGGCGAAGATGAGGTAGGCGTACCCGAGCTTGCCCACGGCGTCCAGCCAGGTCTCCGGCGGGACGAACTGGGACTTGAGATGCTTCACGGTCAGGACGGCCGACCCGGGCACGACGAGCAGTGCGACCGGCAGACTCGGCCGCTGGGTCGCGTGGACGAGGCCCTCGCCCGGAGGGAGGCCGGCGTCGGTCAGCAACTGCTCGATGGCCTTCGACGTGGCCTCCGGGCCGTTCGCACCGTCTCCGAGGGAGCAGGCCAGGAGGTACGGAACGTCCCCGTCGGGGGTCGTGCTCCGCCAGGACAGGACGACGAGGGAGCCCAGGTCGTCGGTGTGCACGGACTGCGTTTCGGGTGAGATCGAGGTCACCGCGGAACCGTATCGGCGCACCGGGCGGCCCCCGGCCCGCCGTCACCCGACTGGACCACGCCCCGCAGGGCTCTCCACACGAACGAGGGCACATCTCCCGTGGACACCGGCTCGTCGGGGCGGACCGCGATACAGGACACTGGAGGAAGATCCGACCCGGGAAGGACCGTCACGTGATCATCTTCGGCACCAAGGGGTACCTGTACCAGCTGGCGATACTGACGCTGGTCTGCGGCCAGTGCGGCAACCCCGCCGCGCACACGCTCAGGAAGCGCGTCACGAAGTTCACGCTGTTCTTCGTGCCGCTGTTCCCGATCTCGACGAAGCACCTCACGCAGTGCACCTTCTGCGGTGCGGAACAGAAGGTGACCAAGGAACAGGCGGAGCAGCTGCAGGCCCAGAGCGCGAGCGGCGACGGCGGCCAGACCTACGGGCAGCCGCAGCAGCAGCAGCACCGGTTCTGAGCCCGGCCGGGCTTCCCGGGGCGGGGAGGTGCTCAGCCGGTGCTGAGCGCCTCGTCCGCCAGGCCCAGGTGCCGTCGGAGGGCGTCGCGCCCCTGCTCCGTCAGGCGCACGACGCGGGAGCCGTCGCCCGGCACGAGCCAGGACGCCTCCAGCGCGCGGTGGAACAGGGCCGCGGCGACCGCGCCCGCCAGGTGCGGTCGCTGCTCCGTCCAGTCCAGGCAGGTCCGCACATGCGGACGCCCCGCCGCTCCCGCCGCCTCGTCCGTGATCCCGAGGCGTGTCAGCCATGCCGTGCCCGACGCGGTGAGCGCCGGGCCGGACTCCCAGGACAGCAGCCCGCGAGCGGTCATGGCATCGGTCATCGCCACGGCGAGGGAGCCGCCGAGATGGTCGTAACAGACACGGGCGAAGCCGACGCCGCGGTGCCGCCGGGCGGCGGTGAGCGAACGGACCGGGACCCGCCGGCGCGGCGCCCTGGCCGCCAGCGCCTCGATCATCTCCGCGATGCCCGAGTCGGCCAGTCGCACATAGCGGTGCCGCCCCCGGCGCTCCTGAGCCAGCAGACCACCGGCCACCAGCCGGTTCAGATGGCTCGTGGCCGTGGACGGCGCGACACCGGCGAGGCGGGCCACCTCGGAGGCCGTCCAGGCACGGCCGTCGAGCAGGGCGAGGCAGATCGCGGCGCGCGTGGAATCGGCCAGCAGCGCCCCCAGCGAGGCGAGATCCGGTTCTTCGGCATGGACGTCGGGACTGGTCACCGGCCGATTGTCCCCGGCCGACACTTCGACGCGCATCGAAACGTCCCGCCCGTAGCGTCTGGGTCATGACGACCGACACCCACCGAGTGATCCGGCCGAGCGTCCTCTACTTCGGCACGCCCGTCGTGCTGCTGACCAGCGAGAACGACGACGGCACCTGCAATCTCGCCCCGATCTCCTCCGCCTGGGCCCTGGGGCAGCACATCGTCCTGGGCATCGGCAGCGAGAGCCGGACCGTGCGCAACCTCGTCGAGCGCCCGGAACTCGTGATCAACGTCGCCTCGCCCGAGCTGTGGGAGCACGTGGAACGCCTCGCACCGCTCACCGGTGCCGATCCGGTGCCCGAGGCCAAGCGGGCGCTGTACCGCTACGAGCCGGACAAGTTCGCCGCGGCCGGGCTCACCCCGGCCGCCGCCGACCTCGTGAAGCCGCCGCGCGTCGCCGAGTGCGCTCTCCAGCTGGAGGCACGGGCCGCCGCGCTGACCCCCGGCGGAGCGGGCCGCTTCTTCAGCGTCGAGTGCGAGGTCCTGCGCGTCCACGCCGCCGACCGCGTCGTCGTACCCGGCACCCACCACATCGACCCGGCCGTCTGGAGCCCGCTCATCTACAACTTCCGCCACTACCACGGCCTGGCTCCCGAGGTCGGCCACGGCTTCCGCTCGGAGACGGCCGCGGCCGCCGCCTCCGCCGTCTGACCCGCCCGCACCCTGCCTTTGCGGGACGGCACCGAACCGTGTGGGAACCGGATGATCCCGGGTACTCGTCCGCCACGGGCCCGGACCTGTGTGTGGGCCGATGGGCCTCCAGCAGTCGATCAGGAAAACGGAGGCATGCAGATGAGCACCGTGAAGGAAACCGTGGAAGTCGACGTCCCCATCCACACTGCCTACAACCAGTGGACGCAGTTCGAGGAGTTCCCGAACTTCATGGAGGGCGTCGAGGAGGTAAGGCAGCTCGACGACCGTCACAACCACTGGACGACCAAGGTCGCCGGAGTGCGGCGCGAGTTCGACACCGAGATCGTCGACCAGCTGCCCGACGAGCGCGTCACCTGGCGCACGACCAGCGGAGACACCCACCAGAAGGGCACGGTCCGCTTCCAGCGCCTGGACGACACCCACACCCGGGTGGAGCTCGTGATGGACGTCGAGCCCAGCGGAGCCGTGGAAAAGGCCGGCGACATGCTCGGCGCGATCGACCGCCAGATCAAGGGCGACATGAAGCGCTTCAAGCAGTACATCGAGAAGCGCGGTGGTGAGTCCGGCGCCTGGCGCGGCCGCATCCAGCCCGGCGGCGAGACCGGCCCCACCCCCCTCTGACACCCAGGGCCCCGGGCTCACGGACCCGGCCTCCACCCCAACCGGTGGAGGCCGGGTCCCTTTGTGCCCGCTTCCGTGTCCTTGACGCGGGGAACCTGTGGCGTTTCGGCCATCTCGGTGACATGCACCTGTCCAAATCGGTCTCCTGGTGGCACGCTGCCCTCTGATTCGCAGCGACACCCCTGCCTGACCGGGTGGATGAGCCCCGCCATCCGGCCCCCACAGCAGAAGGAGACCGCGTGACAGGCACACTCCGTAGCCTTCGCTCCTGCGGCAGCGGCACCCGCGTTCGGCCCACCCTCCTCGGCGCACTCGCCGGCGTCGCCGCGCTGCTGGCGACCGGCGTCGTCGCCGCACCGGCGAGCGCCGCGCCCGACCCCGGAGCCGTGGGGCCCTCGGCGAGGGAACGCGCCCTCGCCTTCTGGACCCCGCAGCGGATGCGCGAGGCCACCCCGCTCGACGTCCTGTCCGTCGACCGTTCCGACGTGCGGGCCTCGGCACCCCGCAAGGGCAAGGCGACCGTCGTGGCACCCAGCACGCCCGCCGCCGACTCCGGCCCCCTGGCGATACCGAACGGCGGCGGCCCCTGGACCGGGGGCGGCGCGGTGACCAAGACCGCGGGGCGGGTGTTCTTCACCTACCAGGGCCGCACCGCCTCCTGCTCCGGCAACGCCGTCACCAGCGCCAACAAGAGCACCGTGATGACCGCGGGCCACTGCGTGAAGCTGGAGGGGGCCTGGCACACCAACTGGGTGTTCGCTCCCGGCTACCACGACGGACAGACCCCGTACGGCACCTGGACGGCGTCCAAGACCCTCGCCACGCCGCAGTGGACCGCCAGTGAGGACATCAACTACGACATCGGCGCGGCCGTGGTCGCCCCGCTGGACGGAAAGAAGCTGACCGATGTCGTCGGCGGCCAGGGCCTGGCCTTCAACACCGGCTACAACAAGGCCATGTACGCCTTCGGCTTCCCGGCCGCCGCTCCCTACGACGGGCAGAAGTTCATCTACTGCAGCGGTACCACCTACCGCGACTTCCTGCTCTCCAGCGACCACGGTCTGACCTGCAACATGACCGGTGGATCGAGCGGCGGCCCGTGGTTCACCCAGTTCAACGAGGCCACCGGGACCGGGCTGCAGTCCTCGGTGAACAGCTTCAAGTACAACTTCCTGCCCAACGCCATGTACGGCCCGTACTTCGGCGCGGACGCGCAGAACCTGTACCAGAGCGCCCAGTCGTCCTGAGCCACCGGCCATCCGGGAGCCGGGTCCTCCGTCCGGCGGTGGGGAGGACCCGGCTTTCGGGCGCCGCAGTGCGGCAAGCAAACACGTTGCGCCAGCCGGTGGTTCCGACACAATGCCGGGATGATCGGCAACCGCATCACCTACCGCATGGCGGACGGCGTCCGCGTCCCCGGAACCTGGCGACACGCCTTCATCCGCAACGGCGACTACTTCCTCACCGACCTGTTCATCTACGCGGACGGGCTGATCAACTGCTGGGGCCTGGTCACCCTGGAGGAGTTCGCGGAGAAGTTGCGCCGCGGCTGGGTCGCCACCGAACTCCCGGACGGCGCAAGGGTGTCCGCCCATGAGCTGGCCGTGTGGCGGTTCAGCGAGCCGCGCACCTGGCTCACGCCCGAGCTGCTGCTGGCCGAGGTCCGGGACACCATCGACCAGCTCAACGGACGCCCGGACTCCACGGACCGCTGCCTGGCCGCCGTCGACGCGTTCCTCGCCGACCGGACCGAGGAGAACCGGTCCGCCGCCCGCGCCGCCTACCTGGCCATCCCCGAGACCCAACGCCACTACGCGCTCGGCGACATGGACCGCAAGGACTGGCCGCTCCGGGTCCTGGTGACCGGACCCGGCGAGCACCTGGACGGCGCCCCGACCGGCGAGCCGGTCTCGCGGGAGGCGTACGACGAGGCGATCGCCTACTTCGAGGACCGGGCCAAGTGGATCGGCGAACGGTCCGCGCGGGTCCCGGCGGACGGACCCGCGACACCGGTCGCCCCCGCGATCCACCTGTACGAGAGCTATTCCCGCACGCCCTCGGACGACCCGGGCACGAAGGCCCTCCGCAACGACTACCCCGCCCCCGTCCCGGCCGACGGCGTCACCTACCCCTCCGTCGCCCACGCGTACTGGGCCCTCTCCACCACGGACCCCGGTGCCCGGGCCGCCATCAGGGACGCGGACACCGGATACGCCGCCCGGAACACGGCGGCCGGCGCTCCCCGGCGCGACGGGTGGGACCAGGCCCGCACCGCCGTCATGACCGCCCTGCTGAGGGCCAAGTACACCCGGCACCCGGCCCTCGCCCGGATCCTCCTGGACACCCGTGACGCCACACTCGTCTACGACGACTCCGACTCCGGCTACTGGGGCGACAAGGGCGGCCGCGGCCGGAACTGGACGGGCCGCCTCCTGGAACTCGTCCGTTCCGAACTCCGTGCCGAGCAGGCCGGAATCACCCTCCCGGAACCGGCCACCACACCAGGGTGAGCGACGGTGCGCCGGCGGTTCAGCCGGTCGCCTCGGCGAGCAGCCCCACCTGCTCCGGCCCCGAGGCCGCCGGTACGAAGATGAGCTCGTCACAGCCGGCCGCGGCGAACGCGTCGGCGTACGACGCCACCATCTCCGCGCTCACCGCGGCACTCGCCGCGACCTGCGCGGCGGCGTCGCCGAGGAACCCGTAGTAGTGCTGGAGATAGCCGTCCGCGTGTGCCCGGGCGTCCGGGCCGAGCGCGAAGTACGCCAGCGCCAGTTTGCGCGGCGCGCCGGTACGCCCCGCCTCCTTCCACGCGGTGTCGATGCCGGCCGAGGCCTCCGCGAACATCTCCGGCGTACCACCGCCCATGATCCAGCCGTCGGCCAGCCGGGCCACCCGCCGGAAACTGACCGGGGTCGAACCGCCCAGGATGAGCTCCGGACCACCCTCGCGCACAGGCTCCGGCCCGATCGCACCGGCCAGGCCCCGCTCCTCGCCCGCCCAGACGCGTTTCATCTCCGTCAGCTGGTCCTCAAGGCGGCGCCCCCTGCCGTCGGTGGACAGACCGCTCGCGGCGAAGTCGTCGTCACGCCCGCCCAGCCCCACACCGAGCACGAACCGCCCCCCGGAGAGCCGGTCGAGCGAGGCCGCCTGCTTCGCCAGCAGCGCGCTGTTCGTGTACAGCGGCCCCAGCAGCACACTCGTCGTCAGCCGGATCCGGCTGGTGACCGCAGCGGCCGCACTCAGCGCGACCAGCTCCTCGTACCCCGGGTAGACCAGCCGCCCGATCGTCCCGAGCGTGCTGAACCCCGCCTCCTCGGCCCGCCGGGCCCACTCCACCAGAACCGAACCCTCGGTCCCGGGAACGGTGTTGGGAAGGCCTATACCGATGTCCATGTCCACCTCCGGCTTGAGAGGGGGATCACCTACCCACCCGGTGCCGGGCGAACCGGATGTGACGCATCGACCACAGAGGGAGGGATTCCACGCCGTGTGGCCCGAGGGGCGGCCGCGCGAGGCGTACGGGGACATGAACGAGGCCCCGCCCGCTCACCCGCCCTTCACCGCCCCGGGCATCACCCGCACCGGCGATTCTCGGACGCCGGGCGCGGTACACCGCGTGTCGCCCGCCCGGCCGGTCCACACTGGGTCCATGCGCGTGGTGATCATGACGGCTGGATCGCGCGGCGACGTCGCGCCGTACACCGGGCTGGGAGCGGGGCTGGCGCGGAACGGGCATGAGGTCACGCTCGTCACCCACGGCCGGTTCGAGCCGCTGGCCGCCGGTTCCGGAGTGCGGTTCCATCCCACCCCGGTCGACCCGCACGCCGTGTCCCACTCCGACCGCGGACGCAGCCTGCACGCCAGCACCACCGGGCTCGGCAAACTGCTGCGCGCGGCGAGGATGGCACGGTCCGCGGCCGAGGAGATGACCGACGCCCTGGTCCAGGCGGCCCGCGGCGCGGACGTCGTCCTGGCCGCCGGTGCCGTGGCACCGCTCGGCGTCGCCATCGCCGAGGGCCTGGCCCTGCCCAGCCTGGGACTGTTCCTCCAACCCCAGCACCCGACACGCGAGTTCGGCGCGCCGATGCTCGGCGGACGCTCGCTCGGCGCCATGGGCAACCGCCTGGGCGGAGTGGCCGTCGCCGCCGCCGTCGACGGGGTCTTCACCCAGGCCATGCGCCGGCTGCGCACCCGGCACGGCATGACCCTGCCCGGCACGGCCGCGCTCCGCCGGGCCCACGAGCGGGCACGGTGGCCCGTGCTGCACGGATTCAGCGAACTGGTGGTGCCGCGCCCCCGGGACTGGCGGCCCGGACTGGAGATCTCCGGGTACTGGTGGCCGTACGACACCCGTACGCTGCCCCGGGAGTTGGAGGAGTTCCTCGCCGCCGGACCCGCCCCGGTCTTCGTCGGCCTGGGCAGCGCCACCGTGCCGGACCCCGAGCGCCTCAGCGGCGAGATCGTCCGCGCCCTGCGGACGGCGGGACTGCGCGGCGTGATCCAGCAGGGGTGGGCGGGCCTCGCCGCCGACGATGTGATCACGGTCGGCGACGTACCGCACGCGCCGCTGTTTCCCCGGATGGCCGCCGTGGTCCACCACGCCGGGGCCGGCACCACCGCCGCCGTCCTGCGCGCGGGCGTCCCCACCGTGCCGGTGCCCGTGCAGTTCGACGGCGGCTTCTGGGCGGCCCGTCTCGTCGCCCTGGGCACCGCGCCCCGCGCAGTCCCGCTGCGCCACCTCACCGCCGAGACCCTCGCCCCCGCCCTGCGCCGCGCCACGAGCGACCCCGCCCACCGCCACCGCGCCCAGGCCCTGGCACACCGGCTGGCCGAGGAGGACGGTGTGGCACCGGTCCTGGCCGCGCTCGACCGACTCGCCCCGTGACCGATCACCCTCGCCCCGTGCCGGGCGTCCTCGCCCCGTGACCGATGACCCTCGCCCCGTGCTGGGCGCCCTCGCCCTGTGCCCGGGCGCTCTCTCCCCGCGCCCGGTCACCCTCGCTCCATGACTGCTCACCAGCTCATGTCAGCGGCACCGTCGATCCCCTGATCACCACCCGGCAGGGCAGCGTCTCGACTCCCGACCGCCGCGTGCCGGCGATCGCCGTGAACAGGGCGTGCGCCGCCGCCCGGCCGACCTGTTCCAGGTTCATGTCGACACTGGTCAGCGGCGGCCGGGACGCCGACGTCAGGACCCGCCAGTTGTCGAAGCCCATCACCGCCACGTCCTCCGGGACCCGACGGCCGCGCTCGCGCAGCATGTCCATCACGCCCCGGGCGATCTGGTCGCTGCCGCACAGCACGGCATCCACCTCCGGATGGCGGTCGAGCAGCATCGCGGTGGCCGCACGGCCCCAGCCCTCCGACCACGCCCCGAAGCCCGGCTCGCCGACCAGCGTCAGTCCGGCGTCGGCGAGCGCGGCCCGGGCGCCCTCGGCCCGCTCCCGCGCCGCGGCGTACCCGGGGTCACCGGTGATGTGGGCGATCCGGGTACGGCCGCAGGCCAGCAGGTGGTCGACCGCGAGGCGGCCCGCGCCGACGCTGTCCGGGACGATGGACAGATCCTCCGGATCCTCCGACGGCGCGTACGCGTAGACGACGGGGACGGGCAGTTCCCGGCCCAGGGACGGACGCGGATCGGTCCGGCTGCCGACCACGATGAGGCCGTCGACCCGGCGGCCCAGCAACGCGCGGACATGGTGCTGTTCGCGGATCGCGTCCCCCCGGGCGTCACACAGGAACACCGCGACCTCGCCCGCTCCGAAGGCGTCCTCGGCACCCATCAGTATCGGGATGCTGAACCGGCCCTCCAGGTCGCTGGTGAGCAGCCCCACCGTGCCCGTGCGCCCGGCCAGCAGGCCGCGGGCCACCTGGTTGGGCCGGAAGGCCAGCCGCTCGGCCGCCTCGACGACCCGCTGTCTGGTCTCCGCCCGCACCTGGCTGCGGCCGTTGAGGGCCTTGGACGCCGTGGCGATCGAGACGCCCGCCAGCCGGGCGACATCGCTGAGCGTGGCCGGCTGCGAACGAGCGGGGCGGGTGGCCTCTGCCATGGGTGTTCTCCTGTCTCGTCTCGCGTTCCACACTACGCGAGGCGTTTCGGTCAAGAGACTCTCAGTGGTTTCGGTGATGGGCCAAGGCCCGTCTGCTACAGGGGGATTGACGGGTGGTGAGTCGAGTTCTAGCGTCTCAGAAAGCCTTTTCGGTTTCTTTCCGTCGCTCAGCTCAGTGCCACCACAGCCATCGTCCCGACCGGCAGGCCCGCGCACGGTCCGCCGCGACACGAGGGGATCGACCATGGGGAGCACGGCCGGACCACGTGGACACCTGCGCCGCCTTGTCACCGGCATCACCGCGCTGCTCGCCGCCGCGAGCCTGATGACGGCCTGCGGGTCGGGGGACGGTGGCTCGGGCGGCGGGGGAGGAGGGGGAGCGGCGAACGCCAACGGCGTCGACGACGGCACGAAACTGACGATGTGGACGCGTGCGGCGACCCGGCCGCAGAGCGAGGCCCTGGTCGAGGCGTACAACGCGAGCCACAAGAACAAGATCGAGCTGACGGTCGTCCCCACCGACGACTACCAGGCCAAGGTCGGCGCGGCGGCCGGATCCAAGGACCTGCCCGACCTGTTCGCCTCCGACGTCGTGTTCGTGCCCAACTACACCTCCAGCGGCCTCTTCGCGGACCTCACCGAACGCATCGCCGCCCTGCCGTTCGCCGAGCACCTCGCCCCGTCGCACATCAAGGCAGGCACGTACGAGGACAAGAAGTACGTCGTCCCGCACACCCTCGATCTTTCGGTGCTCTTCTACAACAAGGACCTCTACCGGAAGGCGAAGCTCGACCCCGAGAAGCCGCCCGCCACCCTGCGCGAGTGGGACCGGCAGGCCCGGGCCGTGGACGCGCTGGGCGGCGGCGTCGACGGCACGTTCTTCGGCGGCAACTGCGGCGGTTGCGGCGTCTTCACCTGGTGGCCGTCCGTCTGGGCGGCAGGCGAGGACGTCCTGAACAAGGAGGGCACCGAGGCGCATCTCGCCTCCGGCACCGCCAAGAAGGTCTACGACACCTACCGCGGCTGGGTGCGCGACGACATCGTCGCTCCCGGCGCGCGCGACGAGACGGGCACGACCTGGACCGGCGTCTTCCCGAAGGGCAAGGTCGGCGTGATGCCCATGCCGTCCACCACCCTCGGGCTCATGCCCGAGGACCTGGACCTCGGTGTCGCCCCCATCCCCGGACCCGACGGCGGCAAGTCCACCTTCGTCGGCGGCGACGCCATCGGCATCTCCGCCACCAGCGAATCGGCGGACCAGGCCTGGAACTTCCTCGCCTGGTCCCTGGGCGACAAGGCCCAGGTGGACGTGGTCGCCGCGCACAAGGACGTGGTGGCCCGCACCGACCTCGCGTCCAACAAGCACTCGAAGGCCGACCCGCGCCTGGTCACCATCAACGAACTCGTCGCGCACGGCCGCACCCCGTACGCCCTGAAGTTCGGCCAGACCTTCAACGACCCCAACGGGCCGTGGCTGGCCCTGATGCGGGGCGCGGTCTTCGGCGACGGGACGTCCGTCGCGAAGGACAACGAGGCGGTCACCGCCTCACTCGCGGACTGAGCGACCGGCCCCGCCCCTCCCACGTCGCACGGTAGAGGAGAGCCATGCAGGTCAAGGCGCCCGACCGAACGGCCGCCGAACCCCGAGTACCACCCCGACGCCCGGCCCCGGCGGCCGCCCCGCCCTGGTGGCGGTCCCGCAGGGCCAAGGGCCTGGCCTACGCGGCCCCCACGGCCGTCTTCGTCGCCGTGTTCTTCCTGCTGCCGCTGCTGCTCGTCGGGCAGATGTCGCTCAGCGACTGGCCGCTGCTGGCGGGAGACCGCGGCCTCAACGCCCCCGAGAACTACAGCGACATCACCGGCAGCACCCTGTTCTGGCCCGCGATCCGCTTCACGCTCCTCTACACCGTGATCGTCACGGCCGTACTCCTCGCCCTGGCGCTGGGTCTCGCCCTGCTCGTGCAGGAATCCCGCCCCGGAGCCGGGTTCTTCCGAACGGTCTACTTCCTGCCCAGCGCCCTCGGACTGGCCTCCGCCTCCCTGCTGTTCTGGGGCCTGTACAGCCCCACCACCGGCCCCCTCAGCCGCCTGCTGGAGAAATCCGGCCTGGTCGGCGACCCCGTGTCCTTCCTCGGCAGCCCGACCTCGGCCCTGCTGTCGACGGTCTTCCTCATCGTCTGGAAGTTCGCCGGCTTCTACATGCTCATCCTGCTCGTCGGGCTCCAGCGCATCCCGCACGAGGTGTACGAGGCGGCCCGGATGGACGGCGCGAGCCGCGGCCAGATCTTCCGCTCGATCACCCTGCCGCTGCTGCGGCCCTCCCTCGCCCTGTGCCTGCTGCTGTGCGTGACCGGCTCCCTGCTCGCCTTCGACCAGTTCTTCATCCTCACCAAGGGCGGACCGGACAACAGCACCGTCACCGTCGTCCAGCTGATCTACCGGGAGGCCTTCCAACGGCTGAACCTCGGCACCGCGGCCGCCCTGTCGATCGTCGTCCTGGCCGCGCTGCTCCTGCTGAACGCCCTGCAGTTCCGCGGCCTGCGCCACGCCGACGACTCATGACCCCCGCCGCACCCAGAAGGGACACCACGGTGCTCACCCGCGCCCTCGGCCGCACGCCCCACTACGTCGTCGCCGCGAGCCTCGCCGTCATCTTCCTCTTCCCCCTGCTGTGGAACGCCTGGGCGTCGGTCAGCGGCCAGCCCGGCACCGCCCAGCAGTCCGGCTACGGCCTCGGCAACTACCGGACCCTGCTCGACTACGACGCGGGCCTGTGGCGGTACCTCCTCAACAGCACCATCGTCTCGGCACTGACCGTCGCCCTGACCCTGGGGGTGTCCCTGCTCGGCGGCTACGCCTTCGCCCGCTTCGACTTCCCCGGCCGGAACCTGCTGTTCCTGCTGACCCTGGCCATCCTCATGGTCCCGTACGCCACGCTCCTCATCCCGCTCTACGTCCTGCTGGGCAGGCTGCACTTGGAGAACTCGCTGATCGGGCTGAGCCTGGTGCTCGCCATGTTCCAACTGCCGTTCGCCACCTTCATGATGCGGATCTCCTTCGAGGCGGTGCCGCGCGAACTGGAGGAGTCGGCACTGGTCGACGGCTGCGGCACGGCGGGCGCCCTGCGCCGGGTCCTGCTCCCGGCGGTGCGCCCGGGGCTGATCACCGTGGGCCTGTTCGCGTTCCTCGCCGCCTGGAACGACTTCATCGCACCGCTGATCCTCATCTCCGACAGCGAGAAAGCACCGCTGCCCCTGGCCGTCGCGAACCTGCGGCAGCAGAGCATGGGAGCCGTCGACTACGGCGCGACCGAGGCGGGCGTGGTGGTCCTCGCCGTGCCCTGCCTGCTGCTGTTCCTGCTCCTGCAGCGGCACTACATCAGGGGCTTCATGTCCGGCGCGCTCAAGGGCTGAGGCGCGGGGAATCCGACCATGACCGCGGGGAATCCGACCATGACCGAAGGGACGTACCGAAGGCATGAACCGGTGAAGGGGAACACGGCACACGCGCCCGTCCTGCCCGTGGCGCCGACCCGCGGCCGGCTGCGCCCGCTCGGCCTCGACGAGGTGAGGATCACCGGGGGTTTCTGGGCCCGGCGCCGCCACACCAACGCGACCGCGACACTCGGGCACTGCCGGGACTGGATGGAACGCGAGGGCTGGACCGGCAACTTCCGGGCCGCCGCCGAGGGCCGGATCCAACGGGACCGGCGCGGGCGGGAGTTCGCCGACTCCGAGATCTACAAGCTGCTCGAAGCCATGGCGTGGGAAGGCGCCGCGTACGACGCGGAGACCGCCGCCCTGACCGACGTGATCGCCCCCGCCCAGGACCCGGACGGCTACCTGAACACCGCCTTCGGCCGCCCCGGACAGCAGCCCCGCTACACCGACCTCGAATGGGGCCACGAACTCTACTGTCATGGGCACCTCATCCAGGCGGGTGTCGCCCAGGCCCGCGCCCGGGGTGAGGGCGAGCTGACGAAGATCGCCCGCCGGGCCGCCGACCACGTCTGCGCCGCCTTCGGCCCGGGCCGGAACCCGGGCCTCTGCGGACACCCGGAGATCGAGACGGCCCTCGTGGAACTCGCCCGGCTGACGGGGGAGCAGCGCTACCTCGACCAGGCCGCATCGTTCCTCGACCGGCGCGGCCACGGCACCCTCGCCGACATCGAGTTCGGCCGCGCCTACTTCCAGGACGACGTGCCCGTCCGCGAGGCCGGCGTCCTGCGCGGCCACGCCGTGCGCGCCCTCTACCTCGCGGCGGGTGCCGTCGACGTGGCGGTGGAGACCGGCGACGACGCCCTGCTCGCCGCCGTCGTACGGCAGTGGGAGGCCACGGTCGCCCGGCGCACCTATCTGACCGGCGGGATGGGCTCACACCACCGCGACGAGTCCTTCGGCGACGACTTCGTCCTGCCACCGGACCGCGCCTACTCGGAGACCTGCGCCGGTGTCGCCTCCGTGCTGCTCGCCTGGCGGCTGCTGCTCGCCACCGGCGAACCGCGCTTCGCGGACCTGGCCGAGCGGACCCTGTTCAACGTGATCGCGACATCCCCGTCCGAGGACGGCCGGGCCTTCTTCTACGCCAACACCCTGCACCGCCGCCACCGCGGCACCATGCCCCCGGCGGACCGCGTCAGCCCGCGCGCCGACTCGGGCCTGCGCGCCCCCTGGTTCGCCGTGTCGTGCTGCCCGACCAACGTGGCGCGCACCCTCGCCCAGCTGCCCGCGTACCTGGCGACCGCGGACGACGACGGCCTCCAGCTGCACCAGTACGCCGACGCGGAACTCGCCACGAGCCTGGCCGACGGGCAGGGCGTGGCGCTGCGGGTCCGCACCGACTACCCGTCGGGCGGGACCGTCACCGTGCGGATCAGCCGCTCCCCGGCCCGCCCCTGGACGCTGTCCCTGCGCGTCCCCGCGTGGACGGCGGGCGCGACCGCCCGGCTGGTCGACCCGGACGGGCAACGCCGCACGGCCGCCCCGGGCACGGTGCGGCTCACCCGGATCTTCCGGCCCGGCGACGAGATACGCCTCGAACTGCCCGTCAGCCCGCGCTGGATCGGGTCCGACCAGCGCATCGACGCGACCCGCGGCACGGTGGCCGTCCAGCGCGGCCCCCTCGTCTACTGCGCCGAGTCCACCGACCTGCCCGACGGACACGACGTCGACGCGCTCCGCGTGGACCCGTCCGCCGAACCGGAGGACGGGCCGGACGGCACGGTCGTCGCCCCCGGCGAACTCGCCGCCCCCGCCGACCCGCACGACACCGCATGGCCGTACCGCCCGCTCGGCCAAGCCACCGCACCGACGGCCGACCGCACGGGGATCACGCTCGTCCCGTACCACTCGTGGGCGAACCGCGGTCCCTCGACCATGCGCGTGTGGCTGCCCCTCACCCAGTCCCCGACCATGCCCACCCGGAGGTAGTCGTGCCCGCAGCACCGCGAAGACGGCACCGCCGCGGCGCCCTGGCCGCAGCGCTGACCCTGGGCCTGCTGGCCCCCCTCGCCGTGACCGCACCGGCCGCGGCGGACAACTCGGCGATCGGCTACCCGGTCTACTCCGGCACGGACGACCCCGTGCCCGCCCTCCCGGCCGGCTTCACCGTCCACCGCACCCTGCGCGCCCAGTACGAGGCCGACCGGAAAGGGGGGAACGGCACCGACTTCTGGATGGACCGGATGCTGGTCCGCAAGGGCGAGGACCCGGCAGGCGACTGGCTGTTCACCCGGGGCCGCGCCGTCTTCATGAAGGAACACGACCCCGCCAGGCTCGGCTTCGCAGGCAAGGCCGCCTACTGGGAGAGCATCGACAACCGCTCCGCGTACACGCTCACCCTGAACGCCGACGGCGAGAACCTCGCCCTCCGCGAGAACACCGGCGCCCGCACCCAGACGCCCAGCTACTGGCGCAGCGAGTTCACACACGAGGCCACCGGCCTGAAGGTGACGCAGACCAAGTTCATCACCGAGGCCAACGTCGCCGTCACGAACCTCGCCCTGACCAACACCGGGTCCGAGCGCCGCGAGGTCCGGCTGCGCGCCACGTCCCCGTACGCGACGACCGCCGAGGGCCGGGAGCTCACCGGCGCGGTGCCCGCGAAGAACAACCTCACGACCGTCTTCCCCCGCCTCAGCGGTGACGGCTTCACCCCCGAGGACGAGTCCCTGACGCGCACCCTCGCCCTGCCCGCGGGCGGGACGGCCACCACCAAGGTCCAACTCGGCTTCGTCACCGAGGAGATCACCGACTCCCGGCCCGAGTACGACGCGGTGCGCACCGCCGCCCCGGACACGGCCTTCCGCTCGCACGTGCAGACGTACAACCGCTGGTGGGCCGAGAACCTGCCGTACCTCGACATCCCCGACGACAACATCGAGAAGACGCTGTACTACCGCTGGTGGCTGCTGCGTTACAACTACCTCGACGCCGACATCCCGGGCAGCGACTACCAGTTCCCCACCTCCATGGAGGGTGTGCTCGGCTACAACAACGCGATCGCCCTGACGGTCGGCATGTTCGTCGACGACCTCAAGTACCTGCGTGACCCGGCCTACTCCTACGGCCCGTGGGTGTCCGCCGGGGAGGTCTCGAAGAACGGCAAGTACACCGACAACCCCGGCGACCCGGAGAACTGGTCCAACAGCTACACCCAGTACATCTCCGAGGCGGCCTGGCGCTCCTACCAGGTGCACGGCGGCCCCGACGGCATCGTGCGCAACCTCGCGCGGTACGCGGAGAAGGACGTCCGCGGCCAGCTGGAGCACTACGACGGGGACGGCAACGGACTGATCGAGTACGACTGGGGCGCCATGACCGGCAACGACGCCGACGCGGTGTCGTTCGACTGGAAGCCCGGGAACCTGGACCGCGCCGAATCCGCGTACGTCTACAGCAACGCGACAGCGGCCGCCCGCGCGTACGACCTCCTCGGCGAGAAGACGAAGGCCGACGAGATGCGCGCGACGGCGAACCGCGTGCGCAAAGCCGTCCTCGAACACCTCTGGGACCCGAAGGACAAGCTGCTCAAGCACCGGCACGTCGACAGCGACACCCTGGTGCCCTGGAAGGAGATCAACAACTACTACCCGTACAGCGTGGGCCTGATGCCCACCCCGGACGAGGACCCGCAGTACCTCGAAGCGCTGCGCCTGTGGGCGGACGCGAAGCAGTACCCCGTCTTCCCGTTCTTCACCGCCAACCAGGCGGACAAGGCGGAGGCGGCGGAGCAGGGGCACCCCGGGAGCAACAACTTCTCGGTCATCAACTCCACCGTCACCTTCCGCTTCCTGTCCTCGGTGCTGCGGAAGTACCCGAACAAGTACATCGACAGCACCTGGTACAAGAAGCTGCTGTCCTGGAACGCCTGGGCCCACTACATCGACGGTGACAACCGCCGGCCCGACCAGAACGAGTTCTGGGCCGACGGCAGCGCCGACCCGCAGAAGATCGGCTACCGCTCCTGGATCCACCACACCATCCTCGGCACCACCAACTGGACGGTCATCGAGGACGCGATGGGCTTCCGGCCGCGCACCGACCGGAAGATCGAGCTGTGGCCGATCGACATCGACTGGCCGCACTTCGCCGTCACCGACATCAACTACCGCGGCACCGACGTGGCCGTCCTCTGGGACGAACCGGGCGACGGGAAACGGCCGTACGGCCGCCAGGTCCCCGAGGGCTACTCGGTCTACCTCGACGGGAAGCTCGCCCTCACCGCCGACCGCCTCGCCCACCTCGTCTATGACCCCGCCACCCGTGAGGTCACCTTCCCCGGCGGGGGAGCAGCCAAGGCGAGGACCACCGGCCTGCGCACGGCCGTCGCGAACCCGCAGGACGTCACCTACGGTGCGAAGGACCGCGTCACCGACCTGTTCGCCAAGGCCGGCCGGGACCTCACCGGCGGGGCCGGGGACAACCTCGCGGCCGGCGCCACCGTCCGCGCCTCCCACGAGGCCGACGGCCGCGGCGTGGGCGGTGCCGTCGACGGCTTCACCGTCAACGAGCCCTACTGGGGCGCCCGCGGCTCCGGCAACACCGAGGACTGGTACGAACTCGACTTCGGCCGCCCCCGCACGGTCGACGACGTCCGGCTCCACTTCTCCAGCGACAAACGGCCCGGCGGATACGCCGAACCGGCCCTCTACACCGTGCAGTACGAGGACCGGAACGGTCAGTGGCAGGACGTGGCCGGCTCCGCCAAGTCACCGCCGTATCCGCGCGCCAACCTCAACCAGGTGCGCTTCAAGGAGGTGACGACGCCCAAGCTGCGGGTGCTGCTGCGCCACCGCGACGGCCACACCAGCGGCCTGAAGGAGATCCAGGCCTACGACACCGGCACGCGCCCGCCGACGGCCCGCAACCGGCCTCCCTACGTGGAGGCCTGGCAGGACCCGGCGCACACCCGCCCGGGCCAGGTCAGGCTCACCGGCATCGTCGAGGACGACGGGCTGCCGCAGCGCACCCTCTCCGCCTCCTGGAAGGCGGCCGACGGCCCGGACGGCGGCGCCGTCATCTTCGACGACCCGCGCGCCCCCACCACCGTCGCCCGGTTCACCGAGGCAGGCACGTACACCCTCGAACTCACCGCCGACGACGGCGCGTCGACGTCGTCGAAGCGGGTGGTGGTGAAGGCCGAGAAGCCCGGCGGCGGCCAGCTGAACCTGGCACCGTCCGCCACCCCCACCGCGTCCTACACCTCCGGCTGGGAGTCGGTGAACGCGATCAACGACGGCCGTGAGCCCGCCTCGTCCTCCGACGCCCCGCGCTGGGGCAGCTGGCCGCAGAAGGACACCCAGTGGATCCAGTACACCTGGGACGACCCCGTCCGCGTGGCCGGCTCCGACCTGTACTTCTTCCGCGACGCGCAGCCCGGCGCGGCCGACGGCGTGGGCGTGCCCGAGTCCTGGGTCATCGAGTACCGCGACGGCGACACCTGGCGCGAGGTCCCCGGCGCCGGCGGCTACGGCACCGCCGAGGACCGCTACAACCGGACCACCTTCACGCCGGTCACCACGACCGCGCTGCGCGCGAAGCTCACCGGACATCCGAACCTCGCCCTCGGCGTCCAGGAGTGGAAGGTCTACGCCGAGACACCGGAGTCGGTACGCGAGACCCACATCCCCACCCTCCGCGGCACCGTCCCCGACCTGCCCGGGCACGTGACGCTGGTGTACGCCGACGGCTCCACGGCGCGCTCACCCGTGGCCTGGCCCGCCCTGACCGAGGACCAGGTCGCCGAGGGCGGCACCAGCGTGACGATCACCGGCCTCGCCGACCGCACCGCGCAACCGGTCACCGCGACCGTGTGGGTACGGCACACCGACGCGGTGGAGATCACCGGCTTCGCCGAGGAACGCGTCACCACCCGCCCGGGCAAGCCGCCCGCGCTCCCCGCCACGGTGGTCGCCACCTACAACGACGGCTCCAAGGACAGCCGCACAAAGGTGACCTGGGACCCGGTGGACCCGGACCAGTACGCCGGTCCCGGAACCTTCGAGGTCGGGGGAACCGTGCCGGGCACGTCGCACCGCGCCACGGCCACGGTCACCGTGACGTCCCCCGGATGACCCTCGCGCCGGAGGGGCCTCTTCCGTCCGCTGACCATCCACGACGATCGGAGTGCGCCATGTCCCAGCCACCCACCCGGCGCCGCGTGCTGAGCCTGACCGCCGGCGCCGCGGCCACCCCGCTCATGTCCTCCGGGCCTCTGGCCCAAGCCGCCCACGCCGCCCCGGCGACCTCCACGGCGAAGACCGGGGGAGCGCTGCCCGCCCCGCCCGCCTGGCCGGTGCGGCCCTTCGCCCTGCACGAAGTCAGCCTCGGCCGAGGGGTCTTCCGCACCAAACGCGACCTGATGCTCGACTACGCCCGCGCGTACCCGGCCGACCGCATCCTGGCGGTCTTCCGCGCCAACGCCGGACTCGACACACGCGGCGCACGACCGCCGGGCGGCTGGGAGACGGCCGACGGCAACCTGCGCGGCCACTACGGCGGCCACTTCCTCACCCTCGTCGCCCAGGCGTACGCCGACACCCGCGAGGCCGCCCTCAAGTCCAAGCTCGACCACTTGGTCCGGGCCCTCGGCGAATGCCAGCAGGCCCTCGCCGAACACGGCACTCCGAAGCCCAGTCACCCCGGCTACCTGGCGGCCTACCCGGAGACCCAGTTCATCCTCCTGGAGAGCTACACGACCTACCCCACCATCTGGGCGCCGTACTACACCTGCCACAAGATCATGCGCGGCCTCCTGGACGCCCACACCCTGGCCGGCAACCCACAGGCGCTGACCATCGCCGCGAAGATGGGCGACTGGGTGCACAGCCGGCTGGGCCACCTCCCCAAAGCCCAGCTGGAGCGCATGTGGTCGATCTACATCGCCGGTGAGTACGGCGGCATGAACGAGGTCATGACCGACCTGTACGCCCTCACCGGCCGGGAGGAACATCTCGCCGCCGCCCGCTGCTTCGACAACACCGCGCTGCTGACCGCCTGCGCCGAGGACCGCGACATCCTGGAGGGCAGACACGCCAACCAGCACATCCCGCAGTTCACCGGCTACCTCCGCCTGTTCGACCACACGGGGGAGGAGCAGTACGCCAGCGCCGCCCGCAACTTCTGGGGCATGGTCGCGGGACCCCGCACGTACGCCCTGGGCGGCACCGGGCAGGGCGAGATGTTCCGCGCCCGCGACGCCATCGCGGCCACCCTCGACGACAAGAACGCCGAGACCTGCGCGACGTACAACATGCTCAAGCTCAGCCGGCAGCTCTTCTTCCACGATCCCGACCCCGCCTACATGGACTACTACGAGCGGGGCCTGACCAATCACATCCTCGCCTCGCGCCGGGACGCCCCCGGCACCGACAGCCCCGAGGTCACCTACTTCGTCGGAATGGGCCCGGGCGTACGACGCCAGTTCGGCAACACCGGCACCTGCTGCGGCGGCACCGGCATGGAGAACCACACCAAGTACCAGGACTCGGTCTACTTCCGCTCCGCCGACGGCAACGCCCTGTACGTCAACCTCTACCTGGCCTCCACCCTGCGCTGGCCGGAGCGCGGCCTCGTCATCGAGCAGACGAGCGACTACCCGGCCGAGGGCGTCCGCACCCTGACGTTCCGCGAGGGCGGCGGCCGGCTCGCCCTCAAACTCCGCATCCCGTCCTGGGCCACGGCGGGTGTCACGGTCACGGTCAACGGAGCCCCGCACCGGGCCGAAGCCGAGCCCGGCACCTACCTCACCCTGAACAGGAACTGGCGCCGAGGCGACCGCGTCCGCGTCTCGACGCCCTACCGTCTGCGGATCGAACGCGCCCTGGACGATCCGGACGTCCAGTCGCTGTTCTACGGCCCGCTCCTCCTGACCGCCCGGAGCGCCGAACAGCAGTTCCGCACCTTCTCCTTCTACAAGGACTTCACCCTCCGCGGAGACCTGGCCGACGCGATCAGACCCACGGGCCGCCCCCTGCACTTCACCACGCACAACCTGACCCTCGCCCCCTTCCACATCGGCGACGACGCCCCCTACCACGCCTACTTCACCCGCTCCGAACCCGTCATCGTGTTCGGCACCTCCGACTCGGGCGTGCCGAATCACGCCCGCACCGACGGCCGGACCTTCCTCGACGTCCTGTGGCAGCAGGCTCCCTTCCCGGCCTCCGCGCACTTCGTCCGCGCCGTACGCACCCTCGCGGGCCGCTGGCTGGCCGAGAACCTGTTCACCCGAGCCGAACACGACGCCGTCATCGCGGCGGCGAACCGGGCGGACCTGCGCCGCTGAACGCCAGGTGAGGCCAGGTCCGCTCCCCGAGCGTTCCGAAATCGCCAAATCCGGACCGAAAGTCGTCTAGACCAGTCTTGGAGTCTTGATCGCGTCAGTCCGGGTCTGCTTGGGTTGCGGACCGATGGCCGCCGTCCGGCGGCCTCTTGGGGGGAATGGTTTCTGTGCTGGGCCTGCGAGGGGGCATGACCGGCGGACGCGACGGGCGACCAGGCCCGCGACCGCCGTCCGTCTGGATCCCGTATCGCCGCTGAGCAGGCGGGCAGGGCGATCGCGGTCTCACTCCAGTCACACCCTTCATGCAGACCAGGGGAAGGTGCATGAGGTACTTCCGTCTGCTCGTCCTGGGCAACGGCATTTCGGCGTACGGCAGTTACCTGAACATGGTGGCGCTGAACGTCTTCGTCTACGACGCCACGGGCAGCGCGCTGGCCGCCGGCCTCTTCATGGCTGTACGCCTGGCGACCAGTGTCGTGTCCGGCTGGGTGAGCGGGCGGCTCGTCTCCGTCCACGACCGCAAGCGCCTGATGGTCGGCGCCGACCTGTGCCAGGCCGTGGCCCTGCTGTCGCTGCTGCTCGCCCCCGACGGCACGCGCCCGGGGCTGCTGTACGTCCTGGCCGTGGTCACGGGCGGCTGCTCGACGCTCTCCCAGGTCGCCCTGCGCAGCAGCATCCCAGAGATCGTCGGCGCCGAGCACCGGGTCCGGGCCAACGGGCTGCTGGTGACGGGGCGTTCACTCGCCATGATCGCCGGGTTCGCCTCCTCGGGCGTGGTGGTCGCGGAGCTCGGCTACTCGGCGGCGTTCGCCCTGGACGCCGGGACCTTCCTGGTCTCCGCGACCGTGCTGTCCCTGCTTCCGGTCCGCACCAGGGCGGCCACCGACTCCGCGGGCGACGGCTCCGGGAAGGATTCCGGCGCCGCGAAGGGCTCCGGCGCCGCGCGCTGGACGGCCCGGATGCTGCTGGGCACGGCACCGCTGCTGATGGCGATGATCGCCATCCGGGCGGTCGACGGGCTGGGCTCGTCCTCCCACAACGTCGCCCTCCCCATCTACTCCAGCGGCCTGGACCCCGACCATCCGGCCACGTTCATCAGCCAGTTCTGGGCCACCTGGGCCATCGGCAACATCGTCGCCCAGCAGGTGATCGGCCGGGTCACCAAGAAGACCGGGCGGACACCGGGGGAGCGGGCGTTCGCGCTCGGCGCCTGTGTGATGTCCGCCGGGTTCATCGTGGTCTTCAGCGGGCTGCCGACCGTGCCGGCCGTCATCGCCGCGCTCGTCGCCGGAGCCGCCGACGGATTCACCGAGATCGTCTACGTGTCGAGGCTCCAGACCGCCCCCGACGACCAGCGCGGCCGCCTCTTCGGGCTCACCGCCTCGGCCGAGAACACCGGCTTCGGACTGGGCATGCTGGTCAGCGGCGCGCTCCTGGAGACCTTCTCGCCGCTCCAGGTGGTGGCCGCCTTCCACGGCCTCGCCATCGCCCTGTGCGCGGCACTGCTCCTGTGGCTGGTCAGCCGGGGCAGGACGACAACCGCCCCGCCCGCGGCAGAAGCCGCCGGCCGCGACACACCGACCATGACGGAGGAACGCGGCTGATGGACGCCAGCGACCCGGACCCGCGGATGGCCGTCATCGGCTTGGCCTTCCGGCTGCCCGGCGCCGACACGCCCGAGGACTTCTGGCGCATCATCCGGGACGGCACCGACCGCATCACCCGCTTCACCGACGAGGAACTCGCCGCCGCCGGTGTCCCCGCCGAGGAGTACGAGGCGGAGGACTTCGTCGGCGCCTCCGGCCTCCTGGAGGACATCGCCGGCTTCGACGCACAGCACTTCGGGATGAGCCCACGCGAGGCCCGGCTCACCGACCCGCAGCAGCGCATGTTCCTGGAGTGCGCCCAGCACGCCCTGGAGAACGCCGGCTACCCGGACGAACGCGGCGGCACCCGCGTCGGTGTCTACGCCAGCAGCGGATACCACCTGTACACCTTCCAGAACTACCTGCTCAACAACGTCCTGCCCAGCCATCCCACGTCCGACTGGGTGGCGAACATGCAGATCACCGTCGGCAACTACGCCGATTTCGCCGCCACCCGCGTCGCCTACCGGCTGGGTTTGACCGGCCCCGCCGTCAACCTTCAGACGGGGTGCTCCAGTTCGCTGGTCGGCGTGCAGGCGGCCGCCCAGTCGCTGCTCATGGGCGACTGCGACATCGCCCTCGTCGGCGCCACCGCCGTCCACGTTCCGCAGGTCCTGGGCTACCGCTACGTCAAGGGCTCGATCCTGTCCAGGTCCGGCCGTCTGCGGGCCTTCGACGCCGGCGCCGACGGCACCGTGGGAGGCACCGGCGTCCTGGCCGTCGTACTGAAGCGGCTGGCCCGGGCGGTCACCGACGGCGACACGATCCACGGTGTCATCCGCGGCTGGGGCGTCAGCAACGACGGCGCGGGCAAGTCGGCGTTCACCGCGCCGAGCGCCCAGGGCCAGCACGCCGCCATCCGCCAGGCGCTGCGACGCGCGGACGTCGGCGCGGACACCATCGGCTACCTGGAGACGCACGGCACCGGCACGCTCAAGGGCGACCCGATCGAGTTCGAAGGCGCGGCCGGTGCCTACCGCGAGGACACCGACCGCGCCGGCTACTGCGCCCTCGGCTCGGCCAAGGCCAACATCGGCCACCTCGACGCCGCCTCCGGACTGGCCGGACTCGTCAAGGTCCTGCTGGTCCTGCGGCACGGCGTGATCCCGCCGATGGCGAACTTCAGCGAGCCCAACCCCCTCATCGACCTCGATGGCAGCCCCTTCTACATCCCCCGGGCCGCCCGGCCCTGGCCGGCGGGCGACACACCCCGCCGCGCGGGCCTCACCTCACTCGGCGTCGGCGGCACCAACGTCCACCTGATCCTGGAACAAGCCCCGGAACCCGTGCCCAGGACCGGCTCGGCCGCGCCTCCCGACGTGCTGCTCGTCTCCGGAAGCAGCCCACAGGCCCTCGCGGACAACGCCCGGGCCTTCCGCGACCGGTTACGGCAGCCACCCGCACCGCACCTGTCGGACCTGGTCACCACCGCCGCCCTCGGCCGCACCCACGGCCGCCACCGCCTCGCGGCCCGAGGCACCACCCCGGCAGCCCTCGCCGACGCCCTCGACGCCTGGCTCGCCGGAACCCCCGCAGCGGCGCTGACCACGGGGACGACCCCCGCGGAGGGCGCCCCGCGCGTGGCGTTCCAGTTCACCGGCCAGGGCAGCCACTACCCCGGCATGGCCGCCGCCCTCTACGCGCGTTTCCCCGCCGCGCGTGAAGTGCTCGACAGCTGCGAACAGCACTACCGCGACCTCACCGGTGACTCCCTGCTCGCGGCGCTGTGCGGGGAGGACTCGGGGGAGGCGCCACTCGTGGGCACGGACACCGCTCAGCCCGCGCTGTTCGCCCTGCAATGCGCCCTCGTCCGGCTGTGGCGCGACTGCGGTGTCGAACCGTACGCCGTGACCGGGCACAGCGTCGGGGAGTACGCCGCGCTGTACGCGGCCGGAGCCCTGCCGCTCGAGGACGGGCTGCGTCTGACCGCCGAACGCGGCCGGCTGATGCGGCAGCGCTGCGCGCCCGGCGCGATGGTGGCCGCTCCGCTCGACCAGGCGAGCGCCCTCGCCCTGGTCGCGGAGGTTCCCGGTCTGGAGGCGGCCGTGTCCAACGGGGACCGTGCCCAGGTCCTCGCCGGTCCCGTGGCCGCCGTCGACCGGGCGTGCGAACTGCTGGACGAGCGCGGCACACCGGGTCAGCGGCTGCCGGTGACCCGCGCCTTCCACACCGCCTTGATGGAACCGATGCTGGAGGAGTTCCGGAAGGCTCTCGACGATGTGGACTTCCGCCCGGTGCTGCTCCCGTTCGTCAGCGCCCTGGACGGTGTGACCCGCCCGCCCGGCTGGGTCCCCGACACGGACCACCTCCTCCGGCACACCCGCGAGCCCGTCCGGTTCGACGAGGCGTTGCGCGCCATCGGCGCCGGGCAGCCCGACGTACTGCTGGAGATCGGGCCGCACACCACCCTCAGCAGTCTGGCGCACCGGGCCCTGCCCGGCGTACGGGCCCTGCCGTCCCTGCGGCGCGGCACCGGGCCCGGCGCCCTCTGGAGTGCGGCCGCGGGGCTGCACTGCGCGGGAGCGGACGTCGCCTGGGAGACGCTCCTGGCCGGCAGCGGCGGCAGACGCATCCCGCTGCCCGGATACCGATTCCAGCACCAGGACCACTGGACGGGGCCGGCGCCGACGGCCCTCAGCACGGGAACATCAGCGAGCAAGGGAGCCGAAGTGGTTCAGCAAGAGGCAGCGGTCGCACGCGTACTGCACAGCATCGTCGAGGCGACCGCCCGGCATCTCGGCGGGGATCCGTCGGCGATCGTCGGTGACGCGAACTTCTTCGACCTCGGCGCCGACTCCTTGCAGATGATCAGCGTGCTGCGGGAACTGGAACAGGAGCACCAGGTCAAGGTGACCATGCGGCAGTTGCTGGAGGAGACGGGCACGCCGCGGCGGCTCGCGGAGTTCATCGTGGCCCGTATGCCGGACGCGGGCATCACGGCGGTGGGCGCCGCGGGCACGGGTTCCACCGGGGTGGGCGCATCGCAACCACGCTCCGCGGCCGACCCCGAGCCCGCGGTTGCCCCACCGGCGCCGGCGCCGGCTGCCACACCAGCTCCCGCCGCGCCTCCTGCTCCTGCCCCGACTCCCGCACCAGCTCCCGCCGCGCCTCCCGCTCCGGCCCCGGCCGCCGGTGCCCCGGCTCCGGACTACGCGACCCGCGACGAGCTGGAGGACCTGGCCGACAAGATCCAGCAGATGTCCCGGATACAGCTCCAGATGATGTCCCAGCTCTCCCAGCTGCTCGCGCTCCAGACGGCCTCGGTGACGGACCGGCTCAACGGCAGGGTGGCCAAGTGAGCGGGCTGAACGGCATATCCGCCGCACTGGACCGTGACCTGGCCGCGATGGAGGAGCTCTCCCAGCAGATCGCCCAGCAGATCGGCGACGAAACCCCCGACCCGGAGCGGCGATCCCCGGAGCCCGCGCGCGTCCACGGCCCCCGGGTGTCGGTCGCGAGGAACTCCGGCATGGTGCGGGACGCCTCCCCGCACGCCCAGCAGAAGCACCTGGACGACCTCGTCCGCCGCTACACCGCCAGGACCCCCACCTCCAAGCAGATCGCCCAGCGCTACCGCCGCGTCCTGGCCGACAGCCGTGCCGTCGTCGGCTTCCGCAGCGGCACGAAGGAGATGCTGTACCCGATCGCGGGCCGCCGGGCGAGCGGGGCGCGGCTGGAGGACGTCGACGGCAACGAGTACGTCGACATCACCATGGGATTCGGCGTCCTCCTCTTCGGCCACGAGCCGGACTTCGTCACCGAGGCCGTGCGCGAGCACCTGTCCCGCGGTATCCAGCTCGGCCCCCGCGCCATCGAGACCGGCGAGGCGGCCGAACTCCTCGCCGAACTCACCGGACTGGAGCGCGTGGCCTTCGCCAACTCCGGCACGGAGGCGAACTCGGCGGCCATCCGCCTGGCCCGCGCCGCCACCGGCCGCGACAAGATCGTCACCTTCCTGGGCGCGTACCACGGCCACGCCGACAACGTCCTCGGCCGCTCCTCGGGCAGCGGCGCCGACCAGATCACCGTGCCCGTCTCCAGGGGCATCCCGCAGGCCTCCGTCTCGGATCTGCTGGTCCTCGACTACGGCAGCGACGCCGCCCTGGAGGCGATCACCCGGCACGCCGACGACATCGCAGCGGTCGTCGTGGAGCCGGTGCAGAGCAGGCACCCCTCGCTTCAACCGGCCGAGTTCGTCCGCAAGCTGCGGGAGCTGACCCGCCGCCACGGCATCGTGCTGCTCTTCGACGAGATGCTGACCGGTTTCCGCCCCGCCCCGCGCGGCGCGCAGGAGCTGTACGGCGTGACCCCGGACCTCGCCACCTACGGCAAGCTCCTCGGCGGCGGCTTTCCCATCGGTGCCATCGCGGGCCGCGCCGACATCATGGACGGTGTCGACGGCGGCTACTGGTCGTACGGCGACGACAGCTACCCGCCCGCCGACACGACGTTCTTCGGCGGTACGTACATCCAGCACCCGGTGTCGATGGTCGCCGCCCGCGCCGTCCTCACGCACCTCAAAGAGCAAAGTCCGCACCTCCAGGAGCGCCTCAACGCGCGTACCGCGGAACTGGCCGCGACGCTCAACGGCTTCTTCGAGGCCGAGGAGTACCCGCTGCGGATGACCCACTTCGGCTCCCAGTTCCGCTTCGAGCACCGGGCCGACATGGAGCTCCTCTACCACCACCTGATGCTGCGCGGCGTGCACGTCTGGGAGTGGCGCAACTTCTTCCTGTCCACGGCCCACTCGGACGGTGACATCGAGTTCGTGGCCGACGCCGTACAGGACTCGCTGCGCGAGCTGCGGTCGGCGGGGTTCTTCCCGGGTGAGCGGCCTGTGATGCCGAAGGCCGCGCCCCCGGCTCCGACTCCGTCTCCGGACCCGGCACCTGTACTGGACCCGGCACCCACCGCCGCGCCGGCGCCGACATCCGCCGCGCCCGTGGCGTCCATGGCCTGGAACACCGCGGCGGTCACCGGCTCCCGCACGGCACGCGTGGCCGAAGCCGCCCCACGTACCGCCGAAACCGGCCCACGTACCGCCGACTTCAGCGTCTACTTCTTCGGCGACTACCCGCAGGACGCCTCGGCGCCCCGACACGGCCAGTACGAGCTCCTGATGGAGGTCGCCCGGTTCGCCGACCGGCACGGCTTCCACGCGCTGTGGATGCCCGAGCGCCACTTCCACTCCTTCGGCGGCCTGTTCCCCAACCCGGCGGTGCTCGCGGCCGCGCTGTCCCGTGAGACCGAGCGCATCCGTCTCAACGCCGGGTCCGTCGTCCTGCCCCTCCATGACCCCATCCGGGTCGCGGAGGAGTGGTCGATGGTCGACAACCTCTCCGGCGGGCGCGTCGGTATCGGTGTCGCCAGCGGCTGGAGCTCCAAGGACTTCGCCTTCTTCCCGGACCGTTTCGGCCGGCACAAGGAGCTGATGTTCGAACAGCTGGAGGAGGTGCGCAGGTTCTGGCGCGGAGAGGCGGTGCGCCGCACCACCGGTGACGGCGAGGCCGCCGACCTGCGGCTCTTCCCCCGGCCGGTGCAGGACGATCCGCCCATGTACACCGCGGTGGTCGGCAACCCCGCCTCGTACGAACTGGCCGCCCGCCACGGCCTGGGCATCGTCACCAACCTGATGACCCAGAGCGTCGAACAGCTCACGGAGAACATCGCCCGCTACCGGAGCGCACGGGCCCGGCACGGCCTGGACCCGGACGCCGGGCGGGTGGCCGTCCTGCTGCACACCTACCTCGCGGAGGACCACGACACCGCGAGGACGGAGGCGTACGAACCGCTGTCCCGCTACATGCGCGCGTCCCTGTCCCTGTTCAGCGGCGTCACCAACAGCCTCGGGCACAGCGTCGATCTGGCCGCGCTCAGCGAGGACGATCTGGAGGCCGTGTTCCACCGGGCCTACGGCCGCTACTGCGACCAGCGCGCCCTGATCGGCACGGTGGACACGGTCCGCCCGGTCGTGGACGCGGTGACCGCGGCGGGTGCCGACGAGATCGTGGCACTCGTCGACTTCGGTGTCGCACCCGACGAGCTGCGCTCGGGCCTGCCCCGCCTGGACGCACTGCGCCGCGACTACCGCCGGCCGTCCACTGCCGAACCTGCCCCCGCCGACGCTCCCTTGTCACCCGGCCAGGAGCGGATCTGGTTCCTGGAGCGCCTGCTCCCGGGGCGTACCGCCTACAACGAGGTCAAGGCGGTCCGCCTCGACGGCACCCTCGACGTACCCGCCCTGCACGCGGCACTCCGCGGGCTCGTCGCCCGGCACGAGGGCCTGCGCACCGTCTTCCGGGAGACCGGCGGTGAGCCGCGTCAGCTGGTACGGGCATCCGCCGAGCCCGACTTCGAGGTCGTGGACGGCACCGGCAACCCCCGGACCGCCCTCCAGGACGTCCTGGCGGCCGAGAGCGCTCGCCGCTTCGACCTGGCGGAAGGCCCGCTGTTCGTCACCCGGCTCGTCAGGCTCGGCGAGGCGGAGCACGTCCTCGTCCTGTCCCTGCACCACATCGTGGTCGACGCGGCCTCGGCCACCGTCCTCGCCCGTGACCTGTCCGCCCTCTACCGGGCCGAACGCGACGGCACCACCCCCGACCTTCCGGCCCTCACCTGGAGCTGTGCCCAGCACGCGAGGGAACAGGCGGCGTCGGCGAACAGCCCCGAGGCCGAAGCGGACCTGGCCCACTGGCGCCGCACCCTCGGCGGCGACCTGCCCGTCCTCGCCCTGCCCACCGACCGGCCGCGCCCGACGCCGATGACCTCCAACGGCCGGGCGGCGTTCCACACACTCGACCCCGAACTCTCCCGCCAGGTACGCGAGTTGAGCCGGGGCCGCCGCGCCACCCTGTTCATGACGCTGCTCGCCGGATACGCGGCGACGCTGCACAGGATCACCGGGCAGACGGACATCGTCGTCGGCACCCCGTTCTCGGACCGGACCGAGCGGGTCGAGCACGTGCTCGGATTCTTCGTGAACACCCTCGCGCTGCGCTTCGACCTGTCCGGCGACCCGGCGTTCACCGCGCTGCTGGACCGGGTGCGCTCGGTCGCCCTCGACGCGTACGACCACGCGCGGGTGCCGTTCGAGAAGGTCGTGCGGGAACTCGCCCCCGCCAGGGCGGTCGACCGGACACCGGTGTTCCAGACGTTCGCCGAGTTCCAGCGTGCCGAGCCGTTCCGTTTCGACCTGCCCGGAATCGAGGCCACACCGCTCGACGTGGGTCCGGACAAGGCGCTGACGGACCTCACCGTCTACTTCACCGACCAGCCGCAGGGCATCCGCTGCCATCTGGAGTACAACACCGACCTGTTCGACCAGCACACCGTCGAGGGGTTCTTCGCCACCTTCCGGGACCTGCTCACCGCCGCGGTCGCCATTCCCGAGGCACCGCTGTCGCGGCTCGCCCCGGCCGCCGTGGAGACCGCCGCCGTGGGGGAGCCCGTACCGCGGTCCTGGCAACGCGGCCCGGCCCGCCCGCCCGCGGACACCACCGTGCACGCGCTCGTCGCCCGGCAGGCAGCCGCGCGACCGGACAGTACGGCCGTGATCAGCGGCGACAGCCGCCTCACCTACCGCGAACTGGACGAGCGTGCCGGACAGTTGGCCGCAGTCCTGCGCGGGCAGCACAGCACAGCCGACGGCGACGCCGACGTGGTGGCGCTGTGGCTGCCACGCTCCGCCGACCTCGTCGTCGCCATGCTCGCCGCGCTCAAAGCGGGCCGCGCCTATGTGCCGCTCGACCCGTCCCTGGGGCGGGCACGCGCCGAGCAGGTCATCGCCGAGTGCGGGGCCCGGACTGTGGTGTCCACGCACGACGAGGCCGCCGCGCTGAACCTGCCCGGGCACGTGAGCGTCGTACCGGCCGATGCGACCGGCCGCACTGACCCGCCTGACACCATGCCCGCCTCCGACACCCGGTCCGCGTGCTGCGTCCTGTACACCTCGGGCAGCACCGGCACCCCCAAGGGCGTCGTGCTGACGCACCGCGGCGTGGTCGACCTGTGCGAGTGGCAGCACCGGCGCTTCGCCTTCACCCCGGCCGACCGCAGTGCCGTGGTGTGCAGCCAGAGCTTCGACGCCTCGATTCTGGAGATCTGGCCGGCGCTGACCGCGGGAGCGTCGGTCACGATCGCCGGCGAGGAACCGCGCAGGGATCCGCTCGCCCTGGCCCGGTGGTACGTCGAGCAGGGCGTCACCTTCTCCATCCTCCCCACCGCCCTGGGCGAACAAGTGCTCCGCCTGCCCCCGGCAGACCAGCCGCCCCTGCGTCACCTGCTGCTCGGCGGCGACGTCCTGCGCACCCGCCCGCGGCCCGGGGCGCCGTACGAGACGGTGAACGTGTACGGGCCGACCGAGGTCACCGTCCTGTGCACCACCGAGACCGTGTCCCCGCGTGAGCAGGACCCCGCCCGTCCCATCGCGCTGGGGCGCCCCGTCGACAACGTGACGCTGAGCGTGCTGGACGCCGCCGGCAGCCCGGTGCCCGTGGGCACGACGGGGGAGTTGTACGTCGGCGGCCCCGGAGTCGCGCACGGCTATCTGCACCGCCGTGAACTCACCGGGGAGCGCTTCCTGCCTGACCCCGACGGCGGCCCGGACGCCCGCAGGTACCGCACCGGCGACCTGGTCCGCTGGAGGGACGACGGAAAACTGGAGTTCTGCGGCCGGGCCGACGACCAGGTCAAGATCCGTGGCTTCCGGGTCGAGCCGGAGGAGGTCTCCCGCGTGCTCAACGCCCTGGACGGCGTGCGCGAGGCGGCCGTGCTGGCCCGCCGCAGCGACCGGGGAGAGGCGTATCTGGCGGCCTACGCCGTCCCCGCCGACCCGATCGGCGCCTCGGCCGACGACCGGCAGGCGCTCGCCGACCTCCTGGCCGAGGAACTGGCCGCCCGGCTCCCGGAGTTCCTGGTGCCGCGCGCCTGGCGGATCCCGGTCGCCCTGCCCCTGACGGGCAACGGCAAGCTGGACCGCGCCGCGCTGCCGGCGCCCGACCTCGTCACCACGGCACCGGGCCGCAGTCGGAGCGGCACCGGCGGGGACCGGACGTCCGGCCATCGCCCGGACATCGAACGGCGCGTACGACGCCTTTGGGCAGCCGAATTCGGCATCGACGCCGACACCGTCACGGCCGACACCTCCTTCTTCGACCTGGGCGGCCACTCGATCACCGCGATGCGGCTGGTCAACCAGGTCCGGGAGGAGTTCGGCACCGAGTACCCGATGCTGAGCTTCTACCAGGAGCCGACACTGCGGGCCATGACGACCCACCTGGCCGAAACGCTCACGGAGATGACACCGGACCCGGTTGCCGAGGCCGGAGACGCCCCCGGCACGGTGGAGCACAGGGCACCCGCCACCGCCCAGCAGACCCGCTTCGCCACGGTGCACGCCGAACACCCCCTCCCGCAGGTCTTCAACGTCGCCCTGCGGATCACCCTCTCCGGAGACCTGGACGTCGCGGCCCTGCGCACCGCCCTCACCCAGCTCGTCGAACGGCACGAGGGACTGCGGACCCGCCTGTCCGCCAGCGGGAACGGCTGGGAACAGCAGGTCCTGCGGCCCGGCCCGGTCCAGTTGCCGATCGAGGACCTCACCGCACGCCCCGAGCACGAGCGGCGACGGGCCGTCGACCAGGCGAGCACCCGGGCCGCCGATACACCCGTCGACCCCACCCGCGGCACACCGATGGCCCTGCGGCTGCTGCGCACCGGCGAGCACACCTGGGTGTTGCTCCTCGTCCTGCACCACTCCGCGTGCGACGGTTGGTCCGTCAGCCTGCTGCTGAAGGAACTGGCCGCGCTCTACGGCTCCGCCCTGCGGGGAGAGGAGGCCCATACCCTGGCACCCGCGCCGTGCCAGCCGGCCCAGTACGCCCGTTGGCAGCGGGAACAGGCCGACGGAGCCGGCGACGAACGCAAGCTGGACTTCTGGCTGCGCGAGCTCGACGGCGTGCCGTTCACGGTCGGCCTGCCCGTGGACCGGCCCCGGCCCGAGCACCCCAGCGGCCGGGGCGGCGCCGTGATGTTCACGGTCCCCGCCGATGTGCGCTCTGCCGTCGAACACCTCGCGCGGCAGCGGGGCACGACGCCGTTCGTGGTCACCGCGGCCGCCTTGGGCCGGCTGCTCGCGCAGAAGTCCGGGCAGTCCGACGTGGTGTTCAACATCTCCTACGCCAACCGTGAGCGCCGCGCGTTCGAATCCTTGCTGGCCTGCACGATCTCGGGCTTCGCGCTTCCGGTGCGGGGCGGCGCGGCCGGTGCCTTCGCCGACCTGACGGACCGCGTCGCCCGTACGACGGTGGAGTGCATGGACCAGGCCATGCCGGTGCGCCGGATCGCCCCCGCGTTGCAGGAGCGCACGGGCGTCGACGTACCGGACCGGCTGGACGTCGGCTTCGCGTACCAGAGCTCCCTGGACGCCGAGGTGGAACTGCCCGGCCTGACCACAGCGGTGGAGGACTTGGCCCCCGCCGCGTCCCGCACGTTGCTCACCTTCGGCCTCGTCCCGGCCGGCGACGAACTGAAGGGCTTCGTCGAGTACTCGGCCGACCTGTGGGACCGCACCACGATCGAGGCCTGGACCCGCGACTACGTCGATCTCCTCCGCGAGGAGACCGACCGGGCACTCGGGCACTGACCACTGTCCGTGACGCCGCCCCCAGCCGCCCCGGGCGGTCGGCGTCACGGACAGCCACGCCGGACCGTGGGACGCACACAACTGGGCATCCGTCCCGCCGCATTGACAGGTCCGGACCAAAGCGGCACGCTCTGAGAGCGCTCTCACCCCTTCCCGGATCGGCCACCTGTCGAACGGAGACAGAGCATGTTACGCACGCTCAGACGCAGCCTCGCGGCTGTCGGGCTGTCCCTCGCGACGGCCCTGACCGGCTCACTTCTCGCGACCGGAGCGAGTACGCCGGCCCACGCCGCCGTCCCGGCGACGATCCCCCTGAAGATCACCAACAACTCGGCCCGCGGCGAGCAGGTGTACATCTACAACCTCGGCACCGACCTGTCGACAGGACGGCAGGGCTGGGCCGACGCCAACGGCACGTTCCACCCCTGGCCCGCGGGCGGCAATCCGCCGACTCCCGCCCCCGACGCGTCGATCCCCGGCCCGGCGGCGGGCCGGTCGACCACGATCCGCATGCCGAAGTTCTCCGGCCGCGTCTACTTCTCCTACGGCCAGAAACTCGTGTTCAGACTCACCACGGGCGGCCTGGTCCAGCCCGCCGTGCAGAACCCGTCCGACCCCAACCGGAACATCCTGTTCAACTGGTCGGAGTACACACTCAACGACGCGGGCCTGTGGATCAACAGCACACAGGTCGACATGTTCTCCGCACCGTACGCGGTGGGAGTGCAGCGGTCCGACGGAACCACCGCGAACACCGGCCGCCTCAAGCCCGGCGGCTACAACGGCTTCTTCAACGCCCTCAGGGGGCAGCCCGGAGGCTGGGCCAACCTGATCCAGACCCGCGCCGACGGCACCGTACTGCGCGCCCTGTCCCCGCTGTACGGCCTGGAGACCGGCGCGCTGCCGGCCACCGTCATGGACGACTACATCAACCGCGTCTGGCAGAAGTACTCCACCTCGACCCTCACGGTCACCCCGTTCGCCGACCGGCCGGGCACCAAGTACTACGGCCGGGTCTCCGGCGGCGTCATGAACTTCACCAACAGCGCCGGTGCCACCGTCACCAGCTTCCAGAAGCCGGACGCCTCCTCCGTCTTCGGCTGCCACGGGCGGCTCGACGCGCCGAACGACCAGGTCCGCGGCCCGATCTCCCGCACCCTGTGCGCCGGCTTCAACCGCTCCACCCTGCTGGTCAACCCCCAGCAGCCCGACTCGAATGCCGACGCCTTCTACAAGGACGTCGTCACCAACCACTACGCCCGCAAGATCCACGCCCAGATGGCCGACGGCAAGGCGTACGCCTTCGCGTTCGACGACGTGGGCCACCACGAGTCCCTCGTGCACGACGGCAACCCGCGCCAGGCCTACCTCACCCTCGACCCCCTCAACTGACCTGGGCTCCGACCGCCCAACTCCGGCTCACCACAGCACTGTTGAGTCTTCATCATTTCTGGAAATCAATTACAACTTTGCTTTTCCTTGGTGTAGATGGACTGCGGTTTACGTGAGCCTCATGGGCACCAGGCGGTGACTGGACACCCTCCTGCACCAGGGGGGTGTCGTCACTGTCCCCCCATGCAAGGGTGAGAGGCACCAACCATGACGAAGAACCGCACAGTGCGCTACGGCAGCCGCACGCTGGCGCTGACGGCGACCGCGCTCGGAGTGATCGCGACGGCCGTACCCGCAGCGGCCGAGGAACAGCCCACCGCCGAGCAGATCATGGCCGACTGCGCGTCCGGGGAAGGCAAGTGCACCTTCAACTCCCCGCAACTCGGCCGGGCGTACCTCGGTGAGCCGCGCCAGGTCTCCGAACTCCTCTACAACTGCACCGACTCGCCCGCCTCCCAGTCGATGTCCTGGGCCGACACGGTGGGCTCCTCCCACTCGGTGGGCGGCTCGGTCACGGCGGGCGGGGGCATCGAAGGCATCATCACGGCCAGCGTGACCGCGACCTACAACTACACGTGGCAGAGCTCGCACACCGAGACGAGTTCCTTCACCGTGAACGTGAAGCCCGGAGAGGTCGGCTGGATCTCCCGCGCCCAGGTGATGCGGCAGATAACGGGCACGTGGCAGACCCACTACGACGACCCCAAGTGGGGCCACTACTACTGGTTCGTCCCCGACGTGGTCACCGGCCCGGCCCCGAACGGTACGGACGGCAAGCACAGCGCGGTCGTGGTCAAGTCCCGCAAGATGACGGCCGAGGAAAAGAAGCTGTGCTCCACGGGTTCCACCCGGGGCAAGCTCTTCACGCAAGAGGCCTGAGCGCGGCCCGTACCTCCCGCTGCTCGGACCGCGGACGCGATTGACGGATTCGCCTCCCTGTCCGCGGGGCAGTGAGCCAGGGAATGTCATGAGCACGACTGCCTTCCCCCACAAGGAGGTCGATCATGTACGTCCGTACGCTCACCGGCGGCCTGGCCGCTGCCCTGGTGCTGTCCGTTTCCCTGACGGGTGGCCAGGCCGTGGCCGCTCCCCCCGACGCGGAGGATGCCCCCCTGGCCGCCCGTGTCCTTCTCTACGACGCGGGCGGCTCCGCGGAGTTCAAGAGCGCCGTCGACCGGGGCGCGGCGATCTGGAACGAGAGTGTCGACGCCGTCGAGCTACGGCCGGCCGCCGCCGGGCAACGCGCGAACATCCGCGTCCTCGCGGACAACGGCTGGCCGCGGGCCCTGCCCACCACCCTCGGCAACGGAACCGTCTACATCGGGCGCCAGGCCGTCGACCAGGGCTACAACACGATCCGCATCTCCGCCCATGAACTCGGGCACATCCTCGGCCTGCCCGACCGCAAGCCCGGACCGTGCTCGAGCCTCATGTCCGGTTCCACCGCGGGCACCTCCTGCACGAACCCGTATCCGAACGCGGCGGAGAAGACGGAGGTCGAGGAGAACTTCGGCGGCGCACTCGTCGGACGAGCCCCGGCGGCGAATACCGAGGTGATCGTGGACTGACACGGCCTCCACGAGGCGGCACAGGCCAAGTGCCGCCTCGTCGCCCCACATTCCTGCCGGGGGCGAGCGCCACGAGGAGGACGGTGCTACGGCACGACCGGTGCCGCGAGGTTCTCGGGCTGGCCCGCGCGGCGCAGCGAGTCGGCGACGAAGCCGTCGCTCTTGAGCTCCTCGACCAGCTCTCGGAGGAACCGTATGGTCTCGGGCCGCCGAGTGGTGGTGGTGCCGACGGCTTGGCGGATCTCCATGAACTCCTTCTCGATCAGCCGCACTTCGGGGTGTGCTTCGGCGTAGGCGGTCATCGGCTGCCGGATGCCCGCACCTGCCTCGAGGCGGTGCGCGGCGAAGGCGTCGACACCCTCGTCGCCGCGAACCAGGGTGGCGTGGCGCAGGGTTCGGGTGAGGTAGAGGTCGTAAGCGGATCCGGCTTTCACGCCGATGCGGATGCCCGGCGCGTCGACGTCCTCGGGCGTCTTCAGACCGGACTCCCGGGGCACGGCGTACACGCCCTCGATGAGCACGTACGGGGCGGTGAAGGCGACTTCCGTCTCGCGGGCGGGCTCGATCGCGAGGAAGCAGACATCGGCCCGTCCACCGGCCATCGCCTCGAACGAGGCGCGCGCCGCGTCGAAGCAGAGGAACTCCACGGGCACCCCGAGCCGGGCCGCGATCTCCCGGGCGAGATCGACGGTGATGCCGCTGGGCGCTTGCGGCGTCCCTTGGGCGAGGACGGGATTGCCGAGGTTGATGGAGGCGCGCAGGACACCGGTGGGGGCGAGGTCGGCGGCGAGAGAGGGAAGGATCATGCCGCGAGTGTAGGTTCCTGGTCCGACGGCCAGGCCGGAGCGCTGCTGACCGCTGACCGCTGACCGGCCGGCCTACCGGACGGGGTCATAGACGAGGGCCGGCGTGCCGGGCTCGCCCGCGGGCTGACTGACGAGCGCCATTGCCCCGCGGCCAGTCCGTCGTCGAAGAGGCGTGGTCCGCCGCCGAGGGAAGACCGGGAAGATCGTGAGCGCCAGCCGGTCGACCTCGTGACTCGGATCGTCGCTGCGCCTCGCGCCCGTCGTGCTGGGCGCCGGGACGCCCCTGTTCACCGGCGGAGCGCCGCGCACGCTGGGGCAGCGGGGCGTGGTCTCGACATCGACCGCGACGCACTTGGCCTACGACGTCCTGCGACGACCTCGACGCGGGGTGATCAGGAGACCGTCGGGGCCGGCGGGTTCCAGCGGTGGGTGCGGGGCACCGTGGGGGAGATGCCGTAGTCCTTCTTGAGCTGTTCGGGGATGGCGTAGTGCATGACGCGTCCGCGGGTGAGGGAGGACAGCTCGAAAATGGTCGTCAGGTGGCCGAGACGGTCCAGGGCCCAGGCACCGAGCGGCGAGCGGTCTTCGACGGTTTCGAGGATGCCGAGGAGGTGGGGTACGGCCTTGACGACCGTGTCCCACGGGGTCTGCGGCACATGGAGCCAGTCGGCGCAGGTGTTGCCGATGAGGTGGCGGATGAGGGCGGAGACGATCGGGTCGAAGAAGGTGCCGGGCACGACCTCCTCGTAGAGGTCGATGAGCTGGCGGGTCAGGCGGGCGCCCTCCTCCGAGGGCCCCATGTGCCGGATCATGTACAGATCGAGGAAGGCGCGGGCCTCCTCGAGGGACTTGGGGACGGCGTCCTGGTCGACGCCGAGCATCGCGCCGACGACGCGCCAGGCGTAGTAGTAGGCCTCGGCGCCTTCCTCGGACATGTGGATGCCGAGGCGGTGCAGGCTGTCCAGGACGAGCAGGGAGAAGAACATCTGCCCGCCGATCATGTCCTCCTGGCAGATCGGCGTTCCCAGCGCGGTGGGGTCCCACATGCTCTCCCGCTGGAGGTGGTGGCGGATCGAGGCGTGCAGCAGGCGCACCTTCTGCGCGGCGGGGACGAAGCGGCCGCCGGCCTCGAAGGCGTCGGGCTGCATCAGGTAGACGGTGAACTGGCCCGTCTCCGCCATCCGTTTGGAGGGGTAGTCCAGCCCGTGCGTGGCCGACAACAGCTTCGCCACGTGGGGGACGACGTAGCAGGCGGGCATGGAGGCGAAGGACAGCGCGGTGGAGATGTGCACGTTGTTGTCGAGGAAGAACAGCCGGGCCTTCTCCATCTCCGCCCAGTCCACCCAGGGCGGCGGGACGCGGGTGGCCTCCAGGTACTCCCGGGCGACATCGGGCAGCCCGTCGGGCAGGGGAGCGCCGGCGGTGGAGACGTAGCGCATCAGCGTGTTGAACACACCCACCTGGCCGCGCTCGAAGAGTGCGGCGACGGTGGCGTCGGCGAGTTCGTCGCCGACGTGCCGCAGGGCGTCCATGGACGACTCGGTGTAGGTCACGGTTCGGGGCTCCTTGTCTTCGGGACCGGCGACTTGTCTTGGGACCGGCGACGGCCGGCGGCCGACGGGCGGGCAGGCGGCCGGTCGTGGCGGGTGGCGGTGAGAACCGGGGCGCGGGAGAGTTCAGGACAGGCGGTCCGCCGCGGACTGCGCCAGTGCGGTCAGAGCGCTGGAGGCGTGCGCCGGAACGTCCAGTTCGTGGAGAGCGCCGAGTGCCTCCCGGACACGTGCGCCGATCATGTTCTCGATGCGATCGGGCGCCTTCAGCCGGCGCATCATCTCGCGCACCGTGTCCAGGTCGTCCGTGTCCGGGCGGCGTCGGCCGAGCACGACCCGCAGCCGTTCGCGGTCCTCGTGGCCGGCGAGACGCCAGGTCTCTGCGAGCAGGGCCGTGGGCCGGTGGCCGCGCACGTCGTCGGTGTCGGCCTTGCCGGTGCGTTCCGGATCTCCGAACAAGCCGAGCAGGTCGTCCCGCAGCTGGAAGGCCTCGCCCAGCGGCAGCCCGTACGCGGAGTAGCCCTCGCGCAACTGCGCGCCCGCCCCGGCCAGAGCGCCGCCGATCAGCAGGGGCTGTTCGACGGTGTACTTGGCGGTCTTGTAGCGGATCACCTTCAGTGACGCGGTGGTGTCCGGACCGGCTCCGGTGCGCAGGATCTCCAGGCACTCTCCCGCGATGAGCTCGCGGGCCATCACCGACCACAAGGGGCGGGCCCGGGCGAGATAGGCGGCGGGCAGACCGCTGGTGGTGAACAACTGCCCGGCCAGCGCCATGAGCAGGTCTCCGACGAGCATCGCCAGTGACCTGGCGGCGGCGTCGGCGCGCGGACGCCGCCGCACGGCACCGCGCAGGGCGATGTGCGCGGTGGGGCGACCGTGCCGCAGCGGGCTGTCGTCGATGAGATCGTCGTGCACGACCGCAGCGGCGTGCACCAGCTCCATGGACGTCGCGGCCCGCACCAGTGCGTCGCTGTCCGGCTGTCCCGCCGCGCGCCAGCCCCAGTAGCAGAACGCCGCTCGCAGCCGCTTGCCGTCCGCCACCGCCGCCTCCAACTGCGCGGCCACCGGGGCCAGGAGCGGATCGATCGCGGCGAACTGATCGGCCTCCCGGGCGGCGAACTCGTGCAGTACCTCGTCGACACGGGACTTGAACGCGGCCGGCTCCCACCGGTCAGGCGCCATCGGCGGCCTTCCGGGCCTGGACGTGCCGGGCGAGGATCTCCAGGTGGGCCGGAGGCACGGCCGCGTACCGGTCCAGCGCCAGGCGCCCACGCGCCACCAGCTCGCTCTCGGCCTGCGCCGCCAGCTCTGCGGTATCCGAACGGCGCAGCAACCCCCGCAGCGTCCCCACCGCCGAACTCACCGTACTCACCGTCAGATCGGCCAACCCGGCCACCAGCAGCACCGCCTGCTCGTCCAGGCCGTCACACCGTCCCGCTTCTCGCGTCATGCTCTTCCCCCACTCACCCCACGTCCGGGCGGCGCCGGTCACGCGCCGTTCCTCCGAGCATTGGGCAGGCCGGGCACGAGAACATAAGAACTCACGATCGAGTGATCACATCGCTCGACTGTGCGGATTGCCGCTGCGGACAAGAGGCCCCGGCTCGCTGGTCACCCTGCTACCTGGAATACCCGCCTGGATGGGGATCGTTGATCACTCAGGCACCGGTCCGACGACGGTGCCCCACAATTACATCGAGAGATCGGAGTATCCGGCGTGGACGTCTTCATCATCGGCATCACCGGCGGTATCGGTGGCCTGCTCGCGCGGAAACTGCGCGAGAGAGGAGACGCCGTCCACGGGCTCGTTCGCCGGGACGACCAGCGGGCCGAACTCGCAACGCGGGGCGTTGACGCACGAGTCGGCGATCTCTCGAGCATGTCCGCCGAACAACTGGCCGCAGCATTCGGCGACGTCGACGTGGTCGTCTTCACTGCCGGATCGAACGGCGGTAGCAGGGAGGTCACGAAGGCCGTCGACGGCGATGGGGTCGTCAAAGCGATCAAGGCCGCACGCCTCGCCGGTGTGGAACGCTTCGTGTTGGTGTCGGTGCTCCCGGAATCATGGCGGGAGCGCGACCTCGGCGAGGAGGTCGAGTACTACTTCGCCGTGAAGAAAGGCGCAGACGTCGAGCTCAGCCGCAGTGATCTGAATTGGCTGATCCTGCGCCCCTCACTCCTTCTCGACGGTCCCGGGACCGGCACCGTGTCCCTCGGTCCCGCCGAACTCCACGGCGAGATCACCCGCGACGACGTCGCCGCCACCCTCGCCGAACTGCTCCACGAGCCCCGGATCGGCCGGCAGATCCTCGAACTCAACACGGGCCAGACATCCATCGAAGAGGCGGTCCGGGCGAACGTCCGCTCCTGACGTCCGCTCCTGACCGCCGGACGGTTCAGACGATCGTGACAGCGGTGCCGTTGTTCTCGAGTGCGGTGGTTTCGTCGGCGGGCGCGGTGGTGTCGGTGACGAGGATGTGCACCAGGGTGGAGGGGCCGACGTAGGCCTGGGTGGTGCGGCCGAGTTTGCTGCCGTCGGCAGCGGCGATGATGCGGCGTGCTGAGGCGATGACCGCCTTCTTCACCGCGGCTTCGTCGAGGTCGTAGGCGGTCATGCCGTCTCCGGCGGCCAAGCCGCAGCAGCCCAGGACGGCGGTGTCGAAGCGCAGCGCCGACAGCGAGGTGAGGGTGAGGGGCCCGATGAGGGCCCCCTCGCCGGCGCGAGGCCGGCCCCCGGGGACCAGGAGTGAGGTCGGTTCGGGGGCGTCGCTGAGGATGCCGATCGCCTGCAGCGACAGCGGCATGACGGTGACCTGCCGTCCGTGCAGCAGGCGTGCGACCTCAAGACAGGTCGTGCCGCTGTCGAGCAGAACGGTCTCGCCGTCGGCGATGAGTGAAGCCACCTCCGCCGCGATCCGGCGCTTGGCGTCCATGGCTTCGTGGGCGCGCAGCGCGAAGGGAGGTTCGTCTCCGCGCAGGAGCAGGGTGCGCGCGCCGCCGCGGAACCGTTCGAGGACGCCTTGCGACGCCAGGTGGTCCAGATCGCGACGGACGGTCATCTCCGAGGCACCTGTCAGGTCGGCGAGTTCGGTGACCGTGGCCGTTCCTGCCTCCTGGACGGCCTGGGCGATCAGTCGGTGACGCTCACTGCTCATACCGCGATTCAACACCACTACGAGCGAACAGTGAAACTGTTCGTAGTGCGCGGTTTCGAACAATGAATCTGTTCGTTAAGGTGTCCGCATGGAAAGAGTGCTGCGCGCATCTCGCGTCGTGACGTTTGTCTATTTCGTACTCAATGGCACGTTGCTGGGCATGTGGGTGGTGCAGATCCCGGCCATCGAGGAACGCGTGGGCATCAGCCACGCTGCCCTGGGCGGGTTCCTCGTGCTGTTGGGTGCCGGGGCCTTCGCCGGCATGCAGGTCGGCGGGCGACTGTCCGACCGGCTCGGCACACGCGCCGTCGTCCCCCTGGCCGGAGTGCTGTGCAGCGCGACCCTGCTACTGCCCGGGCTGGCCCGGGAACCGTGGGCCCTCGGAGCGGCTCTCGTGCTCTTCGGATTCGGGAACGGCACCCTCGACGTCAGCATGAACGCGCATGCCGTGCAGGTGGAGAAGGCGTACGGGCGACCCGTCATGTCGGCCTTCCACGCCACGTTCTCCGTCGGCGGTGTCCTGGCCGCGCTCGCCGGTGCCGCGGCGATCGACATCGGCTGGGACCCGGCCACGACACTGGGCACCGCCGCAGGCCTCGGCGTCATCGTCGCCCTGCTGGCCGCTCGCGGCCTCCTGCCCACCGTGCCGGCCACCCCCGTGGCCAATGCCGAGGGGGAGCCTGAGGTGAAGAAGCGCGCTGTCCCCGCCCGGATCTGGCTCCTGGCCGTCCTGGCTCTGCTGGTCATGCTGTGCGAGGGAGCCGCCAACGACTGGAGCGTCCTCCACCTCGAGTCCGTCCTGGACGCGCCGGAGAGCACCGCCGCCTTCGCCTACGGGACCTACGCGGCCACCATGACCGTCGGCAGGCTCCTGGCGGACCGGATATCCGCGCGGTTCGGGCCGGTCGCCGTGCTGCGGTACGGCGCGGCCCTGGCCGCCGTCGGTATCACGGTCGTGGCCCTGTCGCCCTGGATCTGGGCGGCGCTGACCGGCTGGGCGCTGTTCGGCCTGGGGCTGTCCGGGTGCATCCCCCAACTCTTCAGCGCCGCAGGACACGCCGACCCCGCAGCCGCGGGCACCAACGTCTCCCGGGTCGCCGGACTCGGCTACATCGGCATGCTCGCAGGCCCCGCCGTCATCGGCTGGATGACCCATCTCATGGCGCTCAACCACACGTTCCTGCTGCTCACCCTGTTCTGCGCGACCGCCGCCGCGGCGGCCGGCATCCTGCGCCCCTCTCCGGACCGTCCGCGTCCGGTCGAGCTGACCTCCTGACCCGGCTGCGCCGCGCTTCCTCCTCGATGGTGCCGTAGGCGCAAAGATGAGGGGACAGGACCTGGAAGCCACCGGCCCTCCGGCCGCCCGCCGGCCGTCCAGCCAGGCGGGCGCCGGGAGCGCAGCCCACACCACCCGCGACCCCGCCGACGGCTTCAGGAGCAGCAGCCCGAACTGCCCGTGCCCGCCTGTCCGTCGTGGATGCCGTCGTCGTGCCCGGCGGCGATACGCGCCCATTGCGCGGTCGGCCGCCCGTCCTTTCGGAACTGTTGACCGCGGGTCTCGTACGGCTGCGGCCAGCCCGGCGGGCAGTCCTCCCAGGTCTCCTGCCGCCCGTGGACCGTCATGTCCAGGATGCCGTACGACGGCGCCATGGGTTCGACGCCGCGGCCGGTGGTCCAGTACGTCTCGAAGACACGGTCCCCGTCGCGGAGGTAGCACGCCTTCATCCCGAAGTGTCGGCCTGCGACGAGCCGTTCGTGCGACTCGGCGGGTACGGAGTACCAGGGCAGGTCCCAGCCCATGAATCGGCGGTAGCGGTCCGACTCCTCGTAGGGCCCCTGGCAGAAGACGGCGAACGTGACATCACGCTGGTGCAGATAGGACAGTTCGCGGACCTGGCCGGTGAAGAAGGTGCAGCCCTCGCACTGCTCGGCAGCGGGGCGGCCGTCATGCCACATGTGGTACGAGACGAACAGCTGGGTGCGGCCCTCGAAGACGTCGATCAAGGGGACGGGCCCCTTGCCTCCGACGAGCGGGGCCGAGGCGTCCACCTCCGTCATGGGCAGACGGCGCCGGGCGGCGGCGATCGCGTCGCCCTCCCGGGTGTGCGCCTTCTCCCGGGTACGAAGGGTGTCGATCGCGGCCAGCCACTCCACACGGGAGACGACAGGCGGCGTGTTCTGTGCAGTCATGCAGGTACTGACCCGGCAGCCCGCGAGAACTCATCGTTCCAGGGCCCATGTGTTCGGAACGCATTCGAAATGCATCGGAGCGCTGTTCCACCGTTGAAGCGGTGCTCACTTCCTCCCCAGACTCGTCACCGTTCATCCCGCCCGCTCACCGGGTCGGGTCCGGACCCAACCGAGGAGTAGTCATGCTCAACAGGCTCGGAAACCTGGGCACCTCCCTGCTGGAACGGGGAGCCGTCGATCAGCCCCTGCTGACGGCGGAGCACTGGCCGACCGGGGGAGGGCGTACCGCTGCCGTTCCGGTGCGCGCGAGCCGCGATCTCCCGGTACGTCAGCCCGGACCACGCTTTGAGCGCACGCATGCGGTCGACGAAGGACCTGGGGTCGGAAACGTCGTCGGGGCGGGGCGAACCGTGCTGCCTCATCTCGTGGCCTCTCGTGAGTGTGCGGGGCGGGGGAGTCACTGCGACGTCGCAGCCCGATGGTGACCATCCGCCCGGTCGGCCGCAAGACACCTACGGCTCCACGGGTGTCCCGGACACCGAGCACCCCCGGGACCTGCGCGTTCCGGACTGTCCCGGACGGCCCGGCGGCTGTCCGGCTCACGCCGGGCACGGCCCTCGCCGGGGATCACGCAAACGCGCGGGCCTCCGCGACAACGACACAGGACGGGAACAAAACCAGCCCCCTCACTTGGCATAGTGGACCCCGCCAGAGTGGCGGGGAAGGAAGGTCATGCACGAGGAACCGGAGCGCTACCGGGTCGAGTTCGCGAGTGGTACCGCCGCCTCGGTGGCGAAGCGGCGCTCGTTCCGCGACCGCGAGCGCAATGACATCGAGCCCGATCTGCCCGGCTGGCCTCCCGGCCGGACCTTCGCGGTGCGGGGGTTCTTCGGCAAGCTCGGCCGGCACGTCCAGACCGTCGTCACCGGGCTCCTGATGCTGCCGCTCCACATCATCGCCGACGCCCTGGGCAGCCCCGCGTCGCCGGAGAAGCGGGGGAAGCTGGAGGAGCGTGAGAACGAGGTCGACGACTTCCCCGTCATGTGGGCGGGCGCGGGCGAGACGGCTCGCACGCTGCCCTGGCAGCTCGATCCCTCCCGGCGGCCCTGGCGCATGGTGACCGAGATCGAACTGGCGGAGTCGGAAGGGCTGGTGCGCGTCCTGTCGTACGAGAACACGGCGCGTGGCAATCGGTTCGTCTCATGGGGCGGCGGCGAGAAGGTTCCGGGATCCGAGGCCGTCCTCTGGTCGGTGCCCCGGGAGGACATCGCCGGCGCGGAGATCAAACCGTTCAGCGTGGCCGAGTCCGACTTCAAGGTCTCCTTCCGCGATGGTTCGTGGGCCCGGCTGACGACTTCGCCGCACGGCGCCCGGGAAATCGTCGCCCTTCTCAATTCGGGGACACCCAGCCGGTCCAGCCACGCCGAGGCGATCCACGTCCCGCCCGCCAACAGCCTTTAACAGGCCGGTTTCAGGGGCGCCGGTTGGCGGCAGATCGAGTACAACACCGCCGCAACACAGTGCAGTCCCTGTTTTGGACCGACGGGCACTGAGGAGCCATCGAAGGTGCACGGGCGCGCGACGAAGGAGGAAGACCGTGCCGTGGACGGACAAGTTGGAAGCGCTAGCCGCAGCCGTTGGAAGCGCAGCCGCTCTCGTCGGTCTGGCCACGGTGATCGTTCAACTGCGCCACCTCACAGAAGGGCTGCGCTCGTCCGCCCGCCGGGCCACCTACGACATCGGAATTCAGATCAAGCTGACCCTCATCGAGCACCCGCACATACGGCCCTTCTTCTTCGATAACACTCCGGTTCCGCCTGATCACCCGGAGGCCAGCCGCATCGCCTCACTCGCCGAGCTCTACTGCATCTACTTCCAGGAGATCGCCGAACAGTCCCGCAACGTGAGGCCGAAGGATCGCATCGCCTGGAAGTCACTGGTGCGATCCATGTACCAGTCGAGTCCGTCGATACGCGGCCAGTTCGAATGCCACCTTCCCTGGTACTCGGCGGAGCTCCGCGAATTCGTAGAAGACCTTCAGCGTGACACGATGGCGCGGTGACGCCACCGCCCAGGACGAACGGGACGCGGCGACGGGACTAGGGACGTGCTGCGGCGCCCGGCGCCGGTCGCGCAGGTCAAGTCCGAGGAGAAGGTCTGCGCCTCCAGACAGAGAGCTCTGCATCGTAGATTTGTGCCCATGATCGAGGAAACGTCGTCCGAGCGATTACAGCGGTCCACGAGACGGAGGCACGCTGCCCCGAAGAAGGCGAAAGGCGAGGGCGGACTGCTGCGTTCGTCGGCGCTGATGGCGGCGGGCACCGTGGTCTCGCGTGCCACCGGGCTGATACGGCAGGTGCTGCAGGCCGCCGCGCTGGGCACCGGGCTGCTGGCCACCACCTACAACCAGGCCAACACCGTGCCGACCAGTTTGTACTTCCTGCTGATCGGCGGCGCACTGAACTCCGTCCTGGTCCCCCAACTCGTCCGGGCCCGCGCAGAAGATGCCGACGGCGGCGCCGCCTTCGAACAGCGCCTGGTCACCCTGGTGTTGTGCGTCCTCGGCGTGGGAACCGCGCTGGCCACGTGGGCCGCCCCTGAGATCATCAGCGTCTACCAGCAGGACACACCCGCCACGCACGACGCGTTCGAGCTGACCGTGACCTTCGCACGCTTCCTGCTTCCGCAGATCTTCTTCTACGGCGTGTTCAGCATCTTCGGTCAAGTCCTCAATGCCCGGAACCGGTTCGGCGCGATGATGTGGACCCCGGTCCTCAACAACCTGGTCCTGATCGCCATGTTCGGCCTCTACCTCGGCCTGATGACCGCGCCCGAGCGGGTCTCGGACATCACCGACGCCCAGGTCAGGCTGCTCGGGATCGGGACAACCCTCGCCCTGGCTCTGCAGGCGCTCACCTTGATCCCCTACGCCCACGCGGCCGGTTTCCGGTTCCGGCCACGCTTCGACTGGCGCGGCACCGGCCTGCGCAAGAGCGTGAACGCGGCCCGCTGGACGCTGCTGTTCGTGCTGGCCAACCTCGTGGCGAGCACCGTGGTCACCCGCCTGGCCTCCTCCGCCGACGCCGCTCTGCCGCACGACGGCGTCGGCTACACCGCCTACAGCTACGCCCAGCAGATCTGGATGCTGCCCCAGTCGATCGTGACTGTCTCCCTCGTGACAGCGCTGCTCCCGCGCATGAGCCGAGCAGTGACGGAGCACCGTGTCGACGATCTGCGCGCCGACCTGTCCCGCGCGCTGCGGATCAGCGGTGTCATCGTCGTCCCGGCCGCCTTCTTCTTCCTCGCCTTCGGTCCGCAGATCGCTCAACTGCTGTTCGCCCACGGCACCGCCGACGCGGCCGCCACCGTCTCGCTGGGCCACATGCTGCAGGCCTTCGGACTGGGACTGATCCCGTTCTCCGCCCAGTACCTCCTGCTGCGCGGCTTCTATGCCTTCGAGGACACCCGCACGCCTTTCCGGATGGCGCTGTGGATCAGCGGCATCAACATCGCGCTCGCCACGGCCTGCCACTTCCTGCTGTCCCCGCGCTGGGCGGTCACGGGGATGGCCGCCGCCTACGCTCTGTCCTACGCGGTCGGCCTCCTGCTGACCGCTGTGCGCCTGCGGCGACGCACGGAGGGTCTCCTCGACGGCCGGCGGATCTGCCGCACCTACGCGAAACTCACCGCGGCCGCCACCGCCGCCGGTGCTGCCGGGTGGCTCCTCGCCCGCTCCTGCAGCCAGAGTCTGACATCAGTCTCTTGGACGCCCGCCCTTTCCCTCGCTGCGGGCGGCACCGCCATGGTCCTGCTGTTCCTGCTCCTTGCACGCCTCCTGCGGATCCAGGAGCTGCGCGGCCTGCCGGGGCTGGGGTGAATTTCAGGAGATGGCTCGGGGAAGAACGCCGGTTCGGGCCAGTCCGCCGAGCCAGGCCGCGGAGGGCTTGGGGGTGCGTGCGAAGGTCTCGGGATCGACGGAGATGAGGCCGAAGGTGGGTTTGTAGGAGCCCCACTCGTAGTTGTCGAGGGCGCTCCAGTGGAGGTAGCCACGTACGTCGAGGCCGTCCTCCAGGGCGGCGGAGACTTCCTGGAGCGCTCCGGTGGTGTAAGCGATGCGGCGTGTGTCGTCGCCGGTGGCGATGCCGTTCTCGGTGACGATCAGGGGGACGTCGCCGACGATCTCGGCGGTGTGGCGCAGGGCGTAGCCGACCGCTCGGGGGTAGTACTCCCAGCCGGTGAGAGTGCGTTCGGCGTCGTCGGGGGCGGGGAGCGGGCCGTCCGTGCTGATCCTGGTGCGGGTGTAGGACTGGACGCCGATCCAGTCGTCGTCGCGGGCGGCTTCGATGAAGACGTCTTCGCGGGGGTGGCTGTAGGCGGCGGTGGCGGCCTCGGCGCCGGGCAGGGCCTGGTAGACCTGGTTGGCGACGGACCAGCCGGCCTGGATGTCGGCGGAGATCGCCTTGACGGCGGCCGTCGCACGGTGGTGCGCCTGGATCAGGGCGTCGGTGGTGGCCTTGTCGGGCAGTACGAGCCCTGCCGTGGGGGGTGCTTCGGTGCCCAGGTCGCGGACGGCGCCGGCCACCGCGATCATGTTGGGTTCGTTGATGGTGCACACGTGCCGTACGCCGGTGCCGATGACCGGCGCGGTCGCCTGCACGTACCGCTCGAAGAGGTCGGCGGCGCCGTCGGCGGTCCAGCCTCCGCGTTCGGCGAACCAGCGCGGGACGGTGAAGTGGTGCAGGGTGACCATCGGGCGCAGACCGCGTGCGAGGGCGCCGTCGACCATGCGCCGGTAGTGGGCGATCTCGGCCTTGGAGAAGTGGCCGGGGACGGGCTCGATGCGGGCCCATTCGATGCTGAAGCGGTAGTCCGTGAAGCCGAGTTCGGCGAGCAGGTCCATGTCCTCGCGCCACCGGTGGTAGCTGTCGGCCGCGTCGCCGCTGGGCTCGGGGATGGAGCCGCCGCCGTGTTCCATGTGCCACCAGTCGCTGTTGACGTTGTTGCCCTCGATCTGGTGGGCGGCGGTGGAGGCACCCCACAGGAAGCCGTCGGGGAAGCGGAGACCATCGGCGGTGACGTTCATGGCTGGGCCTTTCCTGGGTCGTGCCGGGTGCCGGTCAGCGGGCGCGCGGGCTCTCGCCCGTCAGGGAGCGGAGGGGCCGGGCCAGATGGCTGAGGCGTCGTCGCGGTGGGGGTCGGGCAGCCGGATCGGGCGGACGGGAATGGTGCGTTCGCGTCCTTCCGTGACGGCCGTCCAGGGGGCGGGGCGGCCGGCGTAGCACAAGGTGGTCAAGGCGAACACACCGTCGGCGTAGACCTCGACGTATTCGCCGACGGTGAGGATGCGCAGGGCGGTGGCGGGTTCGCTCAGGACGGTCTCGCCGAGGCGGGCGCCGTCCGGGCCGGTGACCCAGAGGTTCTTGCCGTCGCAGCCCACCGCGAGGGCGGGGCGGTCGCCGTCCGTCGTGTCGGTCCGCAGCGTGATCTCGACGGGGCCGGATATGCCGACGTCGCCGACCGCGTGCAGGGCGGGCCGGTCCGTCTCCTCGCCGAGCCAGGCGTTCAGGCCGGGCCACCACTCCAGGCGGGGCGCCGCATCCTCGGGCGTGACCAGGAGTTTCGGCTGGGTGAGCATGCCGCGGCAGCGGTCACCGGTGTCGCTGAGGCCGACCCGGCGAGGTGTGGTGTGCAGTACGACGCGGGAGCCGTCGGGCGCTGCGATGACGCGCGGAGCGTAGGCGCCGGTCGGGCCGAGGGGGCCGCGCCGGGTCCAGGGCCCGCGCAGGCGGGGCGCGGTCCATGCCTCGAAGCCGCGGGTGGCGCCGATGGAGCCGAGCAGCAGCCAGGAGCCGTCGTCGAGACGTTCCAGGACCGGGCACTCCAGTTCGTTGACGTCACCGGGGGAGAGGAGCGGTGGGTGGACGGTCCAGTGCTCCAGGTCGTCGGAGGTGGCCCAGGCGACGCAGCCGCTGACCTCCACCGGGAGGGAGGCGTCGCTGGCGCAGACGGCCATGACCCAGCCGTCCGACTCGTCGTCGCGTACGACGAACGGGTCGCGCCAGCCCATGTGTTCACCCGTGCGGTACCAGCCCGGGTCCGCCTCGACGACCGGGCCGGTCCCATGGCGCCGCCACGCGGTGCCGTCCGTGCGGTCGGAGTACGCCAGCCCCACCGACTGGAGCGGCCAGCCGCCCGGCGTGAGCCCGCAGACGCCCGTGTAGAACATCGCCATTCCGTCGCCGTGCCGGATCGGATGCATCGTCCACACCGCCTGCTCGTCGAAACGGCCGGGCAGGCCGTTGCCGAAGGCGGTGCCCTGCGGCTCCCAGCGGACCAGGTCGGTGGAGGTGGCCCGGCCGTAGGAGGTCTCCATCCGCAGGTGGTCGAACTCCGTTGTCCAGGGGCCCTGCAGGTGCAGGACCGCGTACGTGCCGTCGTCGTCGCGCAGGAGGGCGAAGTCGTTCACGCAGAGGCCGGGCGGGGCGTATCGCATGCACAGTTCCTGTCGGCTCGACAGCGCCCAAACGTGTGCGCTGATACTTGATAACGAAAAGGTCTCCTGAGAACTGGCCCAAGTAAATATGAACGCAAACGCTTGCGCAACAAGGTGGGCGGGTTTACGGTCACGTCACCCACAGATCACACCGACGTGAAAACAACGGGAGGAATGCGTTGTGACGGCCAGCATCACCGATGTCGCCCGCGCCGCCGGCGTCTCGGCGTCCACCGTGTCCCGCGCGCTGCGCGGCCGACCGGGGGTCTCCGAGGAAGTGCGGGCGCAGATCACGGCCGTCGCCGCGCAACTCGGCTACACGGCCTCACGTTCGGCGGCGAGCCTGGCCAGTGGGCGCACCTTCACCATCGGCGTCGTGGTCCCGTACGTGGGCCGCTGGTTCTTCGGCACCGTACTGGACGCCGCCGAGCAGGTGTTCAGTGCCGCCGGGTACGACGTACTGCTGTACAACCTGCGTTCGCCGGAGACGCGCAAGCGTTTCTTCACCCGGCTCCCGGTCCGCAAGCGGGTGGACGCCGTGCTGTCGCTGCTCATCCCTGACGAGGAGGAGACCGCCGCACTGCGCTCACTCGGGGTGCCGCTGGCCACCACCGTCGGCGGCACCCGGCCCGGCTTCACCGTCGTCGGCATCGACGACAAGGCCGGCACCGAGAGCGCCGTACGGCATCTGGTGAACCTCGGCCACCGCCGCATCGGCATGATCTCGGGGTCCAGTGGTCCGCTGCACTGGACCACTCCCGTCGAGCGCAGACAGGCATATCTCGACGTCCTGGCCGATGCCGGGATCGAAGCCGATGCGGCTCTGGAGGCGGACGGTGACTACACCGTCGAGGGCGGTGAGCGGGCGATGACCGAGCTGCTGGCCGTCTCACGTCCGCCGACGGCCGTGTTCGCGCAGTCCGACGAGATGGCGATGGGCGCCCTGCGCGCGCTGCGCCGCCACCGGCTGAGGGTGCCGGACGACGTGTCCGTTGTCGGCTTCGACGACCACGAACTCGCCGACGTGGTCGGGCTGACCACCGTCGCCCAGCCGGTCGCCGAGCAGGGCGCCGAGGCCGCCCGGCTGCTGCTGCAGCAGTTGGAGGAACCCGGCGCCGAACCACCCGCCGGGCAGGTGCAGATGCCCACCCGCCTCGTGCTGCGCGAGACCACGGCACCGCCGCGCCCGCGCGGACCGCAGTAACTCCCCGAGCCCCACGCACCTGAATCACCCCCACCCACCTGAAGCACCCCCACGCACCTGAAGCACTCCCGCACTTCGAACCCTCGCCACAGCACGGAGGCACAGCCATGAGCTCGACCAGCAGAAAGTACCGCCGCACCGCCTGTACGGGCCTGGCCCTGGCCCCCTTGCTGGCGCTGGCCGCATGCGGCGGGGGCGGTGGTACCGATGCCTCCGCCGAAGCCGGGAGCGGCAAGGGCACCATCAGTGTCTGGGCCCATCAGGGCCAGAAGAACGAGGCCACCGCGCTGCAGAACGCGGTGAAGTCCTTCAACTCCTCGCAGAACAAGATCAAGGTCGATCTGAAACTGATACCCGAGGCCGACTACACCAAGACCATCACGGCCACCGACGCCGCCGAGCTGCCGGACGTGCTGGAGTTCGACGGCCCGACCATGGCGAACTTCGTCTACAACAAGAAGCTCGCCCCGATCGACACGTACGTCTCCGCCAAGACCCTGGACAACGCCACCGACGCGAGCAAGGCGCAGGGCGAGGTCGGCGGCAAGCACTACGGCCTGGGCATGTTCGACTCCGGCCTCGGTGTCTACGGCAACAAGAAGATGCTGGACGCGGCCGGGGTGAAGTATCCCAAGGGCCTGTCCGACGCCTGGACGGCGGAGCAGTTCACCGCCGCGCTCAAGAAGCTGAAGGCCAAGGACCCCGACGGCAAGACCGTCGACCTGCAGGAGTCCGGCGGCTACGCCAAGGAGTGGGGCACCTACGGCTTCGCTCCCATCGTCTGGTCCGCCGGAGGCTCCCTGCTCAAGGACGGCAAGGCGGAAGGCGCCCTCGACACCCCGGCCGTGACCTCGGCCCTGAAGACCTTCCAGTCCTGGAAGACCTACGTCGACCCCAACACCGACGGCAACGCCTTCGCCAAGGGCCGCGTCGCGCTCAGCTGGGTCGGCCACTGGATGTACCCCGCCTACAGCGAGGCCCTCGGCGACGACCTCGTCGTCTTTCCGCTGCCCGACTTCGGCAACGGCCCCAAGACCGGCCAGGGCTCCTGGGCCTGGGGCATCGGCGCCGACACCAAGAACGCCAAGGCGGCCGGCACGTTCCTGGACACCCTCCTGAACGACACCAACGTCACCGCCATGACGACCGCGAACGGGGCGGTGCCCGCCACCAAGACCGCGCTCGCCAAGAGCAGCCTGTACAAGCAGGGCGGCCCGCTGCAGCTCTTCGCCGACCAGCTCGCCAAGCCCTGCGGTGACAGCGACATCACCAAGTCCTGTGTCGCCGTCACCCGCCCGGTGACCGCCGGATACCCGACCGTCACCGCGAAGTTCAGCGAGGCCCTGAACTCCGTCTACGGCGGCGCCGACCCCAAGAGCGCCCTGGAGAAGGCCGCCCGCGCCATCGACCGGGACTTCTCCGACAACGCCGGCTACAAGATTCCGTAGGACCATCGGCCGGGGCGGGCCGCACACCGCGCGCCCGCCCCGCCGGGAACAGGACCCTCCCGTGACATCCGTGGAACCCGCGCCCGCCGTGCCGCCGCCCGGCCCGGGGCAGGCCCCGTCCGTGACCTCCGTGAAGCCCGCGCGTGCGAAGCGATCGATGCGATCGACTCGTCCGGGCCGCAAGAACCGCGACTGGCTGCACGGGCTGCTCATGTCCGCCCCGGCCGTGATCGGACTCATCGTCTTCGTCGGTGTGCCGTTCGGCTACGCCGTGGTGCTCTCCTTCTACAACGTCCGCCTCGGCTCCCCGCTCGAGCCCACCTTCTTCGGCCTGGAGCAGTACCGGCGGCTGTTCACCGACCCCGACCTGTCCGGGCCGTTCCTGCGGGCCCTGCTCAACAACCTGACCTTCGCCGTGGTCGTCGTCCCGGTGCAGACGGCCCTGGCACTCGGGCTGGCCATCCTGCTCAACCGCAAGCTCAAGGCCATCGGCCTCTTCCGGTCCCTGTTCTTCATGCCGGTCGTCTTCCCCATGGCGCTGGTCGCCGTGATCTGGCGCCTCATCCTGGCCCGCAGCGACCAGGGCATGCTCAACTCCGCACTGGACGCCGTGAGTCTCGGCAACTGGGGCGCCTTCGACTGGCTCGGCGACGGCGCCACCGCGATGGCCTCGCTCATCGTGCTGTCGATCTGGCAGGGCGTCGGCTTCCAGATGGTCATCCTCCTGGCCGGCCTCCAGCAGATCCCGGGGGAGCTCTACGAGGCCGCCGCACTCGACCGCGCCTCCCGCTGGCAGCAGTTCCGCCACGTCACCCTGCCCGGCATCCACGGCACCCTCGTCTTCGTCGCGATGCTCACCTCGGTGCTGTCCTTCCGGGTCTTCGACCAGGTGTACGTCCTCGTCCGCGGCGGCGGCCTGGACGAGGACGCCACCCGCACCGTGATGTACCAGGCCGTCACCACCGCCTTCGACCAGAACAACATCGGCCAGGCGTCCGCGATCACCGTCGTCTTCTTCCTGATCGTCGTCGTCCTGACGCTCATCCAGCGCCGCGTCGTCCGGCCCGGAATCGAGGACTGACCCATGGGCACGACCCCTACGCCCCTGCGCCGTTTCCTGGACTACGCCGTACTCAGCGTGCTGGCCCTCATCTTCATCCTGCCCGTGATCTATCTGTTCCTGGGCAGCCTCAAGCCGTCCGACGAGGTCCTCAACGGCCTGTCCGGCTTCCTCCCCACCCACCTCTCCTTCGACAACTACTCCGCCGTCCTCGACAGCCTCGACTCCGACAGCACCGGCTACTTCTGGCGCTTCATGGGCGTCTCACTGCTGCTGGCGTTCGTCGTCGTCACCGGCGGCCTGTTCGTCAACTCGATGGCCGCCTACGGGCTGTCCCGGCTGAAGTGGCGTGGGCGGAACGCCGTCTTCACCCTCATCCTGCTGCTGATGCTGGTCCCGTTCGAGTCGGTGGCGGTGCCGCTCTTCTACATGTTCAACGACCAGCGCAACACCCTCCCCATCCTGGCGCTGCCGTTCATCGCCAACGCCTTCTCGGTCTACCAGTTCCACACGTTCTTCCGCTCGATCCCGCCGAGCATCGAAGAAGCCGCCCGCATCGACGGCGCGGGCCCCTGGCGCACGTTCTTCGCGATCATCGTCCCCATGTCGAAGCCGGCCTTCGCCTCCGTGGCGATCCTGACCTTCCTCATCCAGTGGGGCTCGTTCCTGTGGCCGGTGCTCATGGTCTCCGACCCTTCGGTGCGCCCGCTGCCGCTGGAGATGAGCGTCTTCCAGGGCCAGGAGCCCCCGGACTGGGGCCAGATCCTCGCCTTCGGTGTCCTCCTCGTCCTGCCCGTCCTGGTGGTCTTCGCCTTCTTCCAGCGGTGGTTCGTCCAAGGCGTCGCCAGCTCCGCCGTCAAGGGCTGAATGGGCGTCTTCGAACGTGCTCGACGTCCGCTCAGAACCCCCGGCCCGCGTTCGTCGAAAGCGAGCACTCCCAGCTTGGAGGGGCGGACTCAGTTGCCGACGCCGAGGCCGGACATGAACGCGGACGGGTATCGGTCGCCGCGTGCCGCGCCCGGCGGCACCGCCTTCTCGATCTCGGCGAGGTCGTCCGCGGTGAGGCTCAGCTCCATCGCGGGCAGCGCCTCGGCCAGCCGCTCGCGGGTGCGGGCGCCGACCAGCGGCACGATGTCGTCGCCCTGTGCGGCCACCCAGGCGATGGCCAGTTGAGCAACCGTGCACCCCTTCGCGTCGGCGACCCGGCGCAGCGCGTCCACGAGGGCGAGGTTGTGTTCCACGTTCCCGCTGGAGAAGCGCGGGCTGAAGCCGCGGCTGTCGCCGGGCCCGGCGGTGCGGCCGGCGGACCAGTGCCCGGAGATGAGGCCGCGGCTGAGGACTCCGTACGCGGTCAGGCCGATGCCGAGCTCCCTCAGCGTGGGCAGAACGTCCGCTTCCACGGCACGGGAGATCAGTGAGTACTCGATCTGCAGGTCGGCGACCGGGTGCACGGCATGGGCCCGGTGGATCGTCGCCGCGTCGACCTCCGAGAGGCCGAGGTGCCGGACGTACCCGGCGTCGATCATCTCCTTGACGGCACCAACCGTCTCCTCGATCGGTACCGCCGGGTCCAGCCGGGCGGGGCGGTAGATGTCGATGTGGTCGGTGCCCAGGCGGGTCAGCGAGTAGGCCAGGAAGTTCTTCACCGCCTCGGGACGGCTGTCCATCCCGCCGAACTCCGGGCCCGGCCCTCGCAGCATGCCGAACTTGACGCTCAACCGGTAGCTGTCCCGGTCCCGGCCACGCAGCGCCTCGGCGAGCAGCAGCTCGTTGTGGCCCATGGCGTAGAAATCGCCCGTGTCGATCAGCGTGACGCCGGTCTCCAGCGCCGCGTGGACGGTGGCGATGCTCTCCGCGCGGTCGGCCTTTCCGTAGGCGCCCGACATGCCCATCGCGCCCAGGCCCAGCGCGGAAACGGCCGGGCCGGTGGTGCCCAGGGTTCGTGTCTGCATCGCGTTCTCCTTCGTCGTCGGTCCGCCACCCACCCTGGGCCCGCGCGGCGACGTACGGGAGCGGAGCGTTCGTCCTGGGAGAGACGCTCCCTGGATCGCCCCGGCCGCTGCGAGGACCATGAAGACCATGGGGACCATGCAGCGTGACCAGCTCGCCGACTTCCTGCGCCGCCGCCGTGAGGCGATGCGTCCGGCCGAGGTCGGCATCGCGGACGGCCCCCGCCGCCGCACCTCCGGCCTGCGCCGGGAGGAGGTGGCCACGCTCGCCGGCATGTCGGTGGACTACGTCGTCCGCCTCGAACAGGGCCGCAGCAGCCAGCCCTCGGTCCAGCTGCTCGGCGCACTGGCCCGGGCGCTGCGCCTCTCCGACGACGAGCGCGACCACCTGTTCCACCTGGCCGGCCACCAGCCCCCACCCGCCGACGCGGTGGCCCGCCTGGCCCGAGCCGGCCTGATCCGCATGCTCGACCTGCTCGGCGACACCCCGGCCCTGGTCCTGTCCGACCTGGGCGAGGTCCTCGCCCAGAACCGGGCCGCCCTCCTGCTCGCTGGCGACCTCACGGGCTTCTCCGGCGACCGCCGCTACGCCGCATACCGCTGGTTCACCGACCCCGCGGCCCGCGCCGTCACCCCGCCCGAGGAGCAAGAACGCTACGCCCGCCGGCTCGTGGCCGACCTGCGCGCGGCCGCCGGCCGCCGGACCGGCGACTCCGTGGTCACCGGACTCGTCGACCGGTTGCAGACCGCGAGCGCCGACTTCCGCCGGATCTGGGACGAGCACGAGGTGGCGGTCAGGCGAGCCGACCGCAAGACCCTGCTGCACCCCCGGGTCGGCCACCTGCTGCTGGACTGCGAAACCTTGGTCACCCCCGACCAGGGCCAGCAGCTGGTGGTGCTCACCCCTGCGGACGCCGGGACCCGCGAGCGGCTGGAGCTGCTGCGGGTCATCGGTGTCGAGGAATTCCCCACGGGGGCGACGGACCCGACGGCAGGGTGAAGCGCCCGGCCACGGGGCAGCGGCTGAACCGGGTCCACGGGACCGGTCCCGGACGCCCGTCCCTAGCATCGGCAGACGGCAGCAGCTGCCTGCGGCTCCTTCATCACAGATGCGGGGTGTGCCGGAGATTCCTGCAAAGGGGGATGGTCATGGGGCAGGTACGGGAGGGGGCACGGCTGGGGGCTCGGGTCGTCGGCGGCGTCATCGGCCTGGCCGTGGTGTACGTGATCGGGGTGTTCGTCTTCGGCGGCGCCGGGTGGATCACCGCCCCGTTCCGCGGTGAGGCGGACAAGCGCGAGAACACTGTCGGCTCAGGCCAGTTCCGGCAGACCGCGTACGAGGAGTTCTTCGGTCTGTGCGAGGCCGTACAGAACGCCGAAGGGACGATCCAGGCGCTCCAGGAGGAGCGGAAGACCGCTTCTCAGACGCGAACGACGCAGATCGACCAGTCGATCACCGCGCTGAAGGCCACGCGGATCGAGTCGGTCAACGCCTACAACTCGAAGGCCGCCCAGGAGCACCGCGCGCCCTTCCGTGACAAGGATCTGCCGTACCGGCTGGATGCCACGGCCGAGCGCACGACGTGCACCAACTGATCCCCGTCTCGTCCAGGGAAGAAGGGCACACCGCATGAAGAAGTTCCCACGCACGGCCCTGGCCGTCGTCGCGCTCCTCGTGGGCCTCGCCCTGACGTCCTGCACGGACTCCAGCCAGGACAAGGAGAACAAGGCCAAGCAGGAGAACTACGACCACCTCGTGGCCCAGCAGCCGGCGGGTCGCATGGAGTACTCGCCGACCCGCGAAGCGATCAACCAGTGGATCAACACGTGGGGGAAGCGGGGCAAGCTCTCGTACGTCTACATCCAGAACGCCAAGGGCGAGTACGGGTACTTCGTCATGAAGGGCCTGCCGGTGCCGCGCTGCAAGATGCTCACGCCGACGGAGAAGGCGGAGTCCTCCTCCCACGGTGTCGCGGTCATCGCGCAGCCCGGCATGGACGGCACGTACTCGTCGGGTTCCACCTGCAACGCCTACTACGGTTTCGACGCCACGACGGGCGCGTACATGGAGTTCACGGTCGGCACGAACCAGTCGTTCTTCCTGTTCGACAAGCCCATGACCATGCCGGAGTACGCCAGCGCCAAGCAGTTGGGGCCGACCTCGGTGAAGGACGTCAGCTCCCGGTGAGCCGTGCCGTGAGGCGGGCCGTGCCCGCGGACACGGCGAGAAGAGTGCCGAGCGAGGTCCGCTCGGCCGACGCCGGCCATCCCGTGTCGCCGGGTTCCGCCTGCGCTCCGACCAGGAGCACCTGCCACGGTCCCGGTGCTCCCTCCGCGTCGACCGTGACCGTGTCGCCGTCGCGGGTCGTCCGGAAGACGGCCGCCGCCCCGTCCCGGGCGCGCGGGGCCGGGATCCGCGTCACGACCGTCGCACCGTCGACGGGCGCGTGGACCCGCAGCGTCACCCCGTGCGCCCAGTCGTACTCCGCCGCGTCGTCGCTCTCGCCGTACGGGATGACCGAGCCGGGCCGGGCCAGCAGGGGCAGGCTGTCGTGGCCGTACCGCTCGCGCCGCCAGCCCGGACCCTGGACCTGTTCGCCCGACAGCAGATGAGTCCAGGTGCCGTCCGGGACGTAGTGGTCGACGACGCCGTCGGCCGAGAACACGGGGGCCACGAGCAGGTCGTCGCCGAGCATGTACTGCCGGTCCAGGGTGTGGCAGGCCGGGTCGTCGGGGAACTCCAGGACCATCGCCCGCATCACCGGCGTGCCGCGCTCGGCGGCCTGCTGCGCCGCGCGGAACAGATAGGGCATGAGCCGGTGCTTGAGGCGGGTGAAGTCGCGGGTGACCGCGACCGCCTCCTCGTCGTAGTCCCACGGCACCCGGTACGACTTGCTGCCGTGCAGCCGGCTGTGCGACGACAGCAGCCCGAACTGCACCCACCGCTTGAACACCTCGGGCGTCGGCGTGCCCTCGAAGCCGCCGATGTCATGGCTCCAGAAGCCGAACCCGGACAGGCCGAGCGACAGCCCGCCGCGCAGCGACTCGGCCATCGCGCCGAAGTGCGACTCGCAGTCGCCGCCCCAGTGCACCGGGAACTGCTGTCCGCCCGCCGTCGCCGAGCGGGCGAAGAGCACGGCCTCACCGGCGCCCCGGGCCTCGCTCAGCACCTCGAAGACCGTCTCGTTGTAGAGCTGGGTGTAGTAGTTGTGCATGCGCTCCGGGTCGGAGCCGTCGTGCCAGACCACATCGGTGGGGATCCGCTCGCCGAAGTCGGTCTTGAAGCAGTCGACGCCCTGCGCGGCGAGCGCGCGCAGCTTGCCCGCGTACCACTGGCGTGCGCCCGGATCGGTGAAGTCGACCAGGGCCATGCCGGCCTGCCACAGGTCCCACTGCCACACGTCGCCGTTGGCCTTGCGGACCAGGTAGCCGTGCCGCTTGGCCTCAGCGAACAGCGCGGACTTCTGCGCGATGTACGGGTTGATCCACACCGACACGCGCAGGCCGTGCTCCTCCTTCAGCCGGCGCAGCATGCCCTCCGGGTCCGGGAAGACCTCCGGGTCCCAGGTGAAGTCGCACCATTGGTACTCGCGCATCCAGAAGCAGTCGAAGTGGAAGACGCCCAGCGGGATGTCGCGCTCGGCCATCCCGCGCACGAACCGGTTCACCGTCTCCTCGTCGTACGAGGTCGTGAACGACGTCGACAGCCACAGCCCGAACGACCAGGCCGGCGGCAGCGCCGGGCGGCCGGTCAGCGCCGTGTAGCGGTCCAGGACGTCCTTGGGCGTCGGACCGTACACGACGAAGTACTCCAGCGACTGGTCCTCGACGCTGAACTGCACCTGCCCGACGGCCTCCGAGTCGACCTCGTAGCTCACCTTGCCGGGGTGGTTGACGAAGACGCCGTAGCCGCGGTTGGTGAGGTGGAAGGGGACGTTCTTGTACGCCTGCTCGCTCGCGGTGCCGCCGTCGGCCTGCCAGATGTCCACGCTCTGGCCGTTCTTCACCAGCGGCGTGAACCGTTCGCCGAGCCCGTACACCAACTCGCCGACGTCGAGCGCGAGTTGCGCCAGCGAGTAGTGGCTGCCGTCGCCCGTGACCGCGAAGCCGGTACCGCGCGCCTTCGCCGAGGTGAGGACGCGACCCTCCGCGGCGAAGTCCAGCCGCCACGGGGCCGCGGTGTCCACTTGCAGGGACAGCTCCCCGGCCGTGAGTTCCAGCAGCGAGCCCTCGCGGGTGACCCTTGCCGCGTGCCCGGGCTCGGTGCGCAGCGCGAACTCCGGGCCGCGCTCGGCAGCGCCCGCGTGATGGGTGGAGCGGATACCGATCACGCCCTCGGCGGGGGACCAGCACTCGACGGTCAGCAGCGGGCTGTTGAGGGTCTGGCCGCGGCGCGTGACGTGGCGCACGGGCGCGTAGAGCGTGAACCGGTCCTCGTCGACGCGGACATCGGCGACCTCCGCGGCGTACGAGGCCTGGACGCCTTCACGCATCATCCAGTAGCCGTCGGTGAACTTCATCGGGGGTCCTCACCAGGGGTGGTACGGGCGCGGTGGGCGGCGATCAGCCGCTGGTACCAGCGGTAGCTGTCCTTGGGTGTGCGTAGGTGCGTGTCGTAGTCGACCCGGACGATGCCGAAGCGCTGGCCGTAGCCGCGGGCCCACTCGAAGTTGTCCAGCAGCGACCACACGTAGTAGCCGCGCACGTCGACGCCCGCGCGCAGGGCGGCGGCGAGCGCGTCCAGATGGCTGTGGAGGTAGTCGATCCGCTCCACGTCGCGGACCCGGCCGTCGGCGTCGACGGTGTCCGCCTCCGCCGAGCCGTTCTCGGTGATCAGGATCGGCGGCAGCCCGGGGTAGCGTTCGGCCAGGTCGACCAGCAGATCCGTGAAGGTGTGCGGGACGACGGGCCAGCCCATGGTGGTGTGGCGGACGTCGTCGCGCCAGGTCTCCTCGGCCCGGACGTCGACCGCGGTGCGGGTGGCGGGGTCGGCGTCGCGGTACGGGGCGTCGGAGACGGTGATCGGCCGGTAGTAGTTGATGCCAACGAAGTCGAGCGGTGCACTGATGAGATCGAGGTCGCCGTCGAGGCGGTACGAGTCGTCGCCGCCGGGCAGCAGCTCGCCCCAGGTCTCGGCTTCGCGCTCCGGGTAGCGCCCGGCGAACAGCGGTTCGAACCACACGTCGTTGTGGAGCGTCTCGACGCGGCGTACGGCGGCCAGGTCGGCGGGGGAGTCCGTGGCCGGCAGCAGCCGGTCGGGGTTGAGCGTGATCCCGACCTCCCGTGCCCCCGCAGCGCGCAGCGCGCGCACGGCCAGCCCGTGGCCGACGAGCAGATGGTGTGCGGCGCCGAGCGCGCCGCGTCCCTCACGGGCGCCCGGGGCGTGGGCGCCCGCCGCGTAGCCGACGAAGGCGCTGCAGAAGGGCTCGTTGAGCGTGATCCAGCGGTCCACCCGGTCGCCGAGCCGGGCGGCGACCACCCCGGCGTACTCGGCGAACCGCTCCGCCGTCGCGCGCACCCGCCAGCCGCCCCGGTCCTCCAGGGCCTGGGGGAGGTCCCAGTGGTAGAGGGTGGCGGCGGGGGAGATGCCGGAGGCCAGCAGCTCGTCGACGAGACGGTCGTAGAAGTCGAGCCCGGCCGCGTTGACGGGGCCGGAGCCGGCCGGCTGGACACGCGGCCAGGCGACGGAGAAGCGGTAGCTGTCCACGCCCAGCTCGCGCAGCAGGGCGACGTCCTCGCGGTAGCGGTGGTAGTGGTCGCAGGCGACGTCACCGGTGGCCCCGTCCGCGACGCGCCCGGGCTCGCGGCAGAAGGTGTCCCAGATGGACGGGCCCCTGCCGTCCTCGTTGTACGCGCCCTCGACCTGGTAACTGGCCGTGGCGGCACCGAAGAAGAAGCCGGCCGGGAACTCGGGGAATGCAGGGAACTCGGGGAACTCGACGGACTCGGAGTAACTCACGGGAAGCACCTGCCTACTTGACCGATCCGCCGGTGATCCCGGCGGCGATGTACTTCTGGGCGACGACGAGCAGGATCGCGGCCGGCACGGCGGAGAGCACCGCCGTCGCCATGACCGCGCCCCAGTCGCTGACATGCGCGCCGACGAACTGGTAGATGCCGAGCGTGATGGGCTTGACGTCGTCCGTGGTGTTGAGGGTCAGCGCGAACATGAAGTCCGACCACGCGAAGAGGAAGGTGAACAGCCCCGCCGTGATCAGGGCGTTGCGGCTCATGGGCAGCACGATCCGCACGAACGCCGTGAACCGGTTCGCCCCGTCCACCATCGCGGCCTCGACGACCTCGCTCGGGATCGACACCATGAACGCCCGCAGCAGTACGACCGCGAACGGCAGGCCGAGCGAGGCGTCCGCCAGGATCAGCCCCAGATAGGAGTTGACGAGGTCGAGCTGCGCGTAGGCGCTGTAGAGGGCGTTGGCGATGACGATGCCCGGCACCATCTGCGTGATGAGCGTCGCGAAGACGATGCCCTGCCCGCCCCGGAGCCCGAACTGGGCGAGCCCGTACGCGGCGGGCGCGGCGAGCGCGAGACAGACGACGACGGCGCCGAGCGCGACGACGAAGCTGGTGAGCAGCGAGCCGCCCTGGGTGCTGATCGCCGTGTCGAAGTTCTCCAGGGACGGTGAGAGGGGGAGCCACTCGGTGGCGGCGATGCTCGACTCGGGCTGAAGAGCGGTGTTGAGCATCCAGTACACCGGGAAGAGCAGCACGGCGAGGATCAGCAGCGCGGCGGCGGTGTTCCACACCGAACGAACGCGCAGAAGGCTCGCCGGTCGTTTCATCGGTCGGTTCGTCACCGGTCACTTCCCCTTGCCGAAGTCGGCGCGGTTGGCCCGCAGGTACAGCACGGCGAAGACCGCGCTGATGAGGATCAGGACGTTGCCCACCACGGCGCCCTGGCCGAAGTCGAGCTGAAGGAAGGAGAGCTGGTACGTGACCGTGCCCAGCGTCTGTGTGGAGTCCGCCGGCCCGCCCGAGGTCAGCGCCAGGATCAGGTCGAGGATCTTCACCGTCGACATGAAGCCCAGCACGAGCACGACGGTGATCACCGGGCGCAGCATCGGCAGCGTGATGCTGCGGAACGTCCGCCACGGGCCGGAGCCGTCGAGCGACGCGGCCTCGTACAGGTCGCGCGGGATCTCCTGGATGCCGCCGTAGAGGATGACCATGTTGAACGGGATGCCGATCCAGATGTTGACCAGGACGGCCGACAGCAGGGCCACACCGGGGCTGCTCAGCCACGGCACACCGTCCTGCGGGACCAGGCCGACCGCGTGGAGGGCCGTGTTCAGCATGCCGTGGTCCTGGTCGAGGATGCGCCGCCAGACGACGGCGGAGACGACCATGGGCACGAGCCACGGCAGCAGCAGGATCGCGCGCACGAAGCCGGAGAGCCGGAAGCGGCGGGAGAAGAAGACGGCGAGGGCCAGGCCGAGGGTGAACTGGCCGAGCAGTGAGCCGACGGTGAACAGGGCCGTGTGCCACAGGGCGTCGGTGAACAGCTCATTGGCGAAGACGGCCCGCCAGTTGTCGAGGCCGTTGAACGGTGCCTCGCCGGTGAAGTACGTCTTCGGCGTGTAGTGCTGGAAGCTCATCACGATGTTGCGGACGAGCGGGTAGCCGAAGAAGAGGGCCATGTAGGCGAGCGCGGGAGCGACGAAGAGCCAGCGCAGCAGCCCGCGGCGCAGCGGAGCGCGGCCGGCGGCGGACTTTGTTCCGGCGGCGCCCGAGGCGGGCGCCGGGGAGGTGACGGTGGTGGTCATGACCGGTTCCTCACTTCCCCGCCGAAGCCTGCTGCTGGGCCCGGTGCAGGGCCTGTTCCGGACTGGTCCGGCCCGTCAGCACGGACTGGAAGGCGCCCGCGAGGGCGTCGCCGACGACCGGCCAGCCGGTGCCGACCTTCGCCGTACGCGAGCGGGCGGTCGTGACCAGCTCGGCGAACGCGGCGAGCTTCGGGTTCTGCTTCGCGTACGTCCGTGCGGCCGTGGCGCGGGTGGGCACGTTGTTGACCGATGCGCCCCACTCAAGCTGGTTCTTCTCGGAGTTGAGGCAGTTCAGGACCTTGCCGGCGTTCGTCTCGCGGGCCCGGTCCTCGTCGTTCTTCGGTACGGCCATGACGGTGCCGCCGATGGGCGGCACCGCCGGCTTGCCCGCCTCGGGCACCGGAATGCTCGCGACCGCCCAGTCCACCTTCTTCTGCGCGCTGAGGACCGGCACCTGCCACGGCCCGTTGATCATCATGGCGGCGCGTCCCGCGACGAACTGGTCGTTGACGTCCTGCTGGTTCCAGTTGACGACGGACCTGGAGGCGGAGCGGTCGGCGACCAGGTCCTTCCAGAGCTGGAGCGCGGCTTCGCCCTTGCCGTTGTCGATCCTGGCCTCGTCACCGCCGGCGGACCAGAAGAACGGAAGGAACTGGTAGACGCCGTCCGCGTTCGGGCTCGCGCTGAAGGCCATCCCGTACGTGTCGCCCGAGGTGAGCTTCTTCGCGGCGGCCCGCAGCTCCTTCCAGGTGGTGGGCGGGGCGATGTCCGCGTCCTTCAGGAGCTTGGTGTTGTAGATCAGCGCGAGGGAGTTGACGGAACGGGCGATGCCGTACTGGGTGCCGTCGTACGAGCCGAGGGACTTCGCGCTCGCGGAGAGGCCCGAGGTGTCGACCCCGACCTCGTCGAGCGGCCGCAGGCCCTCGGTCTGCGCGAACTGGGGCAGCTCCGAGCCGTCGAGTTCCAGGATGTCCGTGAGCGAGTCGGACGACGCCATCCGGAGCGCCTTGGAGGCGATCTGGTCGGCGGGCACGCTGATCTGTTCGACCTTCAGGCCGAGCGGCTTGCCGCAGCGGTCGAAGAACCGCTGGTTGGCGGTGTGCTCGGCGGTGTCGGTCGCCGAGTTGAGCACGGTGACGGTGCCCGGGTCGGGCTCCGCGGCACAGCCGCCCAGCCCCGGCGCGACCAGGGCACAGGCAACGGTGGCGGCGAGCGCGGGAACGCGTCCACGTCTTGTTCTGATGCGTCCTGCTAAGACCGGCAAGGTCGATCCTCCGTTACATGGGCGGCTCTGGACATGCGGTGGTCCTGCGAGGGAGCGTCGCGGGCCGTGCCGTACGGGCGGTGCGAGTGCTCAGCCGGGCGACGGCGGAGCGATGACGGGCCCGGCCATCCGCGGCTGGATCAGGTGGTGCGGCACGCCGGAGGGCATGCTCGAAGCAGATGCCGCGACGGGCTCCCGCGCGGTCGGTGACCGGTCGTCGCGGCCGGGCCCGATCGCGTCGATGGCGAGCCGGGCCACGGCCGTGGACATCTCCGCGACGGGCAGATCGATCCGCGGCAGATGCCGGACGCCCAGCTCGTCCGGGAGACTCCCGACGAGCACGACGGCCAGATCGTGGGGAATCCGCAACCCGGCCGCCGCCACCGCGTCCAGCAGACGGGGGAGGAGGATCAGGTGCTGGACGACCAGCGCGGTCGGTACGGGCCGCGCGGCCAGCGCCTGGCCCAGCCGCCGCGCGAGGGCGTCCGCGTCACGGTGGGACGGGATCACGCGGACATCGGCCGCGGTCTCCACGGCCGCTCGCCGGGCGCCGTCGAGACCGTGCAGGGCATAGCCGCGGCGTGCGGCGATCTCGTGCTCGGCCGACGAGAGGAAGAGCATCCGCCGGTGGCCGGCAGCGGCGGTCTCGCGCACGGCGAGGGCGACGGCGGCCTCCCAGTCGAGGTCGGTCCAGGGCAGCGCCGCGTGATCGTCGTGACCGAGCAGCGCCCCGGGGAAGCCCAGTTCGCGCAGGACCTCGACACGGGGGTCGCGGTCCTCCACCGCCATCAGCACCGCGGCGTCCGCGAGCCTGCTGCGGGCCACCCGGCGCAGCCCGCCGACGCCGTCGCTGTCCGTCATCAGCAGCACGTCGTACCCGTGCACCCGGGCGGCATCGGTGACGTCGATCGCGAACCGCCCGTCGATCGACCGATACGCCCCGGGCACGCGCGGCGCGGCCAGCGCGAGCACCCGGGTCCGCGCGCTGCGCAGCGTACGGGCACTCGCGCGCGGGTGGTATCCGAGCTCGTCGATCGCGGCCTGAACTGCGTGCCGGGTGTCCTCGGAGATCTTGCGCGACCCGCTCAGGACGTACGACACGGTGCTCGGCGCGACGCCTGCCCGCTCGGCGACGTCCTTGATCGTGACCATGTCCGCCCCCACCCGGCCCTGTTGGGGCCCGTCGGCTTCCTTTTCCTCGAATCACTCGATCAATCGAATCGATTCGACAAACGGGGTGACCTTAAGCACGGGTGGTCGCGAAGGGCAATACCTCGGCGGTTCAGGCGATGGAGGCCGATATGACGGCGGACACAGCGAGGTTGCAGGACGCCGTCACCCAGACTGCGGGATGAGGCTCTGCCTCGACCAGCGTCGCACCCAGGCGCCCCGGCGTGATCAGGTCCACCACCAGGAACGCCACGGCCATCATCACCAGCCCCAGCAGCCCGAACGCGGCGGTCGAGACCAGCCCCTTGCCGAAGTCGTCGTACGTCGTCCAGATGGACGTGAACACGATGCCGCCGATACCGAGCAGTGCGGAGCTGAGGACCATGGCGGCGTTGCGATTGCGCTGCTCCCAGATCTGCCGGCCGAGCTTTCCAGGCGTCAGGACGTCGACCAGGACGATGCCGAGGACCAACAGGACGAGACCCAGGCCGCCGTACGCAGTGGCCCGACCGAGTCCGTTGACGATGTCGCTCATGGGGTTGCCGACTCCGAAGGGTAGAGATCGTGAGTGATCGCGGTCAAAGAGAGGCAAAATCTAGCGCATGCGTTCTGCCTGCTGATCGGCGCCCCACACAGCGGAGCCGGTCAGGTCCGTGTGGGAGATGACGTTCGAGCGGACTCCGTCGGCACTTTTCGTGACGGAGCCCGCTCGGCCGCGCTGATGAGGGATCAGGCCGTGTGCAGTCTCAGCCCGTACCGGTTGAGGATCTCGTTGACGGGCTGGTGCCAGGTCTGGCCGCCGCCGCTGCAGTTGCCCCAGCCGCCGGAGGTGACGCCCTGAGCCTGGTCGCCGCTGATGAACGAACCTCCCGAGTCGCCGGGTTCGGCACAGACGCTCGTCTTCGTCATCTGGTGGACGGCGCCCTGGCTGTAGTTCACCGTCTCGTTCTTCGCCAGCACGGTGCCGCAGTGCCAGCGAGTGGTGGAGCCGGAACGGCAGACGGAGGCACCCACCGGGGCCTCGGCGGAGCCGCGGACGAGCTGGTCGGGAACGGTGCCCCAGCCGAGCACCACCGGTACGGTCCACCAGCCGCTGCCGACGTTCACCCAGGCGTAGTCGTCACCCGGGAACGACGACCCCTGGAAATTGCCGATGTAGGACCGGTCCCAGCCGTACACGGCCGCACTCGGCCGGCCGCAGTGCCCGGCGGTGACGAAGCCGCCGTGCACGGAGAAGCCGATGGAGCAGCGGACGTTGCCGGTGTAGTAGGGGTCACCGCCCACGGTGCCGGCGGCGAAGGTGCGCGGCACGGCGGGGGCCTGACGCACTGTCACGGGGCCCGCCTCGCGGGCTCGGTCGAGAAAGTCCCGGACATCGTTGTCGTCCCGGTGCGCGGCGACGACGTTCACGACGACCTTGTTGGCCTTCGGATCCACGTGCCAACTGGCGACTCCGGCGGGCGCGGACAGCGCGTCGATGCTCTTCTTCGCCGCCTCGAGCCGCCGCGCGTCGTACCGCACGAGGCGTACGGCCGCTCCGGTCGCGCGTACGGCGTCGGCCTGCGCGGCGCGGGTGACGGCGACGGTGAGCCGGCCACTGTCGGCGTCGAACCAGGAGCCGCCGTAGGCCGAACCGGCCGCGCTGCGCGCCTTGCGTTCGACGGCCGTCGCGGTCTTCTCCGCGGCCAGGCGCGCCTCGGCCTCGTGCCGCGTCAGCGCCAGGTCATGCTGCATCGCGGACAGGAGTTCCGGGGAGGCCGGTGCTTCGGTGGAACGCGCGGGAGCATCCGCGGCGGAGGCAGGCAGGGCGCTCGCGGTCGCCCAGGTGCCGAGCAGAAGGAGTGCGGACAGTGCGGTGCGCAGAGTTGTCGTGCGTCTCAAGGGAATGACCCTTCGTTGTTCCAACAGGGTGGGGGTGGAACAGCAGTGCTTGAGAGCGCTCTCGTCATGTGCGCGGCAGAGCCTAGCCCGTACTCACGCAAAGGTCTACGCCAATTCCGGCCGCGTGGCGGAAGGTCCCCCATCGTATGGGGCATGCTCCACAGAGGGCTCGCCGGGGGAGCAGCGGCCGTTGGACGCCGCCACAACTCACGTCGCCGGCGGCGCCCGGTCGGCTCGTGCCACTACCCCCGAACCACCGAACGGGAAGCGGCCTTTGGCGGCTGCTTCGCCGGATCGGGGCTGTGCGAGGCCCGGTAGGTCGCCCAGGCGAGGGTCAGCACCGCCAGCGCGGCGGCCAGCAGCAGCAACTCCGACGGCGGCACCGCGTGTTCGACCAGGGCGAGCAGATACGGTGCCCCGAAGCCCAGGTAGGCGAAGGCCTGGAAGATCGAGGTCAGCCGGCCCAGGTTCTCGGGGCTCGCCATGCGCTGCACCTCCATCAGCCCGCACACCAGGCAGCAGCCGTAGCCCGCGCCGAGCACCAGCGCGGCGACGCCCACGATCCACCAGTGCGCGTCCGCCGCGGCCACCGCGCCGAGCACCAGCCCGACCACCACGATGCCCAGGGCGGTTGCGATCAGATACGGCTTGTCCGGGCGGCTGACCCGGCACGCCAGCGGCTGGACGACGATGCCCGCGACCATGGTCAGCATGGTCACGACCGCGCTGAACATCAGCGCGTCGTCACCGAGCCGGTCCAGCACCAGGCCGGGCAGATAGGCCAGCGCGATCGAGGACGCGCCGAACACCCAGGGCGCCAGCGGCGCGACGACCGTCCAGAACCGGCGGCCGCTCTCCTCCGGCAACCGCAGGCGGGACCAGAGAGGGGCGTCCTCGTCGGGCGCGTGGGTCTCCGGCGTGCGCAGCACGAACGGCACCGCCGCCAGGGTGAGCACCACGTGCGGAACGTAGGAGATGACGACCGGATCCGGTGCCGCCTGCGCCAGCAGGCCCGCGACCAGCGGGCCCACCGCGAAGCCCGTGGTCATGGCGATCGTCGCGCGGCGGGCGCCGGTGTGCTCGTCCCGGCCGGAACCGCTGACGGTGAGTTCCTTGATCCACGCGGTGCCCGAGCTGAACGCCGCTCCACTGGCGGCACCGGCGACCAGCCGGCCGACGAACAGCCATCCGGTCCCGGACCCGGCCGGCATGAGCAACCCGCTGGCGAGCGCGGAGACGACCAGCGCGGGCACCAGCACCCGACGGCGGCCGTACCGGTCGGAGAACGGGCCTCCGAGCAACAGCCCGGGGATCAGCCCCACCGCGTACAGGGCGTAGGTCGCCTCCACCGTCGTCGTCGGGACGCCCAGCTCCGAGCGGTACATCAGCAACAGCGGCGCGAACTGGTTCGCCCCCCAGCCCACGACGGCCACCCCCAGAGCGATCGCCGGCCAGGCCCGGCCGCCCGCACCCGAGAGCCGCGCCTCCCCTCGCGGGCCTTCTCGGGACGTATGCGATGTCGAATGGCTCATGCATACGACACTGACGGCGGCCCGCGAGGCCCCTCAAGCGGCCGAAACGACATTCGCCGTACAATTTGTGCCATGACGCTTGTCGCCCTGGCCGTCACGGACGGGATGCCGCTGTTCGAGCTCTCCATCCCCTGCACGATCTTCGGCCCCGGCAACCCCGAGGCCGCCGGGGCCGGTTACGAACTGATCGTCTGCGGGGCCCCCGGAGCCAAAGTCGGAGGCTGGCTGCGCTCGGAGACCCAGCACACGCTGGACGACCTGGTGAAGGCCGACACGGTGATCGTCCCCGCCTGTGACGAGGCCATGGAGCGGGCGCCCGCCGACCTGGTGGAGGCGGTGCGCGCGGCACACGAGCGGGGCGCGCGCACCGCCTCCATCTGCACCGGCGCGTTCGTGCTGGCCGCGGCCGGGCTGCTCGACGGGCGCCGCGCGACGACCCACTGGATGTACACGCGGCGACTGGCCGACGACTATCCGCAGGTCGACGTGGACCCTGGAGTGCTCTACATCGACGACGGGGACGTCCTCACCTCGGCGGGGCAGGCGGCGGGGATCGACCTCTGCCTGCACATGGTCCGCAGCGATCTCGGCGCGACCATGGCCAACACGCTGGCCCGGCGGCTCGTGGTCGCTCCGCACCGCGCGGGCGGCCAGGCACAGTTCATCGCCAGCCCGCTGCCGGACGGCCACGGCTCGGGTACCGGACGTGACCAGTACGGCCTGCCGGCCCTGCTCGACCGGACGAGAGAACGCCTCCACGAGCCGGTCACGGTCGCAGAGCTCGCCCGCCGGGCGAACATGAGCCTCCGCCACTTCAGCCGCCGCTTCATCGCGGTCACCGGCACCAGTCCCCTGCAGTGGCTCCTCACCCAGCGCATCCGCCGCGCGCAGGAACTGCTGGAGACGACCGACAGCAGCATCGAGCAGATCGCCGAACAGGTCGGCATGGGCACGGCCACCACCCTGCGCCGGAACTTCCACCGCATCGTCGGCGTCTCTCCGAGCGCCTACAGGCGCACGTTCTCCGAGTCCCGCGGCGCGGCCGGAAACGAAGGAGACCCTGACAGCGCGCCCGCCCTGGATTAGCCCGTATCGCCGCTGCGACGACGCCGCCCTTGCCGTTCTGGACCATCCCCGCGTGCGTCAGGGAGGGGGAGTGTTGGAGAGGACGGCTCCGTGCGGCGGAACCCCGATGTGCGTACCCCGGTCACCAGGCACACCAGGTGATCTGGCGAGGCCCGAACAACGCGTGAGGCCCCGGCTGGACGGGGGAGACCAGCCGGGGCAGCGAGCGGTGGCGTGCGGAGGGCGGTCGCCTCTCGGCGAAAGCGCGGCAACGCGTGTGAACCAAGGCACGGGCCACTTGCGGCGGCTGAGGCTGACGACGCATGAACTGCGTGTCCGGCGCAAGCGACTGCCGATGGAAAAGGTGAACCTGCTGCCTCCGCGACCCGGCCGCGTTCGCCAAGGTTTTCGGCGCCTTGGCGGTCGCGGCGTGCGGCGGGCCGGAAATCGTCCGAGCTAGGGCCGCAGCGGCACCGTACCCGGAGCCGCGCCCGATGCGGGCCCTGCCCGCCGACGACGGCTCCTGGCAGGACCTCCTGGGCACCTTCGGCTGAGAGCCGGAAATGCACGGCGCGGGACAGCGGCCTGTCTGTCTCTTGCTGCTGCTGGATGCGGGCCATGGTGGCGGTCAGCAGCGCAGGCCGACGACGCCCCAGCCGCGGCGCTCTGCTTCCGTGACCACCTTGCCCCAGTCGGTGAGAAGGTCGGCAAACGATTCGAAGGTCGTGATCCAGCCGCCAGGATCTGCGGCATGCCGGCTGAACGGCTCACGCAGAACGTCCAAGTGGGGTGCCGCCTGCCGCCACCATCCGGCGATCAGCGGTACGTGATCGGGCGGGCACCACAGCAGCAGATCCGCGTCCCAGGTGCACGGCTGCTCGGGAAGATCCGAACGGACCCCGGTGGTGTCTTCCAGACCGTGCCAGAACAGCGCGTCGTTGAACCGGTCCAAAGAGTCGCGCACCGCGGGCTCGACGAAGTCGCGCATGTGGTCCCAGCGGTGACCGGCCCAAAAGTGCGGCTTGTACGAGCCGAGCGAGTTCCGAAAGGCGTACCTGCCGTACCAGGCATGACCCGGCTGAGCGGGCCACGACCAGCCATGCTCGAAGAGGTCGTCGCTGTACACCTCTCCGAAGGCGGCATCGATCAGCAACTCTCCCCGGTCGCCGGGCGCAGCCGCCTCCACGTGCGGCCAGTCCACAATCAGGACCTCTATCCCCACACCCATCACGTCAGCGTAGGGCAGGGAATCGGACGTTGATCACCGCAGCTTGTGGCCCACCGTGACGCCTCGAAGGGCCAACTCAAGCGCTCAGCGGATCTCGCCGGAGGGCGCGGTGGCGACGTCGTCGACGCTCACGCCCCAGCCGTCGGTGTACTTGCGTTCCAGGTCGACAGCGTGGTGATCGACGAGCGCGGACGGCAGCGACACTGGTATGGCGTGAGTCATCACGCCATTCTCACCGGCCTTGGTCCGGACCCCGATTGGCGGCCCGCACTGCACCGGTACTTCCGCGCCCCGGGCCCCGCTGCGCGCCGGCCGCGCACCACTAAATCGGCTTGTTCCGCGAACACGGGTCGTCCTAAGGTCAGACCACTTCGACGAGACGTTCCCCAGAAGCACGCCGCAGAGCGGGAGCGTCCCACCTCGCTGAGGTGCCGGAGGGGCGGCAGCTGTCTTTGTCGACCCTTCCTCTCGGAGGTCTCCTTCATGAACGTCGGTATCGGCCTGCCCATCGGCGACCCGACCACCCTGCTCACCTGGGCCCAGCGCGCCGACGCCGGGCCCTTCAGCACACTCGGCCTGCTGGACCGGCTCGTCTTCCACAACCCCGAGCCCCTGGTCGCGCTCTCCGTCCTTGCGGGCGCGACCTCCCGCATCCGCGTCCAGACCGAGGTGCTGCTCGCCCCGCTGCGCGACACCGCCCTCCTCGCCAAGCAGGCCGCCACCTTGGACCGGATGACCGGTGGCCGCCTGGTCCTCGGGCTGGGCATCGGCGGCCGGGACGACGACCACCAGGTCACAGGCATCGACAAGCGCACCCGAGGCCGACGCCTCGACGAGCAGCTGGCCGTGATGCGCCGCCTCTGGTCCGGCGAGCCGTACGGCGACGGCGTCGGCCCCGTCGGCCCGTCCCCGGCACGGCCCGGCGGCCCCGAGGTGCTCTTCGGTGGATTCAAGCCCGTCGCGCTGGAACGTGTTGCCCGCTCGGGCGACGGCTTCCTCGCCGCCGCTGCGCCCTTGTGGGCAGGCGGTCTGTTCGACACGGTCCGCGCCTTCTGGAAGGAGTACGGCCGCGACGGCGAACCACGCCTCGTCGCACAGGTCAACGTCGCCCTCGGCCCTCAAGACGTGATCGACGACGCCCGCGCCAACATGCACGCGTACTACGCCTTCACCGGCATGGCCGACCGGATGGTCGCCGGATCGCTCACCACGCCCACCGAGATCCGCGATGCGATCGCCCACTTCGCCGACCTGGGCGCAGACGAGGTGATGCTCTACTGCTACGGCCTCGACCCGGACCAGGTAGACCGCCTCGCCGACGTCCTGTGACGGCTTGAGCGCGCATCACCGAGCGGTCGCCGGTCAAGTTCCCGGTGGTCAGTGCCGCCCGCCCCCTGAGCCATTGCTTTGGGGTGAGCGGGCGGCTGCTCGGTGCCGCCGGGCGCTCGTGGCACGCCTCTCCGGAGGCGTCCCAAGCGCCGCGTGCCACCGCTCGTGCGGCCGGCCGGTCCCGCTCCCACACCACCGGCTCGCCGTCCAGCCCCGCCGGTCACGCAGTAGCATCCGGCCACCGGCGTACCCGGCGCGCTGGCCTCGGTAGCCGTCCTTCTCCAGACTTCGGAATTCGGTGCACTGAGGATGTCGAGAACGTGCCACCGGCTCCGTCCCAGGGACATCGGCGGCCACCACCGGCCGTACGAGGAAGCAGCACGAGGAAGAAGGAGAAGCCAGCATGGCGATTCAGCGGATGGACAACGTCGGCATCGTGGTCGAGGACCTGGATGCCGCCATCGCGTTCTTCGTGGAACTGGGCATGGAGCTGGAGGGCAGGGCGCAGGTCGAGGGCCTCGTCGCCGACCAGTGCACCGGACTCGACGGCGTCCGCTGCGACATCGCGATGCTCCGCACCCCGGACGGGCACAGCCGGCTCGAGCTGGCGAAGTACCGCAGCCCCGCGGCCATCAGCGCCGGGCCGCGCAACCGGCCGCACAACGTTCTGGGCACGCACCGCGTCATGTTCGCCGTCGACGACCTCGAGGACACCATTGCCCGCCTGCGCCCTCACGGCGCCGAACTCGTCGGCGAGATCGCCCGGTTCGAGGACAGCTATCTGCTCTGCTACGTCCGCGGCCCGGAGGGCATCATCGTCGGGCTGGCCGAGCAACTGCGCTGATAAGGAGCTTTCCGATGCTGCGGCTCCACTCCGGCCGTCTCAGACAGGTCACCGAGACCGGCATGTGTCCGACACAGTGGTGTTGCGGTTCTCAGCTGCACTGCCAGGTGAACATCGCCCGGTCAAAGCGCCGATCGGCCAGGTCCTGCGGACGGATCAGCCAGTACAACGCACCGCAGTCACCCCACATCATGTCCGCGGCCTCCTCACTGTCGAACTGCGCCAGCAGCACCCAGCTGCCTGCCTCCTCCGAAAGTCGGGGATCCTCCCAGGACACCTTTCCTTCCCACACAGCCTCTGCGATCTCTATCTCCACCGGGTTCTGAACCGGGTGCGCATAGCCGCCGACCTGATGGCCCACTGTGTCGTCGAACTCCCACAGCGCGTCGAGGAACTCCTGAGTGCATACGGGATGGTCGTAGCGGTGCCCGAGCGGAGCGCCCGGTGCGAAGGCATCCCGGATGCGCGGATGCCAGGGCTCAGCCGCAGTGAACTCCACTCGAGCCTCAAGCGGCACGAGTGGATACGGCTGGAGTTCCCCCGGCGTTTCCCGCTCCGGCACATCTGCGCCTTCCGGTACGTAGAGCACTCGGGCGCCTGCCCAGCTGTCCCGGTCCTCTGCCAGCACAAGAGCATCGCCGTCATCGAGCTGACCGTCGAAGTAGAAGAACAAGAGAGACCCGGACTTCGGCAGGTCGATATCCAGTGTCCGGGCGGGAAGCGCCGCGCAATCGATCGACGCGATGAACGAGAGGGGCCCGTGTCCCTCCCACACGGGCCAGTCCACACCGGCCGCGAGCTTCGGCCGACCACCGAGACGGCCGGCCACGCTGTCCGAGCCCGCGGCTACACGAAGACGCACAGACGGTCGCAACAGCTCCAACCACTTCTCGGCTGTGTCGGGAGGCAGGTGCTCGGAAGCGAGGAGACGCAGAGCTTCGTCAGATCCATGAATCATGTGCCTGATCATGCACGCACCCACTGACAGGCGCCTCCGTCATCGCGCGATGCCCACTGGTGGCACGACAACGGCGCCCCGAGCACACCCACTCAACGGCACATGCGCAGTGCGTCCACCCCCATGCGCTGCTGCGACGCCGATCGCCGATCAGTTGGTACGGCGGTCGATCTCGCTCTGCACCGTCTGGATGGCTGCCAGGGCATCTGCGATCGCGGCGCCTTGCTGACGTGACAGATCGAGCAGATTGTCCAGGACGACCCTTCTGTTGCCGAGTTTTCGATGGAAGTCGTCTGGCAGCGGGGTCTTCCTGTAGGCGTCGATGTGCGCGACCACCCCGCCGAACGGCAGGTCGGGAAAGCGGCGTTCGGCCTGCTTGATGCGGCTGAGAAGCTCGCCGAGCTTGACCATGTCCGCCTTCTGCGCAGCGATGCCGGCCAGTTTGTCGAGCACGACCACGGTTTCGTCGAGCAGGTCGTAGTCGGCCTGATAGCGCTTTGCCTCCTTGGCGCGGTGGCTCTTGCGCACCTGGACGACGGAGAAGTACGTGGTGACGGCCAGGCTGGCCAGACCGATGACAGCTGCCCATGTCCAGGAGCTGCTGAAGGTCTCCTGGGTGGCGTCGCTGCTGCTCAGCACCAGGCGGCTGCATGAGTGAGACGCGTTCTCCGTCAGCTGGGAAACTGAGCAGTGCATGATCGGTTCTTTCCTTGGGACTCGAGGGGCTTGTGATGGGGGAGGGGCTCGCCGACGGCGCCCCTGAGGGGCACTGAGGCTCGACTACGCGGTGGCGTCGGCACACGGCCGGAAGGTCAAGTGCTGCGCGTGCTCCACCGCCCCCGAGAGCGGTGCTCCTTCAGCCGGTCGGAAGCAGGCGATGGGGCCGCCGGGGCACGTAGGTCTGGGGCCGGGCGGTCTCAGGGGCCGCTGTTGCTGGTCGCCTCCCAGGACCGCGGAGTGTTCCCCGCTCCTGGAGTGGTGCTGCGCAAGCCCTCGAAGGTGTTCTGCTGGGCTCCGCGCGCGGTTGGCTCTTCGACTGCGGTGCCGATCGTGGTGTGTGGCTGCTGCGGGCAAGCCGTTGTCTCGACCGGGTCGCCCACCAGGCCGGCGGCCATGGCGAGCCGGCGCTGCCGTTGCCCGTTGGTCTCGTACTTGCAGACGATCAGGACGTCCAGGCGGACCTGGGGCCGGATATGACGCCGCAGGGCGGCCTTCAGAGCCGGGTGCCATGCCGTGGACTGGAGGACGAACTCCGTCTTCTGGTCGGTCACGAACACAGGAACATCCAGGTGGTCGCGATGCAGGCGGGACTGCAGCACCGTGACGGAGCGCAAGGCGCGCAGTTGTTGACTGCTGAGCAGGCCTGCTCGGTTCGACAGCATTTCGACCCACGCTTCCCGTACGTGGTCGGTGACCTCTGCGCACGTCAGGCACGAAGCCCGCCCCATGACGACATCAGACAGCCTGACCCGGAACGTGGTGGCGCACTGCAGGCATTCCACGGTCCACGGCGCCTCGAAGCGGCGGTAGCGTTCCAGGGCCTCGAAGCCGGCCTTCCGCAGCAGCCGCACGGCGGTCTCCTGAGCCACCTTGCCGCTGAGGTTCTCGGCGACCACGGCCTCCAGCTGCTTCATCTCCTCACGCACGCCGTAGCCCTGGCGTGCCCCGGCGGCATGCTGCCCCGCCCGGAGCCAGGCTTCGAACCACACCTCACGGCCGCGCGGCGGTACCTCGCAGGCGATCAGGAAGGCCTCCAGGCACTCGATGGATGCCGGTGGCCGGCCGGCGCAGATCCGGTTGGCAGTACTGCGCGACAGCTCCTTGCGCGCGGCTCGCGCCCTGTTGGCCATCACTTGGAACGAGGGCGCTCCGTTCAGCAGCCGCAACTGCTTCAGGGCCTGACAGAGGCTGTCGAAGTCCTTGATGAGATGAGGTCGGGGCGCGCTCCCTTCCCGCACCCGATCGCCGGTCCTACGACTGGCCTTGCTCCCGCGATAGGCGGCGATCCACAGCTGAGTGATCGCGTCGACGTCCAACTCGCAGGCACGTGCGAAGGACCGTGCCACGTCCCGCTTGGGAACGACGGTGCCCGACGCCGCCCGCTGCAGTGTCGCGGGGCTGTGGAACCCGGTCCGCTCGGAGAGTTCGGCGTAGGAGAGACCGATACCCCGGCGCCCGTTGCGCAGGGCAGTGGCAAGTCTGCCCAGCGGACTCAGCGGGTCCGGAATCGGCTTTTCTGGTCGTCCCACCGCGTCATACTCCATTCCTGCGGCATGAATGGGTGCTGTGCATGGTCCCTGTTCGTCTCTCGCGCGGCACGCGACAGCGTGCCGTTCTCCATCGGCTCCAACCAAACGTCCCTTCACGGCAGTTGGCGCTCCCGCGAAGGCGCACAGAATGTTGCCATCTAGCTATGGGCCTTCGCATGGAGGTGGGAGTTGTTGCATGACCGTCCCACCCCCAAAGTCACCCGCAACTGGAGCGGGACATTGTGAATCAACCTCTGGCCAGCAGGTTCGGCCCCGGCAGACGGCGATCGATGGCCGTTCAGGGCTCGTTGATTCACTTCTGCTCGCCGCTGATTGCACACCCTCTGCTCAGAGGCAACAATTTCCGAACCACCGCAACGCAGTGCGCGGTGCCCTGTTTCCTTGGCTCCAACCATGATTGAACAGGGAAAATGAGCCTGACGCGTTGGCGCGCGAAACGGCACCGGAAGAGTCGGCCTGCCCAAGTGGGCCGACTCTTCCCCTTTCCTGTCTTCCGATTCCTGTCCTCCGATGATCGGAATTGAACTCCCTGCGATCGACTCCATCGAAACTCATCGCCCACCCTGTCAGCCCCGCCGGACCGCCCCAAGCTGAGCCCGGTGCAGGTCCGGTGCGGTGAATCGCTGCGCCACCGTGCGCAGGACACGGGCCATCGCCTGGGCGGGCGGGGTGGCGGGGCGTGCCACGGCGCGTGCGAGGAGGATGCGGCGGGTGGGGGCCGGGACATCGGAGGCGAACGGCAGGAGGCGGACGTCGCTGCGTCGGCTGGTGAGGGCCAGGCGGGGTGCGAGCGCGATGCCGAGACCGGCGGCGACCATCGCCTGCGCCTCCTGGTAGTCATGCGATGAATAGGCGATGCGCGGCTCGAATCCCGCCTGGCGACAGCTTCGGCGCAGGACATCGGCGACGGGGTGGTTGTCGGCGCGGATGATCCACTCCTGGTCGGCGAGGTCGCCGAGGCGCACGGAGGGATGGCTGCGCAGGGGCGAGTCGGCAGGCACGACCAGCACCGTCGGGTCGTCCAGCAAGTGGGTGAGGGCGAGCGCCGGATCGTCGAGGCGGTTCCATTCGTAGTCCCAGAGCAACCCCTGCTCCACCTCGCCGGTGTGCAGCATCTCCCTGAGCTCCGCGAGGACTCCCGCGCGTACCTCGATGCGGATGCCGGCGTGGCGACGCCGGAAGCGCGTGAGCGCCAGCGGCAGCAGGGACGCACTCGCCGTAGGGAAGGAACCGAGCCGCAGGGTGCCCTGGTCGAGGGCGGTGAAGGAGTCCAGGTCGGCCTGGGCGGCGCGGAGTTCCCGGCGGATGGCCTGACCGCGTTCGGCCAGCGCGGCACCCGCGGGGGTGGGTCGGATACCCCGTGGCAGCCGCTCGACGAGGGGCTGCCCTGCCTCCTGCTCCAGCAGGGACATCTGCTGGGAGGCGGCGGAGGTGGTCATGCCGAGGGCTTCCGCCGCGGCAGTGAGTGAACCGCGTTCGGTGGCCTCGGTGAGCAGCAGCAGACGGCGCACGTTGAGCATGCCGCCGACTTTAGCTGAGCTAAACCCAGGTGAAGCGAACTGCGATTGTTCCCAAGTCATGCCTCTGCGAAGGTCTCCGCAATCGCCGAGCGGTTCACCGGCGGGCAGTGCCCTCGCAACCGCTGCCTCGGCCCTTTTCCATCCCCTCCGTTGACCCAGGAAGAGCCTCAGACGTGCACATTCCCGCGACCCTGGTGCGTGGCGGCACAAGCAAGTGCTGGCTGTTCAACCAGGTCGAAGTTCCTGCCGACCGCGGCGACCTCGAAAGGCTGCTGGTCGCCGCGTACGGCGCCACCGACCCCGTGGAACTGGACGGGGTGGGCGGGGCGACCCCCACCACCTCGAAAGCGGCCGTGGTCAGCGCCTCACCCCAGCCTGGCGTCGACGTCGACTACCTGTTCGCTCAAGTCGGCATCGGGACGGGCTCGGTGGAGTGGACGAGCAACTGCGGCAACTGCGCCACCGGCGTCGCCCTGTACGCGGTGACCAAAGGAATGGTTCCGGTCACCGGCGACCGGACGCGCGTGGTGATGCGCAACACCAATACCGGCGCGGTCCTCGAAGGGATCGTCGACACGCCCGGTGGCGTGGTGCACCACTTCGGCCGTCAGACGGTACCCGGCACCCGTGCCGGCGGGGTCGCGGTCGGCCTCACCTTCCGCGACCCGGCCGGTGGCACCACCGGCTCACTGCTCCCCACCGGCCAGGCCGCCCAGGACCTGCGGGTCGGCGCCGCTGAAGCGCTGCGCGTGAGCATGGTGTCCGCAGGAGCTCCGGTCGTCCTTGTCGACGCCGCCAGTGCCGGGCGTACCGGTGCCGAGTCACTGGAGCGGATGAGCGCGGACGTCCCCTGGCTGCGCACCGTCCGTCATACCGCCGCACCCCTGATGGGGCTGCGCTGGCCGGGGGAGGAACCGGGCGACGCGGTGCCCAAAGTGGGCCTGGTCGGCCCGCCGGTGCCGTACACCACCACCCTCGGTGAACCGATCGGTGCCGACGACTACGACCTCTCGGTGCGCATGCTCACCATGAACGCCCCGCATCCCGCGATCGGCCTGACGTCCGCCGTAGCCGTCGCGGCGGCCGGGCTGCTGGAGGGGTCCGTGGTCTCCCGGACCACGGGCGGCCCGACCGACGAGTGGTTGCGCCTCGGCACGCCCGCCGGCGTCGTCGCGGTCCGCTGCACCGACGTAAGGGACGGCCTGCCGCACCGGGTCACCGTGCAGCGCGCGGCCCGTCTGCTCGCCGACGCCCGAATCTACGTACCGGAAGCAGGCAGCCCGCAAGCCGCCTGAGCCACGACGAACATCACCTCGGTCCAGCCGGCTCCCAGCCGTCCGCACCGGGATGCCCTCGCGCCCTCGCGGCGCGCCACCCGTCCCACCGCACCAAGGACAAAGATGTCTGCTGAAGTGATCTCCATAGGCGCCCTGCTGGTGATGTTCGTGGTCGGCACCATGCTGCCGATCAACCTCGGCATCCTCGCCTTCGTCGCCACCTTCGCGGTCGGCACCGCCTCGCTCGGCCTCACCGAGGACGAGATCTTCGAGGGGTTCCCGGCAGAGCTCTTCGTCACCATCGTCGGAGTCACCTACCTGTTCTCCGTCGCCCGCCGCAACGGCACCATCGACTGGCTCGTCGCGGCAGGGGTGCGGCTCGTGCGCGGCAGGACCGAACTCATCCCCTGGGTACTGTTCCTGGTGGCCGCCCTGCTGACGGCGTTCGGTACGTTCACCCCGGCCGCGGTCGCGATCCTCGCGCCGATCGGCATGAACTTCGCCTACCGCTACAAGCTCAACCCGCTGGTCGTCGGCATGATGGTGATCAGCGGCGGCCACGCGGGCGCGTTCTCCCCGCTGGCCGTCTCCGGTGCGCTGGTGCTCGGCCTCGTCGACAAGACCGATCTGCAGGTCTCCGCAGTGGCGCTGTTCAGCGCCAGCTTCGTGATCAACCTGGTGCTCTCGATCCTCACCTACGCCCTGCTCGCCAAGCGTCCCGCCCCGCTGGTCGAGGGTGCCGCGGAGACAGCCGACGACGAGGACACCGCCGTCACCGGCAGGCCCGACTGGCGGCAGTGGCTCACCCTCGCCTCTCTGGTCGCCCTCGTCATCGGCGCGCTCGGCTTCCACTTGGAGATCGGCTTCCTTGCACTCGCCGCCGGAGCCCTGCTGGCCCTGGTGGACATGAAGCGGCAGGAGAAGGCCGTGGACGGCGTCAGCTGGTCCACCCTGCTTCTGGTCGCGGGCATGATGACGTACATCGCGATGCTGGAGAAGGCCGGCATCATCGAGGAGATCTCCGAACGAGCCGCCCACTTGGGCGCCCCGCTCGTCGTCGCCCTGCTGCTGTGCTTCACCGTGGCCGTCACCTCCGCCTTCGCCTCCTCCACCGCGATTCTCACAGCGATCATCCCCATCGCCGTACCGCTGCTGCTCTCCAGCCACCTCAGCGGCGCCGGACTGATCGCCGCGCTCGCCGTCTCCACGACGATCGTCGACACCTCTCCCTTCTCGACCAACGGAGCACTCGTCCTCAGCAACGCCCGCGGGGTGGACACCCGCCGTTTCTACCGCCAGGTCATCGGCTACACGGGCGGAATCGTCGCCCTCGGCCCCGTCGTCGCCTGGGGCGCCCTGGTCCTGCCCTGGTCATAACGCAAAGACCGACGAGGGACAGCGGAGGGCGCCGAGCCGGACCACGCACGGCGCCTTCCGTTCCGACCCCACCCGCCGTCATGGGCGGCCTCGCGCCTATGCGGCACCCGAGGCGGAGAGGATGTCCGCCTGCTCACGAAGAACGGGCTGGCCGCCACCACGATCGACTTAGCATCCGACGCGACCAACCGACGACCTGATCGTGTCGGCCCTCCCACAGGATGCGCAGAACAGCGTCCGGCCGCACTCGTCGTGCCCGCACTTGCAACCACCAGGACCGCCGCCGGTATCAGGCCGGTACTCTCACCGGCATGAGTGACGGCGTCGCGTGGATAGGCGCACACCACCACACCCCTCCAACGGCCGTGCCCGGCATGCTGGGCGGCGTCTCGCTGACCCTGGCCCGAGGCGTGGAGACGGACGAGTTCCTCATCAAGCTGGGCGCCGACCTCGACGAGCTAGCAGCGCGCACCCCGTGCAGGGAGTTGCGTGCACCCGTCGGGCAGCCGGGCCGGCCCTCCCCTCAGCTCAACCGCGCCATGTACGGCACGTGCGGTGAGTGGACTTACGTACTGGAGGACTGGGGCATGGCGACCTGGGCGACCGGCTACCAAGGCAAGGCCGAGTCGATGCTTCCCCGCGAGGGCGAGGAGATCCTCTGCCTGACCGCCAACCGTTTCAGCCCTCCGGCCGTGGTCATCCATGTGCCCGATGCCTGCGCGTACCGGGCTGACTTCGGCACCGACACCGGGCAGAGCTCGGCCCTCGACGCCGCCCTCAGCGCCGCGGGCGCAGTGTTCCCGTCGATGCCCGAGGCCAGTGAGGCCGAAGTCGTCGCGTACTTCGAGGAGCACGGTGAGCGCCTGCCCGAGCTGGTGTTCACCGCCGTGGGCGCCTACACGGGCGTGGCCATCGACCAGGAGGCCGTGAAGGCCGGTGACCTTCCCGGCGTCCTCACCGCCCCTGCCTGACCGTCTGCCGCGCACAGGGGACCGGGCCCCCACCCTGATCGCAAAGCCACTCCCACGATTCGACTCCCTCTCGAACGCGCCCGCCTCGCGGACGTACGGGTGGTTCGAGAGGCCGGTGTGACCGGTCCACGGTGCCGCCGCCGGTGGTGGGTCGGCTGTCTGCGGACAGGACCGTCCGGCGGTCGTCGACGGAGGCGGCTACCCGAGAAGATCATGCCCAAGGCGATCAACTCGATCATGTGGCGCGTGGGCGTGTTCTACGTCGGCTCCGTCGGAGACTGCCGACCTCAGCTGCTCCCCGTCACTCCCGGTGCGCGTCGACCACCGCGGCGACCGACGCCGTGGTGCGCCGGCCGGTGTCGCGTGGCTCGGGGACGGTGACGTCAGCGGGGGCCCGGCCCCGCACGCGCATGGCCATAGGACGGGTGCGAATCGTTCCTGCGGTGAAGAACCGTGGTCCGTGCGGGTGAGAGCAGCCGCTTTCGTCACCAGGGGGCGAGCGGGGCCGATAGAACGCGGGAGTTGTTCCGTCGTGCTGAAGGGTGTGCGTGATGAGCCGAGGTCTGATCGTCGTGGATGTGCAGAACGACTTCTGTGAGGGAGGCAGTGTTCCGGTCTCGGGTGGGGCGCGGATCGCGACTGCCGTCGCCGATCTGGTGGATCGCAGTGCGGGGGCTGATTATCAGTACGTCGTCGCCACCCGGGATCACCACATCGACCCGGGGAGCCACTTCTCCGAGAACCCCGACTTCAAGGACAGCTTCCCCGTTCACTGCGTGGCCGGGCACGAGGGCGGGGAGTTCCACCCGAACTTCGCACCCACAGCCATGAGCGGCAAGGTGGATGCCGTCTTCTTCAAGGGGGCCCACAGTGCTTCCAAGAGCGGCTTCGAAGGCGCCGACGAACACGGCACGCCCCTGGCGGACTGGCTGCGCTCGCGGGGAGTGGAAGAGGTAGACGTGGTAGGCATCGCCACCGACCACTGCGTCCGCGCGACGGCCCTGGACGCCGTCAAGGCCGGGTTCCGCGCCCGGGTGCTCCTGGACTACTCGGTCGGCGTCGCCCCGGACACCACAGCGTCGACTCTGGACGATTTCCGCCGGGCGGGCGTTGCGGTCTCCGGCGAGGCGCCGGCACCGCGATAGATCCTGGCACCGGCTCGACGTCGTTCGGGATCGCGCACCCCGCCGTCGGCCGGCGCTCGTGTCGACGAACTCGCCAGGGACAACCGGCGTCGGGAGCCTGACTGACGAACCGGGCGGGCAAACCACCGACCTGTCCACCGATGACCGCGCAGCCCCATAGCGAGCAGGCCGGCGGCCGCAGCACCCGCCGCCCGGGCAGAGGGGGTTGTGGGTCCGCCGGCCTGAAGCCGGGTTCCGTGCGCCCTGGTGTCTGTGAACCGTGGTCGCCGGACCTGGTCTGCCTGCGGAACCTCTACGGCGGTGACGGCGGCTACCTCGACACCAACGGGCCTTCGACCGCCGACCAGGAGAACAGCGGCGGCAAGTATGACGTGTGCGCCAACGCCTACAACAACGGGGAACAGAACGTCGGCGACTGGAAACCCCACCGACCCGCAGAGTGCGCACCCGCCCGCACCAGTCGCGCACAGGCCAGGGCGCCGGCGCACCCGGATGAGGCGTACCGGCGCGGTCAGTGCGCACCGACGATTCGCCGTATCGGCACCGGGGATACGGCGAATCCACCACGATGCGCACCGGATCGGGCGGCGGTGCGCACTGCACGGTGGTGGTGCGCAGGGGCTCCGCAGCCCCCGACGGTCAGCGCATCAAGCAGGCCCGACAGCAGATCGCGCCGCCTCGAGGTCCTATCGCGCTGCCGACTGGCAGCCGGTTTCAGTGGACGGGTCGTGCAGGTAACGGGACCGTTCCAGAGGCGTGAGAGTGGTGTCGATGGCCTCGCAGATGGTGCGGACAGCGCGGGCTGGGTCGGGCAGGTCGACTTTCCACAGCCCGACGGAGCTGTCCGTGCCGATGGCCAGGGTTCGTCCGTCCGGGCTGAACGCCACTGCTGAGGGCAAGCGGGTCGGCAGGGTGATTCTTTTCTGGCTGGTGGCGAGGTCCCACAGCTGGACTCCTCTGGCACTGCCTATGGCAAGGGTGCGCCCATCGGGGCTGAAAGCCGGCGCCGCCACGTTGTCGCCGGCTCTGAAGCTGTCTTGGAGCCGACCAGTGCGCGCATCCCAGGTCTTCACGTATCCGTTGCTGCTGCCTGCGGTGGCCAGAGTATGCCCGTCTGGGCTGAATGCGGGGGACTGCCGGCCTCCGCCCGGCGTGATGGTGCGCTGTGTGCGGCCGGTTGCGGTGTCGAGCAGCGTGATCTGTTCGCCGCCGGCCCCGGTCGCCGCGACGGCAAGTGTGAGGCCGTCCGGGGTGAACGCCAACGTTCTGACGGATCGGCCGTGGCCGGTGTGGACGGTGTGCAGTGCGCCGGTTGAAAGGTGCCAGATCCGCACCGATCCGTTCCCGTTGGCGATCGCGAGCCGCGTCCCGTCGGGACTGAAGGCCGCCTCGATGGCGCCCAGGGCACGGCTGTTTCGAAGACGGCCCGTGGCGACATCCCGGATCTCGATCACCACTCCGTTCCTCTTGGCCCTGGCGGCCAGGGCGCGCCCGGTCGGGCTGAACCCCACAGCCCCGAGACGCCGCACCGGGAAAGCTAGCTGCTTTCCCCGGAGTGCCGGGTCGGTGTCGAGCGCCAGAGTGGCTTCATGATCACCGGTCCCGGCATCCCAGAGCTGTACCGACCCACGGCCGGCCCGCCCTTCGTGAACCGTGGCCACCGCGCGTCCGTCCGGACTGAATGCCATGTCGGCGATGTACGTACCCGTACGGCCCTGCAGAGTGGTCCGCGGGTGGTCGGCGGCGGGGCGGTGGACGCGGACGGTGGGGTCCAGGTTGCTGCTGGTCACCAGGGTGTGGCCGTCCGCGCTGAGAGCAACGTCCATGAGTCCGCTTCCGTGATGACCGGCGGTCACGGTGGCCCGCGCCCTGCCGGAGGTGGTGTCCCACAGCCGCACCGTGTCCCCGTGGCCCTGAACGGCGAGGGTCCGCCCGTCCTGAGAGAAGGCCACCTCGTTCAACTCGATGGGTCCGTCCCTGATCGTGCGCCGGACCATGCCAGTGGCCGTATCCCGCAGTTGCACCGAACCATCGGTGCGGAAATCGGCGTAAGTCCGGCCGTCAGGGCTGAAAACCACCGCCCCGCCCTGGCTTCGGCTGTCGTGGGCGCTCCGGGTGCGGCCGGTGGCCACGTCCCACACCCGCACCCGTCCGTTGAGGCTTACCGCGGCGACGGTACGTCCGTCAGGGCCGAAGGCGACTGCCTGCGGGTCGAGCCGGCTGGTGAAGCTGCGCTGCTTGCGGCCGGTGGCGACATCCCACACCCGTACAGCCGCCGGTGAGGAGGCGGCCACAGTACGTCCGTCAGGGCTGAAAACCATCCCGCGTACCGAACCGTCGGGGACGGTGATGGTTCTGAGCTTCCTGCCGGTGACCGGATCCAGTAGCCCTATCATCCCGTCGGCGCCACGGGCACCGGCGACAGCGAGGGTACGTCCGTCGGGGCTGAACGCCGCGACTTCGCCGCTGTCGTAGCCAGTGAACGTGTGTCGGAGCCGGCCTCCCGGCAGACTCCAGATCCGCACCTTGCCATCTCGGCTGTTGGCGGCGACGGTGCGTCCGTCCGGACTGAGGGCGATGGAATCCACGGGTTCGGTACCGCTGATCAGGCGCCCCCGCAGCGGTAGCGCCGCGGCGGCGTACAGGGCTGCGGTGGCTTCGCGGGTCGGGCTGGTGCGGTAGGCATGCACGGCAAGCAGTGCGGCGAGGTCGGGTTCGGAGTCCAGCAGTGCACCGGACTGGGCGGCCAGCTGCCGGGACTGGGCCAAGTGCTGGGCGGTCACCGCGCTCTGCCACTGCCCCACGGCGAGGCCGGCGGCGACGAGGGCGAGGCACAGAGCGGTGGTGACCGCGGTGAGCACCCGCCGGTACCGGCGACGGCCCTTCTGCTCGTGGTCGCGGCTGGCGTCGAGGAAGGCGTGCTCCAAGTCGGTCAGGTCCTCGCGCGGTGCGCCGCCGAAGTGTTCCCGGGCGGCGGCGAGCCGACTTCCCCGGTACAAGGCGCCCTGCTCGCGGCCCAGTTCCTGCCAGGCGTGGGCCGCTTCGGTCAGGTTCCGGTGCGCGCGCAGGCGTTGGCGGTCTTCCTCGATCCACCCGCGTAGGCGGGGCCAGGCCGTGATCAGAGCCTCGTGTGCCATCTCGACGGTGTCGCCGTCCAAAGTGAGCAGTCGCGCCCGGGCGAGTGCCTCCACCACCTGGGCGGTGTCATCCCGGCCGGTGCCGGTCAGTTCCGCGCGCTCTACGGGACGGCGGGTGTCGGGGGCGCCTCCCCCACTCTCGACTTCGCTCGAGCGGGGGGACCCCCATCCGGGGGCGATCAGCCGCAGCAACACCCGGCGGGCGGCAGCCGCCTGGCCTTCGGTGAACCGGCCGTAGACCTTCTCGGCGGTCTTGGCGATCGCGCCGTCCAGCCCTCCGGTCGCCTCGTAGCCCGCCAGGGTCAGCGTCTTGCCGCGGCGGAGACGCCAGGTCTCCAGCAACGCGTGGGACAACAGCGGCAGCCCGCCCGGCGCGTCGGCGACCTCCTTGACCAAGCGGGCGGTGAGGGCGCGTTCCACGGTCAGTCCGGCCGCCGTGGCCGGTTTGACGACGGCGTCGCGCAGTTCCGCCGGGCTCATCGCACCGGCCAGGAGGTTGGCATCGCGCAGTGCGTCGGCCAGGTCGCGGTGCTCGGCGCAGCGGCCGTAGAAGTCGCCGCGCACCGCCAACAGCACCCGTAAGCGGCTCTCGGGCTTTCGGGCGGCCAGCAGCAGGTCGATAAAGCGGACACGCTCGGCGGCATCGCGGCAGAGGGTGAAGACCTCCTCGAACTGGTCGACGATCACGAACGTGTCCGGCCCGGCGCTGCCGTCGCCGGGAACCGCGGGTGCGAGGAGCGGTGCATGCGTGCCGGCGGGGCGGTCGCCCGGGGTCAGGATCCGGATCGCGGCCGGCCGCAGGTCCGGCTCCTGGGCCTGCCGGAGGACGGGTATCAGACCGGCCCGCAGCAGGGAGGACTTGCCGCTGCCGGAGGGGCCGAAGACCGCCGCGAACCGCCGTCGGCGCAACAGGTCGGCCAGGTCGGCGGTGAGCTGTTCCCGGCCGAAGAACAAGGCGCTGTCACCGGTCTCGAACCGTGCCAGCCCCCGGTACGGCGCGACTGATCCGTCGTCGTACCCAAAGCCGTCACCGGCGGACTCGTCCGCCGCTTCCTTCCACCGAGCCTCCCACTCCGCCAGGTCTGCCCCGCACGCCCCCGCATAGGCCAGGGCCACCGGCAGCGTCGGCAGCTGCTCGCCCGCCGCCGCCCGGGACAGCGTGGTCACCGAGTAGCCCGCCCGCTGGGCCAGCGCCCGGTAGGTGATCCCGCCCGCCTCCACTCGCAGCTTGCGTAACTCGAACGCAAACCGCTGCACCGGACCCGCCGCCGGATCCACCGGCACCTCACGACGACCCGCCACACCCTCACCCCTCCAGCTGCCCCCGCATCAGAGCGGACAGCCAATTGTCAGGCTGCCGGAACGGTACTGCCGAACAATGCTCCAGCCGCTGAACTCGGTGATGTGAGCGGCGCGGGGGACCGCTCTGCGGGTACCCCGGCTGATCGTCGGCGGCCGGCAGGCGGCCAGCGAGCGCGCCAGCAGGATCGAAGGCCTGGCGATCTCCCCCACCCCATGCGGACCACGTCGGCACTCGCCCCACGACACGCCCGACCAACACCTCACCGAAGAGGACTTGTCTGCGCATGCACTCCCCACCCCTCCTCCCCGCTTCACCGGCACATTCACCCTCGGTCAGATCGCGATTACTGATGGCCTTTACAGTGGCCGGTTCGTCGCGGTTGGGCTGGCTGGACGCATTGCGCGGCATCGCCGCACTCGTCGTGGTGTTCGACCACTCGTCGTACACGTTCATGGCGGACTTCCGGAGGGAGTTGATGCCGCAGTTCAACACCAGCCGCTACGGCATCATGGTGTTCTTCCTGGTGAGCGGCTACATCATCCCCGCGTCGCTGGAGCGCCGGGGCTGCGTCCGGACGTTCTGGATCGGACGGATCTTCCGTGTGTACCCGCTGTGGGCGGCTGTCGTCACGGTGTTCCTTGCCCTCAGCCTCCTGGGTATCGCTGAGATGCGTGACTTCGGTCAGCAGAGCGCTGTCACTGTGGCTGTAGCCCACGCCATGATGCTCCAGGAGTTGCTGGGGACACCGAATCTCCTGCTCATCCTGTGGACGCTTTCATACGAGATGTCCTTCTACCTGCTGGTCGTCGCTCTGTTCACGGTCCGTCTTCACCGGCAGTCCGCGGCGACCGCCGTCCTCTTGGCCGTGGTCGCCGCTGTGAGCGTGACGGCAGGGGTCGCACTGCCGTCCTCCGCCCTGTCCGGCCTGGTGGGCACCGGCCCGCTGATTGCAGTTGCCTCGATCGCCATGGTGGCCGCCATCTGCTGCGCGAGCGCCAGGTCACCCGTGCTCCGGGTGTTCGGGGGTGTGTTGGGCGGAGTGCTGGCGCTCGTCCTGATCCCGCTCAACGGCACAGTCCCGCTGTGGGAGGGCCTGGTGATCCTCGCCGCGATGTTCCTCGGCACCGCCGTCTACCGCGCCGAGAACGGTCAGACCACCTGGCGCTGTGCGGCCGGCGCTGCCGTCATGGTGGTCGCCTGTGCCGTGGGGAGTGCGTACCGGTACGGCGACGGTGACCACTTCACGCGGCGCGGCTGGATCGTCGCATTCCTGCTGGCTGTGCTCACTTTCGGCGCCGGACTGGCGTCGCGTCGCCGGCGCATACCCCGGATGCTGACCGGATTGGGGACGATCAGCTACTCGGTCTATCTGGTGCATCCGGTGCTGCTGGCGGTGATCGACAGCACGGTCGGCCGACGGCGGCAGGACAACCTCGCGCTCGAAGTGGCGTTCTTCACCGTGCTGCTGCCCCTGTGTCTGCTGACCTACCGCTGCATTGAAGCGCCGAGCCAGACTTGCGGCCGCAGGTTGGCACATCGCATGCAGCCACCGTGACGAGCGCCGATTCGCCTACTGCCTCGCCCACGCACCCGTCGGCATCGAGCCGGCCGATTGGTCCGTATCGCCGGTGCGCGCTGGGCGATCGAGGAGGGTTTCCGGACAGCGAAGAACGAATACGCCTCGACCAGTACGAGGTCCGCCGCTACATCGGCTGGTATCGGGACAACACTCTGGCGATGCTCGCCCAAGCCTCCCTGGCCGGATTCGCAGCCCAGGCCGACGACATCGCCAAGGGGGCTGCACAAACGGACCAGCACTCGTCCCGCTCACCGTGACAGCGACCGGCGGCTGATCACCGGCACGCTGGCGCCGCACGTGGCCCTGTGGGCAATCGACGGAATGCTGTGACCTGCTGAAACGTGGCTTCAACCAAGTGAAGGTCCCGCGCGGAAGCATGAAGCTTCCCGGTGAACATCCGTACGCCGACCTCGCCAGTCCGGGAGGTCGTCGCGGCCGGTCGGCTGTCGGTCGGCGCCGTGTCGGGTACACACGCCTCAGGAGTGGCACCGCAAAGCCGGCGCGGCACGGGGTGATGAGTCGGCGGATTCGGGGTCGAGATCAGGTTGGCGGGAAGCTCGGCCGCGGCCCAGTCGTAGACGCGCGGGCCCTTGGCGCCGTCGCCGCAGGACAGTCGCTGCCAGGCATCGGCGGACGATGTCTCTGCCTGGCACAGACGCAACGACTGGACCCGGGCGCTCGCCGTCACCGGTCCTTGACTTGGAGCGCGATCCAACATCTAGCGTCTCCGTCATGACGACACCTCAGCACAAGATCGGGTCGGGTTTCGGTGCCAGGAGTACCGCAGACGATGTCCTGAGCGGCATCGATCTGACCGGCAGCACTGTGATCGTCACTGGTGGCTATTCGGGACTCGGTCTGGAGACAACCCGCGCGCTGGCGGGCGCCGGAGCCCGCGTCGTGGTGCCCGCCCGCCGACGGGCGGCCGCTCAGGAGGCGGTTGAGGGCATCGACGGCGTCGAGACCGACGACCTCGACTTGTCCGACCTCGAAAGCGTCCGCGGTTTCGCCGAGCGGTTCCTGGCCTCGGGCCGCAAGATCGACATCGTGATCAACAACGCTGGGATCATGGCCTGCCCCGAGACGCGGGTCGGCCCGGGGTGGGAGGCGCAGTTCGCCACCAACCACCTCGGTCACTACGCGCTGATCAACCTTCTCTGGTCGGCGATCGCCCGCGGTGGCGGGCGCGTGGTCGCCGTGTCCTCCGGAGCCCACGGCATCACCGGCGTGCGCTGGGACGACGTGCAGTTCGAGCGTGGCTACGACAGGTGGCAGGCGTACGGGCAGGCGAAGGCGGCGAACGTGCTGTTCGCCGTGCAGCTCGACGCGCTCGGCCGCGACGCCGGAGTCAGAGCGTTCGCGGTGCATCCGGGCAGCATCCTCACCCCGCTGCAGCGTCACCTTGCGAAGGCGGACATGGTCGACGCGGGCTGGATCGACGAGAACGGCAACCCGACCGATCCCACCTTCAAGACGCCCGGGCAGGGCGCGGCGACGCAGGTATGGGCGGCGACCTCGCCCCAGCTGGCGGGCAAGGGCGGCGTGTACTGCGAGGACTGCGACATAGCCGAGCCGGCCGGCGACGGCTCGGAAGGCGGCGTGCACGCCCACGCGACCGACCCCGAGCAGGCCGCGCGCCTGTGGGCGCTGTCTGCCGACCTCACGGGCGTCGACGCATTCGCCGCGGCAACGTGACCCCGGACGTCGCGGGTCACCGTTTCAGGTCTGTGGCCAGCCGGCCCCCGGCCGGTCACACCAAACGAATCAACGACCCACGAGCTACGGGCCCACTGTCCCGCAAATGATCTTCAATAGGCGGTCGGCATAACCTGCCGGCGGGGGCACACCCCACGCCCGGCAAGCAGATGCTGGCCCTCCCCATCCAGATGGAAGTCGCCTGCACCGCCGCCTAAGACCTCGCCGAGGCGGAGGGGGAGACGTTCCCCCAAAACCGGACGCCGAGATCTTGTGAACGAGCCACTCGCAGGGATCACCGTCTCGACACCGCCAGGCAGTAGGTCCAGCGGCCGGTACCACGACCGGAGTCAGCAGGGAGTCAGGCGGATGGGGCACTGGACGCTCAGTTGCCACCCGTGCGCCAGGGAGGCGAGCGCGGTCACTGCGATGGCCCTCAGCGGCAGCAGCGTGCGCGGGGCCGGGCCGGGCACCGGCGCTCTTGCGGCGCTGCAGGAGCGGGGCTGCCACAACTTGTTCGAAGGCGGGCTGATCGTCGTCGGGCAGGATGTGCAGCAGGCGCGCTGGCACGGGCTGATGATGCCGGCCGCCCGAGCCGACCGGCGGCGCGGGCCCGTGCTTCGGGGCCGGGCTCGTCCAGGAGTACGGGACCGGGGACGACGCCGGTCACCGAGCCGTGCACGACCTCACCCGCATGGACCGCTGCTGGCCGGACGCGACGCAGGGCCTGACGGGCGGCCTGCAGTAGCGGTTCGTGCCGACTCCGAAACCGAAGGCAGAGCTCAAGAACTGACTCCACCTCGACCTGGCTGGAGGGCCGGACTGGGAGGCCGAGGTGGCGCGCCTGCTCACTCTCGGTGCGACGCGGGTCGACATCGGCCGGGGAGACGTCCCGTGGGACGTGCTGGCCGATCCGGAGGGCAATGAATTCCGCGTGCCGTATCCCGGACACCTCGGTCACCCTGGACCTCCTGGCCTTCCCGCAGGTCCTCGTATGTGCGGGCACGCCAAAGGCACGCCGCTGGGATTAGCGCCACCGGACGCCGAGCCATGCAGGTTCGGCTGATTCTCGGTGCCTTGGACCCGGACGAGGGGTACCGGCTGGGTGCCGAGTTGGTTTTGGATACCCCGTTTCTGTTCCGGGACGCTTCTGGCGAGTGGCACGAACTGGACCCCGGCACAGGGGTGAGTCTCGCCCCCGTTCTCTCGCTCTTCGGGCAGTCAGTGGTTACGGTCGATGTCCGCGACCGGGGTGTTTTGGTCATCGACTTTCAAGACGGTGCAGGGCTGTGGGTGGGCCCGGACCCGCAGTTCGTGTCCTGGCGTCTGATCGGCCACGGAATCGAGCCGATCACGGTCGGGCCCGGGGGCGAGGAAAACTGGGAGCGCTGACCACCACGAAGCGCACCCGATGGTCCGCTCGCGATCCCCGGTGGGGCGACGCGTCGCACCCGCCGGTCCTGCTCGTCTTCCACCAGGTCGGCCCGCGGCCCGCGCTGAAGCAGATGGAGAAGGCCGCCGACCTCACCCGCGAGCACTGGCAGGGCCACACCCGCGAGCACTGGCAGGGCCAGTGGACGCAAGGCGGCTTCCGCATCTGTAACGGGAAGATGCCGATCGTGGCGACCACGCTGGAACTGCTGCGTGAGCACGACCCGGCCGGCCCCGCGTTCTGGCGCTTCGGCCGCGAAGGCCGACAGAACCTCTTCGACGCGATCGGCAACCCCCGCCGGGACGCCGCCCTCGCCCCCCGCGCCGAAGAGGCGCGACGCCGCCAAGCGCAGGAGGCAGCCGAACGCGAGGCTCAGCGTCCGGTGTGCGGGGACTGCGGGACCAAGTTCACCGACGACCGGTGGAAGGCCAGCACCGCAGTCGACTGGGGCCGCGAGGGATGGCCGGCCACCCGCACCTGTGCGACGACTGCAAGGCCCGGGCGCTCGAAGCGGAGCGGCGGGCTGAGCCCCTCAGCGCGCCCGCGCGCGGACCGAGCAGGTCGTACCCCGCCATCAACCGATCGGCTGATGCTTCTTCGAGCGCGATGGCCGATGTCCCCCGCTACCGTGCCCCGGCACGCTGTTGTGCATGGCGATCATCGAAGTCAGCGGCCTGCACAAGGCTTACGGGGGCAGGACAGCCGTCGACGGCGTGTCCTTCGTTGTCGAGGAAGGAGAAATCTTCGGGATCCTCGGCCCCAACGGTGCCGGCAAGACCACCACCGTGGAGTGCGTGGAGGGGCTGCGGCGCCCCGACAGCGGCAGCATCCGTGTCGCCGGGTATGACCCCGTCACCGATCGCGACCCCGTCACCCGCATGCTCGGCGCGCAGCTCCAGGAGAGCGAACTGCAGCCCAAGATCACCGTCCGGGAGGCGCTCGAGCTGTACGCCGCCTGCTGTCCGGATCCCGCCGACTGGAGCGCCCTCGCCGAGCGCCTCGGACTCACCGACAAGCTCCGCACCCGCTTCGCGAAGCTCTCCGGAGGCCAGAAGCAGCGGCTGTTCATCGCACTCGCCCTGATCGGCAACCCCCGCATCGTCGTACTGGACGAGCTGACCACCGGGCTCGACCCGCGCGCCCGTCGCGACACCTGGCAGCTCATCGAAGACGTGCGCGACAGCGGTGTCACCGTGCTGCTGGTCACGCACTTCATGGAGGAGGCGCAGCGCCTGTGTGACCGGATCGCCCTGATCGACAAGGGCCGCATCACCGCACTGGACACACCGGCCGGGCTGATCGGCCGCACCGGGAGCGGCACGGCGATCTCATTCCGTCCCTCCGCCCCGCTGGACACGCGGCAGCTGGCGGACCTGCCCTCGGTCGCATCCGTGACGGAAGAGGACGGCCGGATCGCCGTCAGCGGCACCGACGAGACGGTCAACGCCGTGCTGTCGCTGCTCGCCGGGCAGGGGATCACCGCCCACCGACTCCGCGTCACCGAGGCCACCTTGGACGACGCCTACCTCGACCTGACGGGACTGGACACATGACCGCCACCACCCTCGCCCCCACCAGCGCCACTGCCGTCAAGGGCAGCGCCACCGCCGTCCTCAGGGCCGAGGCACGACTCTTCCTGCGGGAACCCGCCACCCTCTTCTGGATCCTCGTCTTCCCCACGGTCCTGCTGTGCATCCTGGGCTCGATCCCCTCCTTCCGGGAGCCGTCGGACGATCTGAACGGTCTGCGCGTCGTGGACCTGTACGTCCCCATCGCCGTTCTGCTTGCCGTGATCATGGCCGGCATCCAGGCCATGCCGCCCGTCCTGACCGGCTACCGTGAGCGGGGCATCCTGCGCCGCATGTCCACCACACCCGTGCGGCCGGGCTCCCTCATCGGCGCGCAGGTCGTGCTGCACGGCGCCGCCGCGGTTCTCTCCGCCGCACTCGCCCTCGCGGTGGGCCGGATCGTGTTCGACGTGGCCCTGCCCCGCCAGATCCCCGGGTACATGCTGGCCTTCGCACTTGCCGCCCTGGCCACCCTGGCACTCGGCGGTACCGTCTCCGCCGTGAGCCGCACGACAAAGATCACCCAGGCGGTAGGGTCGGTGGTGTTCTTCCCGGCCATGTTCACCTCCGGTGTCTGGCTGCCTGTCTCGACCATGCCCGACGCCCTCCAGCGCATCGTGCACATCACCCCCCTCGGTGCCGCCGCACAGGCCCTCGACGCGGCCGCCGCAGGAGACTGGCCGAGCTGGACGCACCTCGGGGTCATGGCGCTGTGGACGGTGCTGCTGATGGCCGCAGCGCGGCGCTGGTTCAAGTGGGAGTAGGGCAGGCACGCATGAGGACGACGGCCGCGGGACCCATCCCGACGACGGTCGAGGAACGCTGGGCTCAGTTCTTCCGATACGGCCCGTACGCCCTGCTGGGCCTGGCCACGCTCATCGGGGCCGCTGCCGCCGACGCGGTGATGACCCGGCGGGAGATGTACCTCGCGGGGGTCCTGGTTCTCGCCTCACTGGCCCTCCAGGCGTGGTGGACGCGGGCCGTGCCTCGCCTGCTGGCGACGGTCTCCACGGCCGCCGACAGCGGTGCCCACGGCGGGATCCCCGACTGCGTTCCCGAAGCCGACACGGGCATCCGCGGCAGCGTGCTGCCCGAGGGCACCAGCGCGGGGTACGTCTACTTCACGCTGCGCACCGTCCTCGCCCTCGCCCTCACCTGGCTCAACCCGCTGTTCTCGATCTATGCGTTCCTCGGCTACTTCGAAGCCGGACGTCTGCTGCCGCCGCGCACCGCCCGGGCCGGGCTCGTGGTCACAGCCGTCATCATGGCCGGTTCCCAGTCCGGCGGCCTGCCGCCCACCTCCCTCACGAACTGGCTTCTCTTCGGCGGGCTGTTCCTCCTCCACACGGTGCTCGTCACCGTCATGACCCACCTTGAGGCGAAGGAAGCCGAGAAGGTCAAGGAACGGGCCGAAACCATCAAGGCCCTGGAGACGGCGCTCGCCGAGAATGCCGCTCTGCACGCCCAACTCGTCGTCCAGGCACGGGAGGCGGGCGTGGCCGACGAACGCCGCCGCCTCGCCGCCGAGATCCACGACACCATCGCCCAGGGCCTGACCGGCATCATCGCCCAGCTCCAGGTGGTCTCCTCCACCGCCGACCCGGATCAGGCCCGCGAGCACCTGGACCGCGCTCAGGGACTGGCCCGTCAGTCCCTGAGCGAGGCCCGACGCTCCGTGCACAACCTCTCCCCGGCCGCCCTGGAACACCACACGCTCTCCGAGGCACTGAAAAGGACCGTCGCCGAGTGGTCCGAACGCACCGGTGTAACCGCCCGGTTCACGGTCACCGGCACCGAGGAGCCGCTACACGAAGAGATCGCCGCCACTCTTCTGCGGATCGCCCAGGAAGCCCTCGCCAACGCCGCCAAACACGCCGATGCCACCCGCGCGGGCGTGACGCTCTCCTACATGGGCGACGAGGTCACCTTGGACATACGAGACGAGGGGCGCGGCTTCGACCCCCTCGCCGTACCGCCGCGCACCGGCAGCGGCGGCTTCGGCCTGGACGGGATGCGCGCCCGCGCCCAACGCATCGCGGGCACCCTCGCCATCGAGTCGGAACCTTCTCAGGGCACCGCGATCAGTGCTCGCGCACCATTGGTGCGCCATGACTGAGCGCACCATCACCTTGCTGGTCGTCGACGACCACCCCGTTGTACGGGACGGTCTGCGCGGCATGCTCGCCGCCGATCCGGCTTCGACGTCCTCGGCGAGGCCGCGAGCGGCGTCGAGGTAGTCGATCTCGCGCTGCGCCTCAATCCGGATGTCGTCCTCATGGACCTGCGCATGCCGGCCGGCAGCAGGGTGGCCGCCATCGCCGAGCTCACCCGGCGCGGCGCCCGTGCCAAGGTCCTCGTCCTCACCACGTATGACACGGACTCCGACACGATCCCGGCGATCGAGGCGGGTGCCACCGGCTATCTGCTCAAGGACGCGCCTCGTGAAGAGCTGTTCGCGGCGGTCCGGGCTGCTGCCGAAGGGCGCACCGTCCTCTCGCCCGCCGTCGCGTCCCGCCTCGTCTCCGCCGTCAGGAAACCCGCTGTGCCGGTGGGCGAGACGCTCTCGGCCCGCGAGCGCGAGGTGCTCGCACTGGTCGCCAGGGGCACCTCGAACCGCGGGATAGCCCGGGAACTCTTCATCAGCGAGGCGACGGTCAAGACCCATCTGACCCACCCGTACGGCAAGTTGGGTGCGAGGGACCGCGCGGCCGCGGTGGCAGTGGCGTATGACCGCGGCATTCTCGGGTGACCTCGGCCTCGCATTCTGAGGGCGCCATGACCCTCGTCAACCTCAGCAGGGAAGGGGGGTTCTGCTGAAGGCACGACAGACCTGCAAGGCGCACACTGGTCACGGGAGTCTCGTGCTTCCACGCGTACCGTGCCTATAGGGGAGCCCCGAAAGGCCCGAGCTGCGGCACCAGCTGGATGATCAGTGGGGCGCGGGCAGCTCGTCCTCCGTCCAGCACAACGTTCGGGGAAGGTCCGGATGGGCGTCCGTGGCCTCCCACTCCTCATCACCCGGCAGTATGGCGACCCAAGGGCGCGGCGAGGCGAGTAGGTTTCCGACGAAATCGAGAACTGACGACAAGGTTCCCCCGGGAAGTTGTGCCTCGGACGAGTAAGGGCTCTCGATGTCCCACGAGCCCAGCCTTCCCGTTCTGGTGTCAACAAGGAGCATGTTGCTACTCAGAGCGGCTATGGGAACGATGAAGGGTTTATCGGTTTCGCTCAGGTTGCTGTCGTCCGTCATGGCGAAACGTAGCCATGACGCGCGCTTCTTAAGAATGTCTCCGGCGCTGAGCAGCGTGAAGCCGGGAGGGATGATCGTGGTGGTGCCGGAGCCGTCGTGGCGAAGCAGGGAACGTTCCACGTCCTCCGGTAGGCATACCCCGAGCTGATCATGAAGCTGTTGGATGCCCGAGGGAGTACACGGCCCGGGCAAAGCAGGCTCGTCCGGCGCATTCCGGACTATCCACTGTTCGATCTTCTCCCAGGACTCTTCAACCGACATCTTCCACTCCTTCGTTGTCGCAGATGACGGACATCACGGATGCCGAGCAGGCCGACCGCGCCCACACGGGAACCAGCCCGCGACCAACTGTTCCGCCTGCGCCTGACCTATCCCGAACTCGCCGCCGCGTGGGCTGACTCCGCCTACGGCGGGACCCTCGTCGACTGGCCCCACTCCTTCCTCGGCATCACACTCAAGACGGTGCCCCGCCGCAAGGACCCAGGCGGATTCACCGTCCTCGCCGAACGGTGCCGTGTCGAGCGGGTGATCTCGTGGATCATGAGAGCGAGGAGAATCTTTGGAAGGACTGAACGTCAACTGCCCGCAGGGATCAGGTCATGTGCGGGAGATGGCCTCCGTGTTGGCGCTGACTTGCCTCACTTCGGTTAAGACGTGACGACACGTCCGATCGGTGCGAGGAGTCACGATGGCATAGCCGGTCAGGGTCCGGAAGGTGACTGAGCAGGAGGAGCGGAAGCTGCAGCAGATCGTGCGGCGGGGCAGCACCAGCACGGTGCGTTTCCGTCTGCGGCCCGGCTGTGCCGCAGAAGGGGATCCGGCACGCGGGGAGCTCAGCATCGGCCCCGGCAGCGTCCATGCCACGCATCATTCCTTCCACGCTGGGTCAGCCGCTGTTCGAGTGCTGTGGCCCAAGCGACTGCCTCAGCCGGGCGGGGCTCCTCTTCCCGCTCGAACGCACCTTGTGGGGCGAGCCGGCCAACACGCCAGCCGATGCGAACCCCGGATGCAGCCACGCACAATCAGTCTTGCCGCCAACCGCCGTGTCCAGGGAGTGTCTCCGTCTGCTTCTCCCCTCGCCGAGGTGGGGGGGCTGACCCGGGGTCTCGCGTGGTTCCCCTCGGCGGTGCGTGGTTGCTGAACTGTCTGACCTGCTGTGACCGGATCGGTCCGCTTCCGGACCCGATGCAGCCTGTTGCCGGCCCGCCCGGGCGGCTCAGGCTTGGGGCATGAGCCGCGCACTGATCGTCATTGATGTCCAGGAGTCCTTCCGTGCCCGTCCGTTGTGGGAAGCCACCTCCGACCTGAAGATCGCCGACCAGGTGAACCGCCTGGTCCGGCTCTCCCGCCGAGCCGGGGACCTGGTGGTGTGGGTACTGCACTGCGAGCCGGGCACCGGCGATGTCTTCGATCCGGCCCTCGGCCATGTCCGGCTGATGCAGGAGCTGGAACGAGCGGACGGGGAGCCGCTGGTCCACAAGACCTCGCACAACGCTTTCACCACCACCAACCTGCAACAGCTTCTCACCGAGCGCGGCATCCGCGAACTCACCGTCTGCGGCATCCGTACCGAGCAGTGCGTGGAGACCACCGTCCGCGTTGCCGCCGACCTCGGCTACCGGGTCACCCTCGCCATCGACGCGACCGCGACCAATCCCATCCCGCACCGCGACGCTGCCGCCGGCCAGAGCGTCGCCGAGCTGCTGGCCGACCCCCGCACGCTGTCTGCCGAAGAGGTCATCAGGCGCACCGAGTACGCCCTCGCCGGACGCTTCGCCACCACCGCGACGGTGGACCAGCTGGAGGCCGCAGCAGGACTTCGGGCATGATGACCGGATCGTGAGCCACGTCGTCTTCTACCTGGTGCCCGGAATCCATTTGCTGGACCTGGCCGGCCCCGCGCAGGTCTTCTCCACGGCCGCCGACTTCGGGCACCCCTACGTGCTGGCCTACGTCGCCGAGCAGCCACAGGTCTCCACCGCCCAGGGGCTGCCGCTGGTGGCCGGACTCGACTGGCCCGAGCTCGGACCGGAGGATCTGATCGTGGTACCCGGCTGGCGGACGGTCACCCTGGCCGACGCCCCTGCCATCGGCGCCGCGTGCCTGCAGGTTCTCCGGGACCACCACGCCAGGGGCGGGACGGTGGCCAGTGTCTGCGCCGGAGCCGAGGCGCTCGGCCAGGCCGGCCTGCTCGACGGCCGCCGCTGCACCACCCACCACGACGTGCAGGACGAGCTGGCCCTGCGCCACCCCAAGGCGGTGGTCGTCCGTGACGTGCTGTTCACCGCCGACGACCGGGTGATCACCTCGGCCGGCATCGCCAGCGGCATCGATCTCGCCCTGCACCTGGTCGCGACCCGGCACGGCCCGGCCGTCGCCGCGCAGGTGGCCCGTGACATGGTCGTCTTCGCTCGCCGCAACGGCCATGAGCCGCAGTCCAGCGCGATGCTCCGGCACCGGTCCCATCTCGACGACCCCGTGCACCGGGCCCAGGACCTCATCGACGCCCGCTTCGACCAATCGCTCCCGCTGGCCGTCCTGGCGTCAGCGGTCGGCGTGAGTGAACGCACCCTCACCCGCCTCTTCAGCCGCGCCACCGGGCTCACCCCACTGCGCTACCAGCAGACCCTCCGCCTCGAACGCGCCCAGCACCTCATCAGCCACGGCGCGACGATCGACGCCGCCGCCCGCGCAGTCGGTTTCGAGGACCCACGCATGCTGCGCCGCCTCCGCGCCCGCACGGCCTGACCGCGTCAGGTAATCAAGCGTTCCTGGGCAGGCAACTGACGTTGGTGCCTGCCTTTTGCTCGCGGCCGTCGCGTTCCTGCTCGGCCTCGGCGGACGCATCTTCGCCACGGCCGCCACGGCAGCCACGGCCTGTGTGCCGGCTCTGCTCGGCCGCGACCCCGCACTCCTGGAGCGCGCCGACTCCGGCTTGCGCGGCGCCCGGACCGCCACGTCCGGCTTCGCGGGGCCGCCTGCGGGCAAGTACTGCTCGCGCTCGGGCGGGCGGCTCCGCTGCTCGCCGGCGCGGTGTCGTTCATGCTCTCCGCACTGCTCGTACGGACGCTGCCCGCCGTGCCCCGGCCGGTGCGGGAGGTTGGCGAGTTGCTGCTTGGGCAGGCGCGGGCCGGGCCTCGTGCGTCTTGCGGGACCAGTTGCTGCTCGGGCTCGCGCTACGCCCGGCGGCCGGGAACGTCGCCTTCCTCGCTGTGGCACCGTCCTCGCCCTCTTCCGCGCACGACCGCCTCGGTATATCGGCACCTACGGCTTCGGCCTGCTCCGCACCGAGCAGGCCACCGCCGGCCTGCCCGGTGCGGGCATCGCCTCCCGCAACCGTCTCGGCGAATCCGGCTCGCTGCGCCCGCAGGCAGATACGCCCGTCTGGACCAACCACACCGGTAACCCGGTGACCGCGCGGGGCTACGCCGATGCCCGCGCCGCACTGGGGCGACGTCCGCCTCAAGGGCAAGCTCACCGCCTGACCGCCCGTCGGCCTCCCCTTCCGGCCGGCACTCCATGACGGCGCGCTGAGGCTCCTCCCCCCCCGCCTCCGACGCGCCCGTCCCTCCGGGTGCGGGCCACTTCTGCCGCACCGCTCCCGGAGGGGCATCCAGCCAGTGCCAGTGCCAGTGCCAGTGCCCGCGTGACTGCGTCGGGTGAGCTGGCGCCGCAGGACCCGCTGCCGCCCGTACGCGTCGCCCGTACGCGCTCTCGCGCAGGAACTGCTGATGATGCCGGCGTCGCGTCGCCGCACGGCCGAGGAAACCTCCGGGTCACACACCCCCACCTCCCCGCTCGAGCCGCCCACCCCGCCTCTCAGCGCACAGCAACACACCAGGCCAGCCGCCTCCGTACACCAACACACCCTCGCTCCAAGCGTCAGGGCGGCCCGTCACCAGCCGCAGTCGGCCGGGGAACTGCATGACTTTCACAGGCAGGGGGTTTGGCCCTCCGAGGGGTCGGTGAGACTCGGCCCTGGCGGCTGGGCGGCGGCCCGGGCCGGGGACTGCGAACACGAAAGGACACAAGATGCGTAGCAGGTGGATGCGGCGAGCGGCGGTGGCGGCCAGCGGCACGGTGATAGTCGGCGCACTGCCCTTTGTGGCCGCAAGTCCGGCCCAGGCGTGGTCGTGGGACTGCCAGGAGTATCTGCGGGACAAGGGATACAACGTGCCCGTCGGCGGCGAAGCCGCGGACGCGTGCTCCATCGCGGAGGACGGCGAAGGGTCGTCGAACTCCCTGTCCATCTGCCTCAGTCGGCTCGAGAGCCTCGATGTCGCGCGGAACCATGCGAAAACCGCCTGTGTGCAGGGCGCCGCGAGGTAGGCCGCCCGGAGCCGGCCGAGGACAGCCGGCGGCACACCCGGCACCGGCCGGCATGTGCGGGCCGCCTGGGCCGGGCAGCGCCGTGCCGACCCGCCACGGCGTCGTAGAGCCAAGGGGGCCGCACTCTCGCCCTGCGGCATCCGTGCGGGCGGGACAGGCCCCCGCAGGCGTGGCTCCGGCAGCAGGCGTGGCTCTTGATGGGGACGCCTTCGCCGCAGGCATCACAACCAGACGGGTGCACTCCCTCATGGGCGGGATCCTTGGATGCCGGCTGATCTGGACCGCCGGGCCGGGGCGGCGGCACGCGGCACCGCTTCGACCCGGCGGTTGCCGGTCACGGATGCCGTTACGGCCGTCATCGCCAGTGAGACCGCGGCGGCCTGGAGCGGAGTCCGGATGTCGTAGGCGGTGGCCAGCCCGCCGTCGGGGAAGGCCCCGGCCGGGGGACGGTGCACCGGGCCAGCATGCGGGAGGCGGAAGCGACCCGGCCCATGAGGGAGGGGTGACCCGCAGCGTCTTGCCGGGCTCGAACGTGACGTGGAAGGCGAACTGCGAGCGCCGGGAGCACGCACTCGCAGCGATCCTGGAGCAGGCCCATGCCAGGGCGGGCGCCACGGACCGCGCGCTCGAGACGAGCGGTATCACCGACGTCGACGCCCTTACCGGCGTCATCTGGCAGCACTCCAAAGCTCCGGTCATTACCTACGATGCGTCCCACCGCGAGTTCACCGTCACGGCCGCATCATCTGCTCGTTACGATGCAAAGGCCATGCTCCCCGGTGGAGGATCCGGCCAGGTGACCCGCTGCTTCGTCTTCACTCTGACCCAGCGCCCCGGTCAAGGATGGACTTCGCAGGTATCCGAGCGCGACGATGCCACGTGCCGTCCGAGCACCCAGATCTGTAGCCGAGTCCGCCTGGCAACGACGCGCATCTCGAGCATGTACGCCGAGGACATGACGCGCGCCGGGGTCCAGGAGACTCTCGACCCCACCGGACGGCGTTCCTTCGAGGTCAAGAGCGCGTGGTGCGTGAGGGGGACACGACGACCGTCTCCGGCGTCGTCTCGAGTTCGGGGGCAGTGGCCGACCAGTGCTACCGCTTCACCCGACCCGCCCCCGGCGGCGACGGCCGGGGTTCCGCCACCGCGGTCCCCACGTCCTCGTGCTGACTCTGCGGCCCTGACACCTGAACAACGAGGCGGGACCGCGCCCCGGGCGAAGCCCCTGAGCACGGTCCCGCTCGCCGTACCGGCGAGGTGGCACCCAGGCGGACACGCCCAGACCCGCAGGGCACTGGGCGACCTGCCTGGCATCACCGCCGGCCCCGCCCGGCTGCGCACCATGCTCCGGCACCTGACGAAGACCCTTCACCCCGGCGTCCTCAACGACTGCTTCTCTCCCGCCTCCAGACCGCCGCGCTGACCACCCACATCGCCGAACTCGACCACGCCCTCGCAGAACTCCCCCCCGAAAGCCCCGACGCATGAATGACCCCGCCGCACCGCGGCTGCGGCACGCCCGCGAACACGCCGGCATTCCCGTACGGCCGGGCACCGACCAGGCTGTCGTACACGCCTTCGAGCGGATCACGACCGGCCCCGTGACACCGTCCACAACCTCCCGGGACAGAACAGCTAGTGGCCCACCTCGGCTCGGGGACGGTTGCGGGAGCGGACGGTCATCCGCAGGGCGCGCGGCCGTACGGTGAGCCGGGCGACCTGGCGGACGGCCTGGCCCTCGACGAGTTCCAGCCGTACCGCACGAAGCATGGTCGCGATCGCCGTGACCATCTCGGTACGGGCGAAGCGGTCCCCCATGCACTTGTGCTTGCCGTCCCCGAACGGCAGGAACGCGCCTGGCGGAGGCTCCTGCGCGGCGTCGATCCACCGGTCCGGGTCGAACGTGAGCGGATGGGGGAAGCGCTCGGGGTCGCGGTGCAGGGCGTGCTGGCAGTAGGCCAGTTCGGTGCCGGCGGGCAGCGTCCACTCGCCGAGCCGGGTCTCCTCGGTCGTGCGGCGGGTAACCAACCAGCCGGGGTGGTGCAGCCGCAGAGTTTCGGTGATCACCCGGTTCAGGTACGGCAGCCGGGTCACGTCGTCGAAGGCGACCGGCCGTTCACCGAGGACCTCATCCAGCTCGGCCAGGACCCTGGCCTCGATGCCGGGGTGGCGGGCGAGTTCGTACAGGGTCCAGGACAGCACCGACGCGGTGGTCTCGGTGCCCGCCACGGCCAGGGTGAGGATCTCGGAGCAGATCTGATCCCCGGTCAACGGCTCGCCGGTCTCCTCGTCGACGGCGCGCAGCAGCATGGAGAGCATGTCCCCGGTGTCGTGCCCGGAGGCCTGCAGTTCCTCGACGGCGGTGTTGACCGTGGCGCGTACGCCGGCCCGCGCCCGGTCGAAGCGGCGGTTGAAGGGCAACGGCAGGCGCTCGGCCCAGTCGGGCAGCATGAGGCGCACACCGACGCCGTTCATCACCACCGACAGATCGCTGCGCAGCCGGCGGAAAACGGCGTCGTCGAGGCTACCGGCGAACACCGTCTTGGCCAGCATGTCGAGGCTCAGCCCGACCATCGCCTCACGCACGTCGAGGGGCCGCCCGAGCTCCCAGCCGGCGACCGTGGCCGTGATCTCGCCACGCATGATGTCGACGTACCGGCTGATCTCGGTGTGGGCGAACGCCGGTTGCAACTGACGGCGTTTGCGTACGTGAGGCCGGCCGGTGGCGGTGACGACGCTGTCGCCCAGCAGCTGGCCCAGCTTGTCATAGAGCCGGCCCTTGTCGAGAGAGGGCGCCAGGGCCTTGAGCATCTGGTGGATCAGGGCCGGGTCCTGGACCACGACGGTGCGCGTTCCGGGTTGCAGGACGATCTCGACGAGTGGCTCCCGCGAGTCGCGCAGCGAGTCGATGAAGCCGAGGTTGTCGCGCATTTTCAGAGCGTGGCCGATGAGCGGAAGCGATCCTGCGGCCCGAGGTATGGGGGGAGGCGCAGCGGACGTCACGGGGGAATCCCTTCACGGCAATCAGGGGCGCCCCTATGACTTCCCTGAACGTTCCCCAGCGCAATCCTGTCATGAACGTGTCCTGCACCACGCGGGACGAGCTGGTCGGAGCCGTGTTGGCCGGCCGCCGCCGGATCCGCTTCGAGGCTGATCCCACCGGCCACCTTCACCAGGACGGCGCCTTCCACGTAGCGCTGCCCCTCAACTTCCAGAGCGACCAGTTCGACGCCGACGGCCCCAAGCGGCTGGTCCAGCGCGGACTCGAACTCGATCTCGTGGCCCTGGTGCAGGTCGCCGCGATAGCGGGGGCTGTTCTGTACCGCCCCCTGCTGGGGGCGGTGGACGGTCGGCTCGCGCAGGGCGCCGACACGCGGGCGCTGCTCGGGGTGCTCTGCGAGGTGGCGCTGGTGCTGGCGGTGGCGGTGGCGGGTACCGGGGCGGCGCTGTGCCCCGTCCTGCGGCGCCACGGCGAGGGGCTCGCGCTCGGGTACGCCTTCGGGCGGTTGCTGGAGGCGGCCGTCATCGCCTTCGGGATCGTCGCCGTCCTGGCGCTCGTCACCCTGCGGCGGGAAGCGGGGCGGCGGCAGGCGCCGACGTCGCGCTGGTGGCCGTGCACGACTGGACGTCCCTGCTCGGGCCCGCGGCCCGTTCAGCAGGAGTGCGGCGTCGGCGTCGACGTCGACGCCGGCGCAGACGAAGGTGGCGGGGATGCGTTCGCCGAGGTGTTTCATCTGGTCGGAGGTCTCGGCACTGGCCGACGAGGTGAGCGGCGTGTACACGGAGTGGACCAGCGTCGAGGCGCACCAGGAGGCCGCCGAGGCCGGTGACCACGACCAGGGGCACGAGATCTTCTCCAGTACGCCCGGGGTGCGCCTCACCCATGGCGGGCGCTGCCTCCTCTGCCGCTCCCTGCCCCTGCCGTGACCGAGGCGCCCGGCGCCGCTCCGCGCGTCCAGCCTGCAGGCAGCGGATCATCTCGCCAGACTTTTCGATAGCGTGAGGGTATGAGCCATCCGCACCCTGAACTCAAGGCCGCCCCGTCACTGCCCGAAGGAGGGCTGAGGGTCACCGCCCTGGGCGGCCTGGGCGAGATCGGCCGGAACATGACCGTGTTCGAGCATGCCGGCAAGTTGCTGATCGTTGACTGTGGTGTGCTGTTCCCCGAAGAGACCCAGCCCGGCGTGGACGTGATTCTGCCCGACTTCACCTCCATCCGGGACCGCCTCGACGACATCGTGGCCGTCGTCCTCACCCACGGCCACGAGGACCACATCGGCGGCGTGCCTTATCTGCTGCGCGAGCGGAGGGACATCCCTCTCGTCGGCTCCAAGCTCACGCTCGCCTTCATCGAGGCCAAGCTCAAGGAACACGGCATCCGGCCCCGCACGGTGCGCGTACGCGAGGGCGACCGGCGCGGCTTCGGCCCCTTCGACTGCGAGTTCGTGGCCGTCAACCACTCCATTCCGGACAGCCTCGCGGTGGCCCTGCGGACCGGCGCCGGGATGGTGTTGCACACCGGCGACTTCAAGATGGACCAGTTCCCCCTGGACGACCGCATCACCGATCTGCGCGCCTTCGCCCGCCTCGGCGAGGAGGGCGTGGACCTGTTCCTCACCGACTCCACGAACGCCGAGGTCCCCGGCTTCACCACCTCCGAGCGTGAGCTGAACCCGGCGATCGAGCAGGTGATGCGCACCGCGCCGCGCCGGGTCATCGTCTCCAGCTTCGCCAGCCATGTGCACCGCATCCAGCAGGTCCTGGACGCCGCCCATCAGCATGGCCGCAAGGTCGCCTTCGTCGGCCGGTCGATGGTCCGCAACATGGGCATCGCCCGTGACCTGGGGTATCTGAAGGTCCCGTCCGGCCTGGTCGTGAGCACGAAGGAGCTGGAGAAGCTCCCGGACCACAAAATCACCCTGGTGTGCACCGGCTCCCAGGGGGAACCGATGGCCGCGCTGTCACGGATGGCCAACCGTGACCACCAGATCCGCATCGGCAAGGGCGACACCGTCCTGCTCGCCAGCTCCCTCATCCCCGGCAACGAGAACGCCATCTACCGGGTGATCAACGGACTCACCCGGTGGGGCGCCCACGTCGTCCACAAGGGCAACGCCAAGGTGCACGTCTCCGGCCACGCCAGCGCCGGCGAACTCGTCTACTGCTACAACATCGTCAAACCCCGCAACGTCATGCCCGTGCACGGTGAATGGCGCCACCTGCGAGCCAACGCCGACCTCGCCATCCGCACCGGCGTCGACCCCGACCGGGTCGTCATCGCCGAGGACGGCGTCGTCGTCGACCTCGTCGACGGCCGCGCCTCCATCACCGGAAAAGTGCCCGCGGGCAACGTCTACGTGGACGGCATGGAGGTTGGCGGCGCCACGGAAGCGTCCCTCAAGGACCGGGTCACCCTCGCCCAGGAGGGCGTCATCACGGTCGTGGCCATCGTCGACGCCGACACCGGCGCCCTGGCAGAGGCCCCCGACTTCCTGGCCCGCGGCTTCGTCCACGACGAGACCACCTTCGAGCCGGTCATCCCCGTCATCGAGAAGACCCTGGCCACCGCCGCCGAGGAAGGCGTCGGCGACGCCCACCAGCTCGAACAGCTCATCGCCCGAGCCGTGGCCAACTGGGCGTTCCGCACCCACCGCCGCAGGCCACTGATCATCCCCGTCATCATCGACGCCTGACCGGGGGCCGCGCTCCGGCTCCCCGCCTCATTCAGGACGGACAGACACCACCTCACTGACCACGGCACCCACACGCGAGCGGGCTGCGCTTTGATCACCCGCCGTCACTGGTCACTTCGACATGCGACAGAGCGACCGTACGAGACGGTTGTCGAAGAGCTGGTCGATGTGGGCGCGCAGGATGGCCATGGCTGCTTCGGCGGACCGTTGGCCGACCAGGACACCGGTGCCCAGCCCGTGGCTGAGGGCCGGCAGCCGGGCCGCCTCCGCCGCCGGATCCCGCCCGCCGTCGCGCTGAGCTTGGCTGAGCACGTCGGTTCAGCTGTCGCTCCAGGCGATCGGGCCCGGCGACGAACGGCTCGGCGGCCAGATCCGGGTCGATCTCGCCAGCACCGCGTAGGAGGTCCACACCAGGTGGAAGGCTCGGCTGGCTTCGTCGGAGGGAAGTGGCGGCCCTGTACGGCGTGTCGGTGGGCTGCCCGGACCAGAGCGTGACGTACGAGCCCGCTGCCTAGCTCACCCGTCCTGCTCCCGCTTCCTCCGGGCAGCGGGGGCAGAGTCGTCTCCACGGATCGGTGACCGGCCTGTCCACGACGTAGCTCTCGTCGGGGCAAGCAGGAGGCGGAGCCGTGGAAGGCCGCTCGGCCGATCGTTGTGGGTCAGTCCATCGACGGCACTTGGACCCGGTCATAGACCGGCAAGGTGAAAAACAGGGAGAGTGACGCCGTGACGTTCCAACACCACCGCGGGTTGACCGAACAGGCTGCCGACGCCGCCGTCGACCAGGCATGCCGTATGCTGCGGCTGCCCACCATCCGGGTCCAGTTCCCCGACTTGGCCGAAGCCGCCGCCCGTGACCAGCCGGCCGTCATCCACACCCTGGCCACCTGCGACTGGGTCAAAAGGGACTGCCCCTCTGCCTGATCGGCGACTCGGGCACCGGCAATCGCACCTGCTGATCGCGCTGGGCACCGAGGCCGCCATGGCGGGCTACCGGGTCCGCTACACACCCGCCACCAAGCTGGTCAACGAACTGGTCGAGGCCGCGGACGAGAAGGTGCTGACCAAGACCATCGCCTGCTACGGCCGGGTGGACCTCCTCGCGATCGGCGAGCTCGGATACATGGAACTGGACCGCCGCGGGGCGGAGTTGCTGTTCCAGGTTCTGACCGAGCGGGACGGGGAGAACAGCGTCGCCATCGCCTCGAACGAATCGTTTGGGGGGGGAAACCTTTACCGACCCGCGGCTTTGCGCGGCCATCGTGGGCCGGCTCACCTTCGGCGGCAACATCATCGAGACCGGAACGGAGTCCTACCGGCTCGCCAGCACCAAGGCCCGGGCCGCCGCCGTCGGCAGGATGCCGCCACTGGCTGAACGAGCTCGTCGCCCGCCCCGAGCATCGCGCTCCTACCATCGGGCCCTTTCCGCCAGCGGGGCCCCCGGGAGCATCTGGTCGTTCAGGCACGCCCGGTGCCGGCAGGTGTGGGGCTATCGGAGCGCTGCCGCCACCAGCCCGCGGATCTCCTGGTCCGACACGGTTCCGCCCCCCACCAGGCGGTCGAAAACCAATCCGTCCACACAGGTCAGCAGCGTGACAGTACGGTCCTCGGCGTCTGTGACGCCTTGCGCGGCCAGGAAGTCGCGCGCGGCTTGTCGTGCTGCGTTCTGGCGCGGCACGAGGATCTCCTGCAGCTCGGGGTGGTGCACACTCTCGAGGGCGCAGGCGTAGCGCGCGAGGGAGCGTCGCCGTCCCTCCCCTGTGAGCCGTTGCTCGACGAAGGCAGCGATCCCGGCCACCAGTTCCTCGGCATTCCGCGGCACCGGCGCCTGTTCCCCGATCGCCTGGAGTTCTGCCTGGTCAAGGGCGACCAGATGCCGGACCAGTGCGGTGAGCAGTGCCTGGCGGGTGCGGTAGTAGGCGGAGGTGGTGCCGGGTGGCAGGTCTGCTGCCCGGTCGACCGCGCGATGGGTCAGGCCCCGGATTCCGGCCTCGGCGAGTACGCCGATGGCCGCATCGGCGAGGACGGTACGTCGATCTGTGGGCATCCCCCTTTTCTACACCTGTAGAGGATGGGGTTACTCTCCTTTTCTACACCTGTAGAAGGATCACGGCAGGGCGGACGAGGGAGGGCCGGTATGGGTGGCAGCGCGGTGGTGGTGGGCGGAGGTATCGGCGGGCTGGCCGCCGCGATCGGTCTGCGCCTGATCGGCTGGGAGGTGAGGGTTGCCGAACGGGCCCCCGTCCTCGCTGACGTGGGTGCGGGCATCTCCCTGCACGCCAACGGCATCCGTGCTCTGGACGTTCTCGGCGTCGGCGAGGCCGTGCGCGCGGCTGCGCGGCCGCAGTACACCGGAGGCACCCGTGTCCCTGGTGGCGGCTGGCTGGCACGGATGGACGGGACCGCTCTTGAGCGCGCGCTGGGCACGCCGATCGTCGGCATCCCCCGGGCCGTGCTGCACCGCCTGCTGCGCGCGGAGCTGCCGTCCGAGTGCCTGGTGGTCGGGGCCGAGGTGACGTCCGTCGACCGCTCCGGTCCCGACCGAGTCCGGCTACTGGTCGGGGACGCCGCCCTCGATGCGGATCTGGTCGTGGCCGCCGACGGAGTGGGCAGCCGGCTGCGCGCCCAGCTGTTCCCTCAGCACCCCGGCCCGGCCTACAGCGGGTCGACCGTGTTGCGCGCCATCACCGAGCGCCCGGTCGAATTGGCCACCGACTTCGAGCTGACCTGGGGCAAGGGCGCCGAGTTCGGCCACATCGCGTTCACTGACGGCCGGGCCGAGTGGCATGCGGTGCTCAACTCACCGCCCGGGGCACGGCACACGGACGCCCTCGCCGCGATGCGCCGCCGCTTCAGCGACTGGCACGATCCGATCCCCGAGCTGCTGGGCGCGACCCGGTCCGACGCCGTCCTGCACCACGACATCCACGAACTGGTGACACCCTTGTCTTCCTTCACTACAGGCCGGATAGTCCTGCTCGGTGACGCGGCCCACGCCATGACCCCGAACCTGGGCCAGGGCGCCTGCCAGGCACTGGAGGACGCAGCCGTGCTGGCCGCCGCACTCGCCACCGAGCCCACCGTCGAATCGGCGCTGGCCCGTTACGACACCGAGCGCCGGCCGCGCAGCCAGTCCGTCGCCCGCGCGGCCCATCAGGCCGGCCGGATGGGCCAACAGCTGACGAACCCCCTGGCCGTCGCCGTGCGCAACACCGCTCTCCGGCTGGCCCCCTCCCGCGCGACCGTCCACACCATCCTGCGGCATGCCGACTGGACACCGCCGGGCCTGGGCTGACGGCACCGGACCCGCGCCACGGCCGGTCAAGAGCCGCTTCTTCGAGCGTCGCTTCGCGATGGCATGCGGCCGCCCCTGACAGTCCGTGACGCCCCAAACCTGCCCTGGTTGTCAGACGGGGCCTGCCCTCAAGGAGCCTCAACACCCCACTACCCCCGCAGCGTTGCTACTTCTCATCGACATTCTCGGGCCCGGTGATCGCTAAGTGCTGTCCAAAGCCGTCGGCAAACGTTCCCCGCTCCCACGTGCAGAACCATCCTGGGCTACTCCACGCAGCGAGTGGCCAACATCATGGGCATCAAGCCGGACACCGTCCGCGGACACCGGCGCTCGGCCCGTGAACGCATCGCCAGCAAACTCGGCCTGGACATCTCGGTTGGCGACGAGGAGAAGGAGTAACACCGTGCCGCGCAGCATCCAAGACGTCATGGCGCAGGCCGCCCTGCCCGATGACTTCACCGACGAAGGCGTCACCGAGCTGAAGCAGGAAGTCGTCCACGAGGTCACAGCCACCCTCATGTTCGGCACCCGGCTAGCCCCGAGGGCCGCTTCCCGTGCCGACAAAGACCTCCAGGCCTCACCGCAGCGCTCCTCTACAGCGACAGCGCTGCCGCGCACCTGGCGAAATTCGGCGAAGAGCCCGCCTGCATCGACGGCGCACTGCACTTCGCCTGCCTGCTCAGCCTCGCCGACTCCTCTGAAGGAGCCCAGTGGTGGTGGCAGTTCGCGGCCGGCGCCGGCAGCGCCACCGCCGCCCACCGCCTCCACCTGTTCCACCTCGGCCGCGGTGAACTCCGCGACGCCGACCACTGGGCCCACCAGGCCGTCACCGTGGACACCCACGTCCAACTCACACCCTTCTCCCGCCGGCGCCCCCCGTCACCGCCCCACCCTCGCTCTGCGCGAAGCAGTCGGCCGCCTCCAGGTCAACGAAGTCGAAGAGTGGGGCTTCCAGGTCTTCCGCCCCGACTCACACCTCGCCCACCAGATCGAAGAGCTCGCCGACGCCCCCTGACCCCCAGACGTCCGCCCCTCGCCACTTGAACGTACGGCTGCCGCGGCAAGGCCGATGCCGCGGCAGCCGTGCACAACTTCGCCAAGGATCACGGCGGGACGCGCTTCAGTCTTCCTCGATCTGCCAGCGGGCGGGGTCAGGAGGCGTCGCTTGAAGAGTCGGCACCATGGTCGAAGCCGCGCAGGACGGGCGTGAGTTCCTGAGCGCATCCGCACAGCGTGCACAACCGCGTCGCCGGGCTCTCCGCGACGTTCAGGGCCTGGTCCAGGTCGAGCAGCGGCGCGCCCTGCGACGCCTCTTCGCAGTCCGGTGCGTGCAGCACCGCGCCAGCCGGGCCGCGACCGTCGCCCGGCTTTTGCAGCACTCATCCCGACGGTCGGCGCTCCCCGACTACCTCCTGGACGACCGACTGCTGCGGCGGCTTCAGGTGCTCGGTGGCGACCTGGTCGTAGTCGACGCCGTGGACAGGGCGCACGTGCTCCGGCGCGCGCACCCACACCCGGTACTCCGCCTCCTCCACACCACCGTCCTACTGGTGAAGAGGCAGTGTTCCGGCCTTGCACTATTCAGCGCGGCGGGGGCCCGCCTGGCTCTAGGCTGCGACGATGGAACGCGCAACCGACATACCCGAGAGCTTCGCCGATGCTGCGGAACCGGCCCGGGTGAACGATTACGACAGTTTCGCCGAGGCGTACGCGGCGGAGAACGAGAACAACCTCGTGAACGCGTACTACGAACGGCCCGCGATGTTAGCCCTCGCCGGAGACGTGGCTGGCCACCGAGTCCTGGACGCCGGCTGCGGCTCGGGCCCACTGACCGCCGCACTGCGCGACCGCGGCGCGGTCGCCACCGGGATCGACGTCAGCGCCGGGATGCTCGCACTGGCCAGGCAGAGGCTCGGTGATGACGTAGCCCTGCACGTGGCCGACCTGGGCGAGCGCCTGCCGTTCAAAGACGGTGCGTTCGACGACGTGGTCGCGTCGCTGGTCCTGCACTACCTGGAGAACTGGGGGCCGACGCTGGCCGAGTTTCGGCGAGTACTCAGGCCCGGCGGCCGGCTGATCGTGTCCGTGGATCACCCGGTCACGGCGTACACGTTCCGGGACCCTCGGCCCGACTACTTCGCGACCACGAGCTACACCTTCGACTGGATGCTCGGCGGGCAGTCCACCCCGATGCGACTCTGGCGAAAGCCGTTGCACGCAATGATCGACGCTTTCACCACCGCGGGCTTTGGTCTGTCCGTCATCAGCGAGCCGCAGCCTGACCCAGCCGCCCGGGCACTGTTCCCCGACGCCTTCGACGACCTTTCGACCAAGCCCTGCTTCCTGTTTTTCGTCGTCGAGGCGCTGCCGTCGGTCACTGGCCCGGAGTAGCGAGTCGAGGCGCGGTCTCGACTTCGTCCTTGCCGCTGAGGGGAGCCCAGTACCCCGGCAGCCGTGCTAGCGGGCCTCGTTGGATGACGAGCACCCGCTCGCCTCGCCGCACCACCGCGACGATCGCCTCTCGCTGCTCCATCACGTACCTACCTTGGCCGCGTCCAGAGCGTTGAAGACGGTGAGCGCATCCCGGATGGCGGCAACGTTGTGGGTGCGGATGTAGTCCGCCCCGTGGCATGCCGCGTACAGCTCCGCCGCCAGAGTTGCCGGGCCGATCTCCGAAAGACTGCTCCCGGTAAGCGCCCGAAGAAACGACTTCCGGGAGGGAGAAACCAGGACCGGCACGTCGAACCTGGCCTTCAACTGCTCAAGATGTGCCAGCACTCTCAGCGACGGTTCCGGGCTTGTGCCCAGGAAGTAGCCCAGCCCTGGATCGATGACCAGCCGTTTCCGGCCGATGCCGGCCGCTTCCAGCGCAGCCAGCCGCTCGGCGAAGAACTCCTCGATCCCCGCCCACACCGCGGCGGGATCGGTCTTCATCTGGGTGGCGGGCCCCAGGCGCTGCACAGAGTGCATGACGATGAGCCGGCAGTCGGTGTCGGCGAGTTCTTCGTACCGGGCCGGGTCGGGGAAGCCTTGGATGTCGTTCACGTACGCGGCCCCACGCGCCGCTGCGAAGCGTTGGGTCTCCGGCAGGAAGGAGTCGACCGACACCGGCACATCCTCGGCGACCAGCCGGTCAATGACGACGGTCAGCCGCCGTATTTCCTCAGCAGCAGTCACCTGCTGGGCTCCCGGGTGGCTGGCCGCAGGGCCCAGCTCGACGATATCGGCCCCTTCCGACCACAGCCGCCGCGCATGTGCCACCGCATCCTCAGCGGCCAGGAACCTGCCGCCGTCCGAGAACGAATCTGCGGTGATGTTGAGGATCCCGACCAATAACGGCCGACCGATGTCCAGAGGTGAGGGGTATAAGTGCCGAACCACGACGGTGCCTCCCAGGTTGCTCCCAAGAAGCCCAGGCGCGCGGCACACGTCCATGTGACGAAGCCGCTCCCCGATGGTTACGCCCATCTCGACACGCCAGTCACGGCTCGCCCTCACTCTAGCCGGGCCACGCACCCGATGTCCGAGCCGTAGGAAATTCTGCTGTGGCGGCCGGGATGCCCTCGGGAGCCGGGCGGCCAAGCCCCTGCAGCCACAGGCAGCAGCCACCGCTTACGCATGGCTCGGTCTCGGATAGCGCCTGCGCCTGCTCATCCAGGTCGGTGAGGGCTCGGGCCATCTGCTCGGCCCGGTTGGGTTGGCCAAGAGTGGCCCACAGGGCGGGGCCGCCCCGTCACCGAAGTACTTCGGGTTCAAGCGTGGCATCACCTGGCTCAACGCCGTCAACGACCAGGTCGCCGGGATCGGGCAGATGGTGGTGCCGGGCACCCCTCGCGACTCCCTGCACATCCTGGACGCACTGCTGAACCTCGACGGCGGGGTGAAGCCGGAGATGGTCGCCACCGACAACGCCTCGTACAGCGACATCGTGTTCGGCATCTTCCGCATCCTGGGCTACAACTTCAGCACCCGGTTCAAGGATCTGGACGACCAACGATTCTGGCGCGCGTCCCTTCCCGGCGTAGAGACAGGCACGTACGGGCCGCTGGAGCCGCTGGCCCGCAACCGGGTCAACCTGAACAAGGTGATCACTCACTGGCCGGACATGCTGCGGGTCGCCGGTTCCCTGGTCACCAACCATGTCCGCGCCTACGACCTGCTGCGGATGTTCGGACGCGAGGGCCACCCGACCCCGCTGGGACAGGCGTTCGCCGAGTACGGGCGGATCGCCAAGACCGAGCACCTGCTCCGTGTCGTCGACCCGGTCGACGACACCTACCGCCGCCAGATGAACCGCCAGCTCACCGTGCAGGAGTCCCGCCACAAGCTGGCCCGCGACGTGTGCCACGGCAAGCGCGGCACCATCCACCAGGCGTACCGGGACGGCATGGAGGACCAGCTCGGATCGCTCGGTCTGGTCCTCAACGCCGTGGTGCTCTGGACCACCCGGTACATCGACGCTGCTGTCGCCCAGCTCCGCGCCGAGGGCCACGAGGTCCGGGACGAGGACATCGCCCGACTCTCCCCGCTGGAGCACCGCAACCTCAACGTCTTGGGCCGCTACAGCTTCACCGCCTCCGCCCCGGCCGGCGGGGTCTTGCGGCCGCTGCGCAACCCGGACGCTGCCGGGCTTGACGATGATGACGACGGTGCAGCGGCGTGAGCGTCCCGGTCAGCTTCGGCAGCCGTAGCCGGTCGCGGACTCTGCTTCGGCGGCTGTCGCCGAAGAGTCGGTGGCCTACTCGTGGTCTGTGCAGAGGTGGGTAGTGAGGGCCACACATGCCCACTCCTCCCAGGCGTCGGGGGACCAGCCCCGGTCGCGGACGAAGATCAGGTATAGCTCCGGACTGAGCAGCCCGTACAGCAGGTCGGCTGCGCGGGCGGTATCGACGTCGGGGCGGGCGTCGGGCTTGGAGGTCAGTGCCTTCGCTGCGGCGTGCTGGACGGTATAGCGCGGGTCGGGGCCGGCGGGCCACTGCGCGGCGATCTCCGGGTCCGTGGCGGCCGCAGCCGCGATCAACGGCATGATCGGGGCGACCCGGCCGAGGATGTCGCGTACACCCCGTACGTGGGCGCGCAGTTGCCCGGCCGCGGTGGGCTCGTCGCACGCGGCGCGGAACCAGTCGCGGTCCATCGTGGCGACCGGTTCGACGTCGCCCGCGATGGACGTGTCGATGACGTCCTTGAACAGCGCGCGCTTGTTTCGGAATACGAAGTACACGGTCTGGACGGCCACACCCGCGCGATCCGCAACCTCCTGAAGGCTTGTCGCACCGTACCCCTGCGCGACGAACAGCTCCCGCGCCGCCGCAATGATCTTCTCGCGAGTACGCCGCGAGCGCTCGGCCCTCTTGTCGGGGCGCTTGACGTTCTGTCCGTCGGATCCCTTGACCGCATCCATGCTGAGAGTCTATCTCTAGAGTCAGTCACTAGAGATGAACTCTAATTTCTTGGAGGGGTAGCGATGGGCGAGACTCGGACGGCTGCGGAGCTCGAGCAAGAGGGTTTCGTGCGCCGCGTGTTGGAGGACTTCTACCGGGACGGCAAGCCGCCGTGGGACAGCGGCATCACGCCGCCCGAGCTGGTGGCCCTGATAGAGGGGCCCGGTGCGCTGATGCCGGGCCAGGTCCTCGAACTCGGCTGCGGCACCGGGACCAACGCGGTGTACCTGGCCCGGCACGGCTGGCGGGTGGCGGCCGTCGACCTGGTCGACCGCGCGGTACGGCAGGCCCGGGAGAAGGCCGACGCTGCTGGAGCGGACGTCACGGTGCTGTGCGGGGACGCCACCCGTCTCGACGAGGTGGGCGTGCCCGGTCCGTACGACCTGTTCTTCGACCTGAGCTGCTACTGCGGGATTCCACCGCACCGCCGCGATGCCTACGCAGCCGGCCTCAGCAAGCGTGCCGCCCCCGGTGCGCGATTGCTGATGTTCGGGTACGGGCCCGGGGCGTTTGACGACTCGTGGTCCGGCGTCACCGCGGACGAACTCAGCGCCATGTTCGCCGGGTGGCAGCTGGACGACGTGACGCCCGGCACGAACCCGGTCCCGACTTTCTGGTTCACGCTGCGCCGCGGCGCCGACTCTGCATGAGCTCAGTCGCACCGGGCAGCTTCGGGCTGCGGCTGTCGCGCGCGGCAGTTCTCATAAACGAACATCTGTGACGCTGTCGTGCGTGTCCTGGGTGTTCTGCCCGGGCTCGCGCCGGTACAGCGCGTTCACGGTCGACAGGGCGGCCGGGTCGACGCCGAGCTTGCGGGCCGCCTCGCCGAGGTCCATGGGTCTCCTCTGCCCCTCTGGGTGCGCGGGGCAGCCTATCTCCTAGAATCGAACGCGTGAACGACTTGCCGCCTGATCTGCCGCGCCTCCGCACCCTGGAGACCTGGCTGATCCTCACCCTGGACCGGGTGCGGCGACAGATCGCAGACGCAGAGCGGCGCGAGGAGGAGCTCCAGCGCGGCATCGCCGCCCGGCCAGCGGAGCCGGACTGGCTGATCGAGCGCGGCCTGTCCGGCAGGGACGCGGTCTACATCCACGTCGGCGGCTGCTGGAACGCCGGGAAGCGCTCGAAGGGCGTCACCCAGGAGCAGGCACTGCACGCCCTCGCCGAGGGGGTCAAGCCCGGCCCGCAGTGCGAGCCCGACAACGCGCTGGGGTTCCTCGACTAGGTGTGCTGTCCGGACAGGTTGGTGACGCGGCTGGCTGGGGTGTGGCCGCCGATGCCGGTGTGGGGTCGGTGGTAGTTGTACCAGTCCAGC